>JAYUSQ010000204.1:0-43256 GCA_043755595.1 Acidobacteriota bacterium | reverse complement strand
CGGACTCGACCTCAGCCACCTCCTTGCCAAGCCAATCTTACTGCATGCCTCGCTGATTTTCATCGCTTTCAATGTTCGGACGAACATCAGGGCTTGCTTGCGCGCGCGGCTGAGTAACGTCGCGCGACCTACACCTGAGCCCGCGGATCGGTGCTTGACTGACTGTCGACCATCGGAGCCGAGGGGGCAGCGGCGAAGGGGTTGAAGTCCGTCGAACGGTCGAAAATGTCGACGCCTTCGATGCGCTTGAGCGCGTTCACAATGAAGTAGGTGAGCGGCGTGGCCGCTGCCTCGTACACGACTTTTACCAAGTAGCCGGATCCGATGAGGGTCAGCAATGTCTGCAAATTCGCCTGACCGCCGAAGATGAACAGCACGACAATAATCGTGTCGATCAATTGCCCGACAACGGTGGAGCCGATCGTTCGCACCCACAAAAGCCTGCCCTGGGTGAGCATCTTCAGTTTGGCCATCACAAAGGCGTTGGCGAACTCTCCGCACCAGTAGGCGATCAGACTGCCGATAACGTTGCGCGGGACGTTGTAGAAAACCTTTTCAAACGCCAACTGATCGTGCCACTCGGGCGCAGGCGGGAGGGCTACTATGATCAGACCCATCACAGCGAGAACCGAAGACGCAATGAAGCCAGTCCAGATGGCGCGGCGCGACGCTGAGTAGCCGTAGACCTCAGTGAAGATGTCTCCGAAGATGTAGGTCAGCGGGAAGAGGACTTGAGCGCCACTGACGCGCAAGTCGCCGATGGCGATAATTTTTCCCGCGACCAGGTTGGAGACCATCAAGGCGACGACGAACAGATTGATGAGAATGTCCAAGTAACGGAAGCGCATCGCTTGTTACTGGAACAATCTGCGCTCGCGACGCATGAAAGCGGGCGTCTCGAGGTCGTTCGACTGGACGGTCGCGGGCGTCGCCGAATCACGCGCGGGCGTGACGGTCGCAGCCTCGGGATCGAAGACAGGCGACGATTTGGCGGGTTCCACTAATTCCAGGCCTGGGGGCTCCGGGGCGTGTGCTGCGATTTCCGGTTCTGCCGAAGGAGGCGGCGGCGGTGGAGCGGCCGGTCTGGCTAGTCTGATTTCGGTGATGGTTGAGGATGGGAGCGGCGGCGGCGCGGCGGCTAACGGTTCAGGCGTGGGGGCGGCCAAGGACGGGGCCGAGGGTGTCTTAACCGACGGGCGAGCGGTGGTCTCCACCTTGCGTGGCGGCGGCTCAACGCCTTCGCGCTCGAAGCCCGTGGCGATGACCGAGACTCGCACTTCGTCGCCCAGTTTCTCGTTGAGCACCATGCCGTAGTTGATGTGGACGTCGGGGTTGCCGGTGGCTTCCCAGATCAGGTTGCAGGCTTCGTCGATTTCGGAAAGGCCGACCGTGCTGGAAGCTGCGATATTGATGAGCACTCCACGCGCGCCATTGACGCCACCGTCTTCGAGGAGCGGGTTGGTGATGGCGCGACGCGCCGCGTCCACCGCTGCGTTGGCGCCGGTGGCGACGCCGGTGCTCATCATGGCGTGGCCCATGCCGAGCATGATGGCGCGAATGTCGGCGAAGTCGCGATTGATCAGGCCGGGCGTGGTGATGATGTCGCTGATGCCGTGAACGGCCTGCCGCAAGACATCGTCGGCCATTTGGAAGGCTTCGGGTACGCTGGTTCCTTTCGGCACAATTTCCAGGAGCCGGTTGTTGGGAATAGTGATCACGGTGTCGACCGTGCCGGTCAGTTCGGCGAGGCCGCGCTCGGCGACTTGCATCCGGCGAGGGCCTTCGAAGCGGAAGGGCTTGGTGACCACGGCCACGGTGAGCGCATTCAATTCCTTGGCGAGCGAAGCGACGACGGGCGCGGCTCCGGTGCCCGTGCCTCCGCCGAGACCGGCCGCGACAAAGACCATGTCGGCGCCTTCGAGAATTTCAATGATGCGTTCAGTGTCTTCGAGGGCGGCTTGGCGGCCAATAGCCGGGTCCGAGCCCGCGCCGAGCCCGTTGGTGATCTTGGGGCCGATCGCCAGTTTGTTCTTCACAGGCGACGCCATCAACGCCTGCCGGTCTGTATTGAGAACGTAGTATTCAATGCCAGGGGGGCCGTTCTCCATCATGCGCGCGACGGCATTGCCGCCGGCGCCGCCGATGCCGATCACCTTGATGCGCGTGACGGGCGAGGAATCCTCGGCCATTTCAAACTTCATCGTATCTTCGAGGTTCAGCACTGGAGTCTCTCCGTGTCGTTGAATAATGCGCTCACCAGCTCAGCATCCCGAGCAGGCCGGGCGTGCGGCGGCGGTTAGTCTTATGTTGCCGTAAGCGAGCCGAGTACATGGCCAGCCCGGCGGCGGTGGTCCAGGCAGGGTCCTGGAAATTCTGGGGCCAGTCGAGAATCCCCACGGTCAAACCGAATTTGGCATGGCAGTTTAAGACGCGCTCGGCCATGTCGAGCATACCTTGGAGGCGCCCGCCGGCTCCGGTGATGAAGACGCCTTCCAACAATACTTGCGACATGCCGCAGCGGCCGATTTCCTGGCGTAGATGGTCGAACAACTCTTCGGCGCGCGCTTCCAGAATTTCGTTGAGCTGGCGGCGCGTGATCTCGCGCGAACCTCGGCCATCGCTGAGTGGAACTTCGATGAGCGTATTGTCGGCGGTGAGGCCCAGCATGGCGCAGCCGTATTCGCGCTTCAGCGTTTCGGCGTCCTCGTAGGCGACGCCGATCGAATGATAATATTGCAGGCCCGCGACGATATCGCGTGTAAGATGGTCGGCTGAAACGGGAAGGCTGGCCGCGCCGACGCAGGCATCGCCATCGTAGATGGCCAACCCGGTCGAGTGCAGACCGAGGTCGATGACAGCCGCGCCGCGTTGACGCTCTTCCGGGAGAATCGCCGCGTAGGCGGCGGCGACCGGCTCAAACACGGTGTCTTCGACGGACAAGTGCGCCTGATGCGCGGCCGAAATCAAAGCTTCGTGCTCCTGCTCGGACGTGGTGACCAGGAGCACGTTGGCTTCGAGTTTGGTACACATGAGGCCGACGGGATAGCGATAGCCGGCGCGCCCGTCGACGGTGAAGTCCTGCGGGAAAACGTGGACGAGCATGCGGCCCGATTGGATTTGCACGCGCGAGGCGAGTTCCACCGCATAGGCGAGATCGTTGGCGGTGATCTCTCTGGGCCGGCCGAATTCGTAAACGCCCCGGCCTTGGGAGGATTCGATCAATCCGCCGCCGAGACCGAGCACGACCGAGTCCACCAGAACACGCGAACGGGTTTCCGCCTCTTTAATCGCGGAGTTGATCGATTGAGAAATCGCGCCGACATCGGCCACGAGCCCTTTATGGAAACCGCGCGACGGAACCGAGGCGGCGGCGAGAAAGCGCAAGCGCTGATCTTCATTGACGCAGATCACGCAGCGCGTGCGCGAACTTCCGGCGTCGATTCCGACCGCATACCTGGGCTGGTTTTTACCGCTGGCCATCGCACTCCTGGCGTTCGATTTCGTCGGCGGTGATCCTGTCTTCCAGGCGCAAATCGAGACCCGCCGTACCTGGCATTTTCTTCTGAATCTCAGGATAGTATTTCAGAAACCGCTCCAAGCGCGGACGGAACCGGTCGGAGCCCATCGACAAAGTGACGGCGTGCCCGTCGACCGGATAGACCACTCTTATATTGTCTTCCTTGCAGACGTCGACTTCCGAAACCGGCTTTCCGAGGTCGCCCAAGTCGGCCAGGAGACGGCGCATCAGGCGCACGCGTGCGGCTCTGGCGGCCGGTTGCTGATCTTCGCGAACGCCGGTCAACATCGGCAACGCATCCATCCCGGGCGTGACCGGCAGCAACTCGCCTTCTTCGTCGATCAAACCGACCCGGCCGGGCTGATCGCGGCGCTTATAGGAATTCAACTGCACAAAGGCGACGGGCACCCGCTCTTCCAGGCGCACGTCAATCAGGTTGGGCCAAACTCTGCTCACCGAAGCGCGCCGGACCCATTTGATCTCTTCGATTTTTTTACGCCGTTCGGTCAAGGGGATACGAAACACGCTATCGCCTTCGTCGTTGACAAAGACGGCGCGAATGGATTGAACGGGCGTGCGGTTGGCCCCACCCAAGCGGACGTCAGGTGAAAGCTTCGCGCCGAGATCGGTTTTGCGAACGTGGAATCGCGAGTCTTCGAGGAAGTATCGCTCGACACGCTGCACCAGGAGAATTGCGACCAACAGGCCGAACGTCAGACCCAGTAAAGGGAGCACGTACGGCCGTACGGCGGCGAACGCCTCGCCGGCCGGGGTCTCGCTCAACTTCACTGCACCAGTTTTCTTCGCCATTCCGATTTCTATTCGTTCGTACGCGCCGCGATGGCGCGCAGAATCCTTTCTCCGGCTTGTGAGACGCTGCCTGCGCCCAAGGTGATGACGAGGTCGCCCGATTGGGCATCGGCGGAGACGGCCTCAATCCCCGCCTCGATGCCGCCTACGAATTGAGCGGCGCGATGACCGAAGTCGCGGAGGCGGGCGGTGAGGGCTTCGCCGGTCACGCCCTCGATGGGCGTTTCAGACGCCGCATAAATATCCATCACGTAGACTCGATCAGCCACGTGAAACGCCCTCGCGAAATCGTCCATCAATAACTGCGTGCGCGTGTAGCGGTGCGGTTGGAAGAGTACGAGCAGACGGCGATAAGCGCCCAGACGCGCGGCGGCCAGCGTGGCGCGCACTTCGGTCGGGTGGTGGCCATAGTCGTCCATCACCGTGACACCGCGCTCCACGCCGCGAACTTGCATGCGCCGGTCCACGCCGCCGTAGGTGGCCAAGCCTTCCCGAATTTTGTCCGGCGCGACGTCGAGTTCAAGCGCGATGCCGATGGCAGCGGTCGCATTCAAAACGTTATGGTGGCCCGGGACGGGTAGATTGAACCAGCCGAGTTCGCGTTCACGGTCGCGCAACAGGAATTCACTGGCGGCAGGCCCGGGTTTGAGCTCAACGATGCGAAGGTCCGCTTGGGCGCTGAGGCCGTAGGTGATCACGCGCCGCCGCACGCGAGGCATGATTCGCTGGACATGCTCGTCATCGAGACAGACGAGCGCCGCGCCATAGAACGGCACTTCGTTGATGAATTGCACGAACGCGGCGAGGACGTTGTCGAACGTGCCGTAGTGATCGAGATGCTCGCGGTCGATATTGGTGACCACGGCGAGGATCGGCATCAGCTTGAGAAACGAGCCGTCGCTTTCATCCGATTCGACCACCAGGAAATCGCTCTTGCCCATGCGGGCGTTGCTGCCGCCCATGGTCTTGACGCGGCCGCCCACGACAACAGTGGGGTCGAGACCGGCGTGACTCATGATGGCCGCCACGATCGACGTGGTGGTGGTTTTTCCGTGACTGCCGCCCACCGCGATTCCATACTTGAGGCGCATGAGTTCGGCGAGCAACTCGCCGCGCGGGATCACCGGAATCTGACGGCGGCGGGCCTCCACGACTTCGGGGTTATCTTCCTTGACGGCCGAGGAGATCACCAGGGCTTTGGCGCCGCCCAGATTGGCTGCGGCGTGGCCTTCGCAGATTTGGGCGCCGAGGGTCTCCAGCCGGTCGGTGATGGGGCTCTTCTTGAGGTCCGAGCCCGAGACCGCGTAGCCGAGATTCAGCATCACCTCAGCGATGCCGCTCATGCCGATGCCGCCGATTCCCGCGAAATGAATGTGCTGTGGGCGAAAAAACATTTAAACTCTATATTGTTTCGGTTACGTGACCGGCAAGTCAAATGGGCGAATGGACTCCGGCCACCTCTTCGAGGATCGCGGCGGCGCGTATGGCGGCTTCCGGATGGGCCAAACGCTTGGCTGCGGCGCCCATTACGGCGAGCGACGCCGGGGTCCGGATGAACCGCATGACCTCATCGAAGAGGCGGGGACCGTCCATTTCACGATCTTCGACAAGCCGGGCGGCGCCCGAGCGGACAAACGCTTCGGCGTTCTTCTTTTGATGGTCGCCGGCGGCGAAAGGGAAGGGCACCAGTATCGACGGCTTACCGGCGGCGGCGAGTTCGGCGACGGCGTTGGCGCCAGACCGGCACACAATCAAGTCAGCCTCGGCAAAGGCCGCCGGCATGTCGCTAATGAAGGGATCGACTGCGCCGGGGAGGCCCGTTTCGGCAAACGCCTGCGCGAGTGCGGCGTGAGCCTCAACTCCGGATTGATGACGAAATCGCACCTTCACTCCCTCTTTTCGAAATTTCGGCCAACTGGCGGCGAACGCCTGATTGAGTGTCCGTGAGCCTCGGCTGCCGCCGGTAATCAGGATCGACAATTCCTCGTCCAATGGCTTGGGCGGCAGCGAGAAGAACTCCGCTCTGACGGGCACTCCCGTCACTTCGGAGCAACTGGGCGGGAACCACCGCCGACCCTCTTCAAAACCCAGCAAGGCCTTGGCGACCCAGCGGCCCGCCAGGCGATTCACCATGCCCGGGATCGCGTTTGGCTCCATGGCCACCACCGGAATGCGCCTGGCGAGCGCCGCCGCGACGACCGGCGCGGCGACATATCCGCCTAATGAAAAGACCGCCGCCGCCCGGCTTTTTCCGAGCACCCGCCACGCCCGCGCGCAACCGGCGGGAATCTGCCACAACGTCTTCAACCGCCGGGCCCAAGCGACCCTTTGCCAGGCGCCCGTTTCAATCCATTCGATGTCAAATCCGGCGGCCGGTACGAGGCGCGCTTCGAGGCCGGCTTCGGTTCCGATGAAGATCACTCGATGGCCATGCGCGGCAAGCTCACGAGCTACCGCCAGGGAAGGCACGACGTGACCGCCCGTTCCTCCTCCCGCCATGATGAAGGTCGCCACGATTACGCATTGCTCGAGCGCTGGCTCACACTCAACAGCAACCCAAGCAGCACCATCGAACTCAACATTGAAGTACCGCCGAAACTGATGAGCGGCAGGGGAATCCCTTTGGTCGGAAATAGATCCAATACCACGCTCATATTGAGCAGCGCTTGAAAGACCAGCATGGTGCTGACGCCAACCGCGAGGTATCGTCCGAAGTCATCCGACGCTGCGAAGAAGAGCCGGTATCCGCGCCACAAGATAATCATGAAACCGCCGAGCAGAAAGGTGGCTCCAAAGAGGCCCAGCTCTTCGGCGACGATGGCGAAAATATAGTCGTTGTGGGCTTCGGGCAGGAACATTGTCTGGCGGTTGGCGCCCGCGCCCCGGCCGAAGATGCCGCCGGAGCCGGTGGCGATTCTGGCCTGCTCGGCCTGATGACGCGTATTGGTAACCTTCTTCGCTTTTTCGGCGCGGTTCCACAGCCAGCGCTGCGGGTCCACCTTCACGAGGTACTTGTATTCGGGGTCCGCAAACTGAATGACGCGCTTCAGGCGATATGGTTCATACACGATGGCGATCAGCAGGAAAACCGTGCCGATGCCAAGCGCCGCGGTGGTGTAGCGCCAGTTCAATCCAGCCAGGTAGAAAATCACGGCAGCGGTGACGATCAGCACAACGGCGGTGCCCACGTCGGGAATCATCACGGCGCCCGCCAGAGCCACCAGCGCCATCGCCGCGGGCCAAATCGTAGCCGGGTGATTGATCGCGGTGCGGCGGAGGGTGACAAACCAGGCGAGGAATAAAACAAGCGCCGGCTTGGCGAGTTCGGAGGGTTGAATGGAAATGCCGAGTCTCAACCAACGGTGCTTGTCGTCGGCGAAGTAAACGACGATTAAGAGGAAGATGACGGAGCCGAGGGCGGAGAAAGCCCACTGGGCGGTGCGAAATTGGCGATAGTCGCGCTGGCTTAGATACATCATCAGGAAGAAACCGGCGAGAGCGGCGCCGGCTTGGCGGACGAAGAGCGCCCAATGCGGCGATTGCTCGGTGTCCATCCAGTACGCGAGCAGTTGGAGGAACAAGACGAGCGCGACGCCGAGGACGGCCCAGGGGGGAGTGAAGACGCCAGTGTGGTAGTTACGCCAGAAGAAGCGCAGCGCCACGAGGCCGAGAGCGGCGGCGAACAGGCGGCGCAAGGAAACGCCCAAAGGCCAACTGGCGGGTTCCTGCGGGGGCTGCGGCGTGGCAGGTTCTTCGCCGCCCGCTTCGGCTACTTCCAGCGGCAATTCCTTCGCGGCTGAGGCTGCCGCAGCGGCTTTGGCGTTTTTCTTAATTTCCTGAGTGACCGATGAGGCGCTATAGACCATCACCAAGCCGAACGACACCATCACGAGGATGGCGCCGAATAAGATCCAATCCATTCTCAGTCTCATCGTATTCAGGCTGCCTCCCGGTCCAGGGCGCGGACCAAGTCTTTGAAGACCCGGCCACGATGTTCGTAGTTCTCAAACTGGTCGAAACTGGCGCAGGCCGGTGCTAACAAAACTACCTCATTTTGTTTCGCGTGGGAATGGGCATGGCGGACGGCCGCCTCCATGGTTCCGCAGCGCACCAGCGGGACAGCGCCTTCGAGTTGGCCGGCGATCTTCTCCGATGCCGCGCCGATCAGCAGCACCGAGCGGGCTTTGGCGGCGAGCGCAGGACGCAAGGCGCTATAGTCGCTACCTTTATCCTTGCCGCCGAGAATGATCCAGAGACCGCCGGGAAAAGCGTCAACGGCCTTCAGGGCGGCGTCTACATTGGTGGCTTTGGAATCGTTGAAATATTCGACGCCGGCCAACTCGCGCACGCGCTCTAAGCGATGCTCGACGCCGGGAAAGGTTTTGACGGCGGCGGCGATTTGCACGAGCGTGGCTCCAGCCAAACGGGCGGCTCCGGCCGCGGCGAGGACGTTTTCTATGTTGTGGCGGCCTAGCAAGGGGATTTCGCCGGCGTCGATAAACGGTTCGCCGTCGAACACGAGCCGGCCTGCTTCGTCGAGCCACAAGCCGGGCGTGACCGGACGCACGAGACTAAACCAGAGAGCGCGCGACGGCATGGTGGCCGCGTAGCTGACGCACCAAGGGTCATCTGCATTTAGTACAGCGAAGCCGCCGGCGTCTTGCGTTTCGAACAGGCGGCGCTTGGCGCCCGCGTACACTTCCATGGAGCCATGACGGTCCAGATGATCGGGGGTGAGGTTGAGGCAAACCCCAATACGCGCGCAGAAGTTCGAGATAGCTTCGAGCTGGAAGCTGGACAATTCGAGCACGTTCCACTCGTCGCGGCGAGAGGAATCGACCATCGCGGACGGGGGCGTGCCGATGTTGCCGCCGACTTGCATGGGGATGCCGGAGGCGCGGAGAATATGGCCGATCAATGAGGTAGTGGTGGTTTTGCCGTTTGAGCCCGTGACTCCGATCGTGGGGCCCTGGAGAAAGTAGCTGGCCAACTCTACCTCGGCAATCACCGGGATGCCGCCGTGGCGCGCGGCGACCAAGACGGGCGCGTCGATTGGGACTCCGGGCGAAATGACGACGAGCGCGTGTCCCGCCGCAGCATCGTCGGCTTGGACCGCATAAACGGCGTTGATGGCGCTGAGCGCTTCGGCGGCCCCTGGGATGGAAGCGAGCGGGCGCGTGTCGGCGGCTGTCACGTGGGAGCCGTGGCGAGCCAATAAGGCTGAAGCGGCCAAGCCCGATCGCGCGAGCCCGAGCACGAGCACACGAGCGCCTTTCAATTCCACTCCGGCGACTTGCATTTTCCCTTTCGCTATCTCAACTTCAATGTAGTTAGCGCAAACAGCGCCATAATCAAGCCAAGAATCCAGAACCGCACAACAACTTTCGTTTCGTCCCAGCCCAGTTTTTCAAAGTGATGGTGCAGGGGCGACATGAGAAAAATCCGCTTGCCCCGGAGACGCACGCTGGCCACCTGGAGCACTACCGAGAGCAGTTCGATCACGTAGACGCCGCCGATGAAGAGCAGCATCACTTCCTGCTTGATTAACACGGCCACGGTGCCCATGCCTCCGCCGAGAGCGAGCGCGCCGACATCACCCATGAAAACGTCGGCCGGGTGGCAGTTATGCCAGAGGAAGCCGATGGAGGCTCCGACCATGGCTCCGCAAAAAATGGTTAGCTCCGCGCTGCCGGGCAGGCGTTGGATGCCGAGATACTCGCCGAATTCGCGGTGCGAGGTGACGTAGGTTAGCCCCGTCATCGCCGTGCCCGCAATGATCATCAAGCCGATGGCGAGCCCATCAAGTCCGTCGGCCAGGTTGACGGCGTTGGCCGAGCCTGCCACGACCAGGACGAGAAAAAGAAAGAAGAAGGCGAAGGCAAATGGGTAGGTGTAGGGCGAGTGCAGCAGTGGATCGATCAGGAGATCCGGCTTGAAGGATTTGAAAAACGGTACGTTGATAATGGTCGAATACAGGCCGCGCGCATGAAGCAGGATCAGCATGATGCCGATGCCGAAAGCCGCCACGATTTGCAGGCCCATTTTGGCCCGCGCCGTCAGGCCGAGATTTTGCCGCTTCGTTACCTTCGCATAGTCGTCCCAAAAGCCGATGGCGCCATAGGAGAGCAGACCGAACAGCGCCACCCAGACATATGGGTTGCGCAAGTTGGTGAAGAGCAACGTCGGGATGGCGATCGCGAAGATAATCAGGATGCCGCCCATGGTCGGCGTACCCTGCTTTTTCATGTGCCACTGCGGCCCGTCTTCACGGATGTACTGGCTGACCTGGAAACGCCGGAGTTGTTCAATCAAAAGCGGCCCGAAGACGATGCAGAGCAGCATCGCCGTCAGGCTTGCCAGGGCCGTCCGGAAAGTCACATACCCGAAAAGGCGTAGGGGACCAAACAGATGGGCCAGCTTTTCATAGAGCAGCCAGTAGAGCATTCCCGATCCAATTCCGACCCACAGCGCCTTCAAGAAACATCACAAAATGCGCGGCGCCGGTCAAGAGCAGAAGTCCCAAGGCGAGCGTCCCAGTCAACGCCTCGGGAAAGCCGGCGCCGCGCTTCTTCTCGAACCGGGAGCGCCGCTGGTGGGGCACTCCCGTCGAAAGAGCCGGTAGAAAATCGGCGAGGGCCTTCATGCGGGCCTCCGGACCAAGTCCATTTCGCCGAGCGCCGCACGGGCCACTTCGCGGTCGTCGAAGTGAATGGTGCGGTCTTTCAAAACCTGATAATCTTCGTGTCCTTTGCCGGCGAGCAGCACGACGTCGCCCGGGCGAGCGGCCGCGATGGCGCGATGGATAGCCTTGCCGCGGTCGAGCTCAATTTCGTGTTCGACGTCGGTGCGGCGCAGGCCGACCAAGGCATCGTTGATGATGTCGATCGGATCCTCACTACGCGGATTGTCGCTGGTGAGAACGACGTAGTCGCTTAGCTCTCCGGCGGCTTGGCCCATGAGCGGGCGCTTGCCGCGATCGCGATCGCCGCCGCAGCCGAAGAGTGTGATGACGCGCCCGGTGGTGAGGGCCCGCGCGGCATGGATGGCATTACGCAGGGCGTCGCTGGTGTGCGAGTAATCCACTACGACGAGGAACGGTTGACCGGCGTCGACGCGTTCGAAGCGGCCGGGTACGGCATGGCGTTGCTCGATTGCCGCCGAGATGGCTTCGGGCGCGATCCCGTAGGCGAGGCCCGCGCCGAAAGCGGCCAGAATGTTGTAGACGTTGAAGCGGCCGACGAGGCCCGAACGGATCGGCCAACGGCGGCCTTCCCATTCGACGTTGAAGCGGAGGCCGGCAAAATCCCTTTCGATATCGACAGCGCGCAAGGCTGAGCCATCGCCGACGCCATACCAGATGGGCCGGGTGGCGGGCGCGAGTTCGATGAGGTTCGCCCAGGAATCGTCCGCGTTTAACACGGCTGTTTCGGGGGCGGCGGCGTCCTGGCCGCGGAACAACTCGCTCTTGGCTTCGAAGTATTCTTCCATGGTGGAGTGGAAGTCCAGATGATCCTGCGTCAGATTCGTGAAGATCGCCACGCGGAAGCGGAGACCCCACACGCGGCCGAGCGCGAGAGCGTGCGAGGAGACTTCCATGGTGGCGTGTGAACCGCCTTTGCCGCGCAACTCATCGAAGAGGCGGTAGAGGTCGAGCGATTCGGGCGTGGTGTTGATGGCCTTGCGAATCTCTCCGGCGACGTGATATTCAATGGTGCCGATTTGCGCGGTGATGTGTCCGGCGGCACGCAGAATCGTGTCAACGAGGTAACAAGTGGTGGTCTTGCCGTTAGTGCCCGTGATGCCGGTGAGGGCGAGATCGAGCACGGAAGGATAGAGGCGGCGGGACATCAGCGCGAGCGCCTTGCGGCCGTGAGTGACAGGCAGCCACGGCGCTTTGAGATTTGCCGGAGCGGGAGGCTCAGAGAAAATGACGGCGGCGCCGCGAGCCAGCGCATCGGCTATGAATTGGCGTCCATTAGCTTTAGCGCCGGGGAAAGCGAAAAAGCCGTTGCCGGGCGCGACGCGGCGCGAATCGTATTCAAGGCCCGTGATGGCGAGTTGCCGCCAGCCTTCCGGTACGGGTGAGATGCCGGCGGCGTTGGCCAACTCACTAAGTTCGATCGTCATCGTGCAAACCTTACATGCACGGCGCCGCCCATTGCGAGCACCGATCCCGGGGCGGGGGACTGCGCGCGGGCAACACCGGCTCCGGTCATTTCAACCGGCAAGCCGCGCTCAGCCGAAATGCGGGCCACGGAGCGTTTGTCGAGGCCAATCAAATCGGGCACGGCGGCTCCGGTGCCGACGGCGTGATTGTCCGCCACGGCTTCCTGCGCGGGCAATGCCGACTCTGGCGCGGGGAGAGGCGTTTGGGCGGGCTTGGCAGCCAGATTCGCGGGCGCTGCCATCGAGATATCCGCCGGTTCACCCAGCATGTTGAGCGCTGCGTCGGTGAGGACCGAGAAGACGGGGCCAGCGGCATCGTTCCCGTAAAGCTTCCCGCCGTTCAAGGTGACGACCACTACAACTTTCGGGGAATTGAGCGGCGAATAGCCCATGAAGCTGGAGGAATAGACTTCCTGGTAACGGCCGCGCTTGTCGATCATTTGGGCCGTGCCGGTTTTGCCACCGACGGTGCGGCCGATGATTTTCGCTTTGCCGCCCGTGCCAAACAGGACCACGCCTTCGGACATTTCCCGCATGTCGACGGCGGTGGAGGCCTGGATGACGCGAACCTTGGGGCTATCGGGCTCCCACTCGACATTGCCTCCCTGGGCTTGCTTAGACAACACCAAACGGGGTTTCACGCGGTAGCCGCCATTGGCGATCACTGAGCAAGCTTGCGCCAGTTGGACGGTAGTAACGCCCATTTCGTGTCCCATTGAAACGAAGTAGATCGAGCTAGGTTGCCAGCGCTCGAGCGGATTGAGCACGCCGGCCGATTCGCCGGGGAGTTCGACGCCAGTTTTTTGTCCGAAGCCGAGGTCGCGCAGAACCTGGTAAAGTTTTTGCCGGCCGAGTTCCATACCGATGTGAATGGCTCCGATGTTGCTGGAGAGCCATAGCACCTTTTTGAAGGGCATGACGCCGTAGGCGTGGCCGTCGTCGATCTTGTCCTTTTTGGAATAGTAGAATTTGCCGTTGCCGCAATCGACTAACGATTCGGGGCGCAGGCGCGTGTGTTCAATGGCGCCGGCCAGGGTGAACATCTTCATCACCGAACCGCCGTCCAGCGCTTGGCCGACGGCGCGATGGACACGCGCTTCCACTTCGGCCTGATTTTTCGGTTTGACGTTGGGGTTGAAGCCCGGGTAGGCGGACATGGCGTAGATTTCGCCGTTGTTGGGATTCATGACGATCGCGGTGCCGGAGGCGAAGCCCTTTTCCTTGACGGCCGTGGCGAGCGTGCGATCGGCGAGGAATTGCAACTGCGAGTCGATGGTCAGAGTGACTTTTTTGCCGGGCTTGGGCGCGATCATTTCGAGCGCGTTGACGTTGCGGGAGCGAGAGTCCTTCAGCATCCGAACCCAGCCGGGCTTGCCTTGGAGCTCCTTCTGTAGAGTGCGCTCGATGCCAGAGAAGCCTTTTTCGGCTCCGTCGACCGAACCGATCAACGGCCCGGCCAACTCACCGTTCGGGTAGGCGCGCCAGCTCTCTCGTTCGAAAGAGAGCCAGTCGACGTCGTCTTTCATGGAGGACGTGCGTTTGTTTCGTTCGTCGATCCAGGCTTTTAGTTCCCGATACTCGGCAGGGTCGGCTTTGCTTTTGACGCGGAGGAAAGCACGGGGCTTTCTGGGCTTGTCCGGCTGTCCCAGAGCGGCGGACTTGATTGATTCGGGATGCCGGGCCTTGTAGAGGTCAGCCGCGAGTTTTTGGGGATCGAGGTGCAGCGCGCGCGCGAGCACGGCCATCGTTTCGGGTTCTTCTTCCGCCTTCAGTTTGCGAGGGTTGAGAATGACCGTCCAGGCCGGAACGCTGACGGCGAGTTGAGCGCCGTCGCGAGTTTCGAGAGTGCCGCGAGGCGGCTGGAGATCCATGCCCTCTTCCTGCTGATTGTCAGCTTGCTGGAGGAGTTCTTCATGGGCGTAGGTCTGGAGCCAGGCGAGTTTGCCGAAGATGACCAGCGCCCACAGGAACGCGGCGCGCATCAGCCACCGGATGCGCTTGAGTTCGGGCGCGGCGGCAAGGGGATCGGCCATGATGATTTTGCGCTCCGAAGAAAATCTGAACTACCGGTTGGACGCGTTGGTGGCTTCCGGGGTGAGGGCGCCGCCGTTGAGACGGGCCATCTGTTCCCCCCTGGGCGGGTGGAAGTCCAGCTCGCGCGCCAGTTTTTCGATGCGTTCGGGGCTGGTGAGACGGCTCTCTTCGAGCGTGACGAGGCGTTCGCGTTCCTGGAGTTCGGAGATGTGCTGACGGAGTCGCTCCACCTGCATTCCGCTGATGAGGCCGAGGGCCTTCGGGAGTAAAAGGCCCACGGCCAACACCACGACGGCAACTGCGGCGCTGAAACTCTTCCAGCAATCGGTGACGGCTTTAGGGTCGTTTTGACGCACGACGCGGCCGTTGTCGATTTCAGGTTTGGACCAAAACAGGATATCCTCGTTCGGAAATGCGCGGACCTGGCATTGCGACGGGCGCGCAATTTCACGGGGGCGCCACGCCCTTTCCTCAAAACCCCATTCGTCGGGGCCGTTCCACCCATCCGATTCGTACGATCCGTTTTGTCCCACTGGATAAATCGCGACGCTAGCCATTTTTGTATTTATTCCCCGTTTTGCGCCTATCGCTGCCGCTGCTGTCGATCATTTCCAACGCACGCAATTTGGCCGATCTCGCGGCCGGATTGCGGCGCACTTCGTCTTCGGTTGGCGGCACCACATGGCGCGTCAACAGATGCGCGGTTCCCTCTTGGGCGAGCCGCTGAAAAGCCCGCTTCACGGGCCGATCTTCCAAACTATGAAAGGTAATGAAAACCGCGCGCCCGCCAGGGGTTCGCAGAATGTGGGGAAGAGCGCCGAGCAGCGCGTCTAATTCGTCCACCTCCGCATTGACCGCCATGCGTAGAGCCTGGAAACTGAGGGTCGCCGGATGAATATTCCCATGACGATCCATTGGCGGCAAAGCCTGCCGGATTATGCCAGACAACTCTTTCGTAGTTCTGACAGGCCTTGCCCTCACAATGGCTCTGGCTATTCTCCGTGCCCTCCTTTCTTCGCCCGCGATTAGTATCTGGGCGATATCCCGCTCTGAATAGAAGTTGACGATATCTCCGGCGGAGGGCCCCTCTTCGTTGCGGCTCATCCGCATGTCGAGGAGCCCCTCCTCCAGGATCGAGAACCCACGCTGCGGCGTTTTTAGCTGATACATGCTGAGCCCGCAGTCGATGAGCACCCGATCCGCCACCGGGACATTCAGCCGCGCGAGCGCCTCGCGCAGCCCCGAAAATCTGCCGGAGTCGAATATAATCCGATCTCCGAAATCCTTTAACCGCTCGCGCGCGATTTCGAGCGACTCCGGGTCGCGATCCCGCGCAATGAGCTTGCCACCACCGGTCAAGCGAGCCGCTATGGCCGCCGAATGACCGCCGAGGCCGGTTGTACAATCCACCACGACGCTGTCCGGTTTCAAATCGAGATACTCGATCGCTTCGTCGAGCATCACCGGAACGTGATCTTGCATACATCGCCGTGATTACCTGATTCCGCTGGCGTGCAGGAGCGGGAGGCCTTCCACCAGGAGGTCCATGCTCGCATTGAGCTTCCGCTGCACCACTGCGTCCGTTTCCAGGTCGAACGCGCCTTTAAAAAACGTCATATGAGCCGAGCTTTTCGGCGTGATACCCATCATTTCCCGTAGCTTCTGGGGCAGCAACACCCGGCCGTTGCCGTCGATGTCGGACTCGGCTCCGGTGTACTGCGCCAATTTCTCAAAAGCGGTGCGGACCGCTACTTCCTGCGGCGTCGTCGGGGTTTCCCGAAACATCGCCTCGTTGCGCCGCCAGACCGACATCGGGTAGACCCGGGCCGTCTCGCGATTGACGCAGGTTACGAAAACCGTTGTGTCGCCGATCGAATTGATGTACTTTACGTACTGAGCGGGAATGCGTAAACGACTTTTATCGTCGATGGTTGCTTCAAGCGAGCCACAGCGGGGAGGTTCCAGTGCGGAGCCCAATTGATCGCTGTTTTCGCCCTCGACCGCCACTTTCCGCCACCCTTTCGTTAAGATCGACCACTTTCGACCACACCTGAATCTTAAGCTGCAAGTGCATTCCTGTCAACGAGTTTTCGCGGGAATCTTCATGTGTCATTAGTGGCATGGTTGAATTGGCGGACCACTACAGGTAGTGCGTGTGATCGCTTACATAGTGGATTTGCCTTGGTTGCGTTGCGGTGGGCGGATGTGGCGGATTTAATCGACTGCCGACTCGGCGGGTTCGACGACAGATCACTACAAGGGTGTAGTACTACGTTTTTGTAGTGTCGAGCACGGCTGTCTCACGGTATGATTTTGGTTTGCAAATACTTCGATTCATCGCCGAACCGTTTTTTTTTGAATGGAGCTTTAGAGATGGACGCCCGTCCCTGCTGCCGCTCCAAGGACGCGTGTCGCTGCGGAGTATCGAAAGCGCGTCTTAAGCCAGTCCGCGGTATCGGTGCAAATCCATTCAACGGGCTCAATCAGCTCTGGCAACGTGAGGAAAAAGCCGCCGCCTAGATGGAATTTGTGACGGCTGGTCAGAATGCGTTCGTGATGCGAGATGCGGTTTCGCAGGCGCTGAATGCTCTTAAAGCGATGGTGAACATCGTTCCTTCGTAGCGTTGTATTGGGGAAAGCTCTTCGCATTCTCCTGCCGACCCAAAGGATGTTGTGATGTGGGCGGGAAATCAGGTCTACCTACCCAAAAACCGAAGCTGAGCTCAGCAAGCACTTTTCCCGGAGGAGGAGGCCCCGGCGTTATCTGCTGGACTTTCCGTTTGGCGCTTACAACCTCGGCCTGCCAATGTTGTGAAAGCGTGATAACTTCATACCAGTCTGGCCGTCCATAACTTGCCGATAATGCCTGGTGGATCGCATTTCGCATTGAAACCTCAAGCCCATGAAGAAGCCCATACAACACTTCGGAAAGTGCAACGTTGGCTTCATAGAGGTATATGGCTTGGGCGAGGTCTTGGTTTGTGGCCACCAGATACCGGATGAGGCGCTCCGGTGTGACCGTCCTTTCGAGACTGGTAAGGAGTTGCGGCGTGTAGGGGAGCGGGGGGAACGGCATGCGGAATCAATCGGTTAACCGATGAGCATTGACTATACTGCCTGATATGCCCTAAAATCAATTCGAGACTTCCGATGGACTCCCTGCCGCAAGGCATATCCCCGGAGGTAAAGAATTGTTACAGGGGAAGGCTTCGGTCTTCCCCTGTGGCGTTTTAGGCCCTTCCTTATTCACCCCTCTTTAAATTAAAAGCAGCCCGGTCCTCTTGTGCGTGAACGATCCGGGTGCTGTACTATATCAACCCAACCTGGCGAGGCGGCGGTGCAGGTAAGCCACTGCCTTCGCTCGACAACCGTCCTCGGTCGATAACCGCTCTTCAAACTCCTGGATGGTGCGCGGGTACAGGTTGGGGCTGGTTGAAGTCAAGGGGATAGCTACCTCGTGCGATATCATCGTCGGTTGTCACCTCCTCGATTTATCGCCGAACCGTTTTTTGAGCCTGCGTCGGAGGCACTGCGTTTCCTGCCGGAGGGGCCGCGTGTCTTGCAGAATTTTCCGGGGGGCGCGGCGACTTTGGGTTGGGTCGCGATTCAGCATGCCGTTGATGAAGAGCGCGGCAGTATCAACCTGCTGGATCTGGCTTCGCGGAAGAATCGGAGTTTCGGGCTGCCTGGGCGGCCGGGGTTTTTTGTGGAGACGCGGCGGCCCGGCGTTCTGTTGATCGGGTTGGAGCGGCGGTTGATCTACTTTGATCTTTTGTCGGAGCAGATCGAGGAGACCGGGGTGGAAGTGCCGGGCGCCGATGAACGGGTGATCATCAACGATGGATTGGCGGTCGACGGCGGAGTGATTTTCGGCACCAAACATCTGGCGTTCAATCAGCCAATCGCGGGGCTTTATTATTTTGATGCCGCGACGCGCCGGATCCATACGCTGCGCGACGATCAGACTTGCTCGAACGGAAAATTCCTGCGCCGGCGCGGCGAGGAAGTCACGCTGATCGATATCGATTCGACTCCCAAGGCGATCAATCGGTACACGCTTGACGGCGGGCTCGCGAAGATTCTGGCGCAGTCGGCCGTGGTCGCGCCTGAGGCTTTGCCGGCCTTTCCCGATGGCTTGCGTCCGGCGCCGGATGGGGAAAGCATCGTGGTCGCTTTCTTTAACCCCGAGCCGGTGGCAGATGGCTTGGCGCGGCAATTCCGGTTGGCCGACGGCGCGGTGTTGTGCGAATGGCTGATTCCCGGTTCGCCGCGCGTGACTTGTCCTGAGTTCGTCGAATTGGACGGGAAGGTGAAACTACTGTTTACAACGGCAGTTGAGGGGATGCCGGTCGAAGCCCGGAAGCGCGCGCCCGGCGCCGGTACACTGTACATCGCCGATACTTCATTCGATCGATTACCCGCCGCTCCGCCGCCGCTATAATAGGGTCTTGTCACTCGAAAAAACGCTGCTCCACAAGGTTGGGGACGCCATCGGCAAGTTCCATATGATTCGCGATGGCGACCGTGTGGCCGTCGGCTTGTCTGGCGGCAAGGATTCGGTGACGCTGCTGGAAGCGCTGCTTTTGCTGGCCAAGCGCGCTCCGATCAAATTTACGGTCTGCGCGTTCACGATCGAGCAGGGGAAGTTTTTGCGGCCGATCCAGCCGCTAGGCGAGTGGCTGAAAAGCCGCGGGATCGATTGGACGTACTATCACGACGTCCCCAGCCATACGTTACTGGAAGAAGAGCCCGATCATGGCTGCGATATGTGCAGCCGCTATCGAAGGCGCGCCGTGTATGAGGTGGTTTCGGGCCTTGGGGCGAACGTGATTGCGTTCGGCCATACGGCGGACGATTTTTGCGAGTCGTTCCTGCGCAATGCGATGTTTACGGGCAAGATCAGCGCCCTGCCGCCGGTGACCCACTCGCGCGACCGGCAATTCCGGCTGATCCGGCCGTTGTGTTTCGTTACCGAAGACATCACGACTGAGTACGCCGCATCGCTCGGCGCGCCCGTGATCCCGTGCGGCTGTTCGCAAAAGACGGGGACTGTGCGGCGGTCGTTGCGCGACATTCTCGCCGATCTTGAGAAAGACTACCCGAATCTGAAACAAACGATGTTGACGGCGATGGGGAACCTGAGGCTGGAGCGGCTGCTGGATCCCCGTTTTGTGGACGATGGTTTGTCGACGACGCCGCCGCCGGCGTTGGTGGAAGAACTGCTTCCAATTCTTCAGTAGCTTAGGATCTGCCCTGACGTGTCACTAAATTGTAATTTGACCATTTCGCGGCGAACTGCGATCATGAGTGACTGCTGCGGCCCGGTTATGCCGCCCCTGCACCGAATCTTATGAATCTGCTTCCCCGCGAAGAGAAGTTCTTCAGCTACTTCGATCGCCAAACCGCTTTGATAGTTGAGGCCGCTACCGAGTTGAATCGGGCGGTGCATGCGGGCCAGCCGGCCTTGAAGGAAGCGGCCGCTAAGATCTGCGCTCTCGAAGAGCGGGCCGACGAGGTGATCCACGAGGCGATTGTCCGGCTGCACACAACTTTTATCACACCGCTCGATCCAGAAGACATTCACAACCTGGCGTCGCACCTAGACGATGTGATCGACGGCATCGAAGAGGCATCGCACCGGATGGTGGCCTACGAAGTTCAAATCATTCCCGAGCCGGTGAAGGAAGTATGCGCGTTGATCCTGGACTGCGCGTTGGCGCTGCAAAAGGCCTTTCACGCACTCTCCAAGAGCCAGCCGCTGCAAGAGCATTGCATACGGATCAATCAACTGGAAGGCCAAGCCGACCGCATCGTTCGCAAAGCGGTGGCTGAGTTGTTCCGGACCGAGAAAAATCCGATTGAGCTGATCAAGTTGAAAGAGGTCTACGAGATTCTCGAAAAGACCACCGACTATGCCGAGGATGTAGCGGACGTCCTGCAGGAAGTAGCCGTCAAAAATAGCTAACCTGCATGGACTCGACGCTGCTCCTCGTCTCCATCGTGATCGTGGTGGCGTTGATATTCGATTACATCAACGGTTTCCACGACGCGGCTAATTCCATTGCGACAATTGTCGCAACGCGCGTACTGACACCTTTTCAGGCTGTGCTGTGGGCTGCGCTGTGGAATTTCGCCGCTTTCTTTTTTGCGGGCACCGCCGTCGCTTCCACGGTGGGCAAGGGCTTGGTCGATTTGAACAAGATCGACACGTACGTCATACTCGCGGGCCTTTTGGGCGCTATCACCTGGAATCTGTTGACCTGGTGGTGGGGGCTGCCTTCGAGTTCGACGCATGCGCTGGTGGGCGGATACGCTGGATCGGCGATCGCCAAGGCTGGTTTTGACGCGCTGCTGTGGGGCGACAAGTGGCGGGATACTTTGCTGTTCATCATCATCGCGCCCGCCGTCGGGATGATCATGGCCTACGCCCTGATGATCGCGATCTTCTGGCTGTTCCGGGGCTCCACTCCACGCAAGATGGATAGCTGGTTCCGGCAGTTGCAGTTAGTCAGCTCCGCACTGTTCTCTTACTCGCACGGTTCAAACGACGCGCAGAAGACGGCCGGAGTTATCACAGGCGTGCTACTGACCAGCGGATACATCAAAGAATTCGATGTGCCCTGGCAAGTTAGTCTGGCGGCTTACGCGGCGATCGGGTTGGGCACGATGAGCGGGGGCTGGCGAATCATCAAGACGATGGGCGGCCGACTGACGCGTTTGAAGCCGCGGTCCGGTTTTTGCGCTGAGACGGCGGCCGGGCTGTCGATCATGTTCGCCACGTATTTGGGCATGTCGGTTTCGACGACGCATACGGTGGCCGGGGCGATCGCCGGTGTGGGATCGATTCAACGCGTGAAGGCTGTGCGCTGGGGCGTGGCGGCTAATATCCTGTGGGCATGGGTGCTGACAATTCCGGCAGCCGGCATAGTGGGATGGCTAGCCATGAAGTTCCTGGCGCTGTTCGTTTACTGAGTTGCGGTTGAGACCGCCCAGTACCCGGGCCTGGCGCGCAACCGAAAATCGCCTTTACGCGCCAGCCGCACTTCCAGCCGGTGATAGCCTTCGACAACGGGGGTGGCGGCCGCGAAACTCAACAGATACTGCGAGTGCAACTCGGCTCCGAGTTTCTCGATCGCTTGCTCGAGCGCTTTCTGACGTGTGAACGGCAGCGTGAGGCCTCCAGTCGCTTCTGCGAACAAGAGTGTGGTTTGAGGCTGCGAGAGTCTGGACAACTCACTCAAGCCGCCCAGGATGTCGGCACGTTGAGCGGCCTGGGGAATTGGCATCCGTTCATCGCGTCCCGGTGGATTGCGCGGGTCGGCGCGCGGGGTGTCGGGTTGAGAAGGTAGATGTACCGGCGCGGTGTCGGAGGGCTTGGCCGTCATGGCGGTTTTGAAGGCCGAGTAAGTCGCCGAGTAGACCGTTATTCCGGCCAACTGCGCCGCCTTGAGCGTGGCTTCGAATTCGGCTTCACTGCCTCGGTCGCGGCTTTCGGAAATCAATAAGATGATGCGCCGGGCGCCCTCACGGCGCTTGAGCCGTTCAATCGACTCAGAGACGGCATCGAGCATCCGCCCGGCTTTTTCCTCGCCCGGTTGGAGCCGCCAGAAGGCGTCGGTCAATTTCGAGGCGTCGTTGGTGCATTCGGTGAGCCAGCGCACGCGAGACGCGAAGCTGACGACGGCAGCGCAGCCGCGGTCCCCGACGATGAGCGGGTGAATCATCGACCCGATTTTGCGCACCTTCGCCAGCACTGCCGTGGAGATTCCGGAGGATTGAATAGCGATGGCGATAGCGATCGGCGCGGTACCGGTCGCGATGGTGTCGATGGCGGCGCGCTCGACCAGCTTGCCGTTGTCGAGGATGACGAAGTCTTCGGCTTCCAGGCCATCGACGAATTTGCCTTTGGCGTCGGTGACGGTGATCGGGACTTGCACGAGGCGGGACTGAGCGTCGAACCGGGTCGCCTCCTGGGCGAGGAGAATGGCGGAGGCGGCGATGAGGATTAGTGAGGGTCTGGCGGGGGCAACCATGTTGATAAATTTGCGTGCAATCCTATGACCGGAGCTTAGCGCGTGGCAGAGCGGCTTGTCGAGGCGGGGAAGGTGTGAAGGGGCGGCACAGGTGTGGGTGTTTGCGGGTGAGTTATGCTGGAGACATATGGCCACGACAACGCTGCTGACCATTGAGGAATACGCGCAACTCCCTGTCACCGGAGTCCGGACTGAACTGATAGACGGTGAGGTGATCGAATTGGCTACGGGTGTTTTGGTACACGACCTGATGCGTGACGAAATTCGGATGGGTTTGCGCGGCCAGGGGGGCGGCGTGACGGCGGTTGAACGGGAATTTCGCACTGCGGAGAACAGAGTCAGGCGAGCCGATGTCGTCTGGTATGCTGCGGGACGAATCACGCAGGCCGACCTATGGCGTAATCTCTCACCGGTTCCAGACTTGGCCGTGGAGATTGTCTCGCCGACTGACCGGGCGGCTGAGGTGCGCGATAAGGTGCATGAATATCTCAAGGCCGGCGTGACCACGGTTTGGGTAGTGTATCTTGAACACCGCGAGGCGGAGATTTGGAACAAGGGCCGGACAGCGGTGGCCGGAGCGGAGATCTTGACGGCGGATTGCCTGCCGGGGTTTTCGTTGCCTGTCGACGCCGTGTTTCCGAAAGGCATTGAGTAAGTTCTTCAGCGTTGGAAAAGAAAACGCCCGCCGGGACTGGTTGGTCCGGGCGGGCGTTTGCCGTTAACTTAGTCGAAGCTGCCTTTAGAACTGATACCGCAGGCTCAGTTGCAGGTTGCGCTCACTGCCTTTGCCGGTCACGAGGCCAAAGGTCGCGGACGTGGGATTGGCATCCGCACCATTCCAGTTCGGGTGGTTGATCCAGTTGAACGCTTCCATGCGGAACTGGATGTTATGGCGTTCCGCGAACCGGAAGTTCTTGAACGCCGCCAGGTTCCAGTTCTGGAAGCCCGGGTTGTGCAGCCCGATCGAGTTGCGGTTCTGATTCGGGAACGCGCCATTGGCCGGCCGGGTGGCCAGCGTTTGCGCGCCCGCTGAGTTGCGAATCGGGTCGAACCAGAAGTTGGCGATGCCGGTGTAATTGCCGGCGGCGTTTACGTCGGCGAACTCATGCTTCAGCGTGGGCTCACCGCTCAGGCTCCAGGTTTTGCCATTTGTCGACCCGATGCCGAGATAGTCGTCGCCGTTGGCGATGGAAAACGGCGTACCCGTCTGCCATTGCGTAACGCCGCTCAACTGCCAGCCACCGGCGATGGCGCGGGTGGCCCTGCTGTTCGCGTTGTTGAAGAACGGCAGTTCGTAGACGAAGTTCACGACCGCCACGTGGCGGGTGTCGAAGCCCGATTTGCCCCAGTTCAGTCCCTGGTTGAAGGCGTCGATGAAGCCCTCGCGAGGGCCGGAGTTGTTATCCAGGGATTTGGACAGCGTATAGGCGAAACCGAAGAGCAAGCCTTTCGAGAAGCGCCGGTTCAGTTCAAGCTGCAGGCCCTTGTATTCGCTCCGGCCGGAATGCTCAAGCATCGGAATGTTGGCGAAGCCCTTGAATGGACGCAGGAAGTTCACATTAGCGCCTGTGTTTTCGGGGCGGAACGTCGTGCCGGTGGGCAGTTGGTTCAGGTCGCGCTCACGGGCCAGATAGTTGCCGGAAGTGCCGACGAAACCAACTTCCAGCGTGGTTCCGAAGCCGACTTCACGCTGATAGCTGACGTTCCAGTTATAGCTGCGTGGGATCTTGTAGGCGGGGTCGATGGTCATGAAGAACTGCGGAAACTGGGTGCGCGTCGCGCCGCCCGGTTGATCCACACTGCCGTTGGTCACCGAAGCCATCGGCTGGAACGGCGGGTTACCGCCGAGGAACACCGAGTCATACACCCCGGGCCGCGACATGAAGCCGCCGAAGCCGGCGCGGATCACTTGCTTGCTGGCGAACGAGTAGGCCAAGCCGAACCTCGGCATGATGTTGAACTGATTCGGCGAGGGGTAAGAACTACCGCCCGAAAGCAGGTTGTTGTAAAGCCCGGAGTCGATGGCCGGAACGCGGCCCTTGCCGGCGGCCGGGAATTCTTTGCCAGGGATGACCACGCCGTTGAACCGGTTGCCGCTGATCACGTTGCCGGTAGCGCGGTCCAGAATCGCCGCCGAGGCCGAATTGTATTTGGCCGGATCGAAATACGCTTCGTTGCCCCAAAGCGATTTGTAGTAGCCGTTCTGCCACGTGCCGCGGAACCCGAGTTCGAGCTTCAGCTTCTCGTTCACGCGCCACGAATCCTTCCCCGAAAAATTCGAACATATGGCTGCGATATGGCGTGAAGCTGCGGGGGCCGATCTCGGCGTAGGTGGAGAACAACCCGAGCGCCGCGTTGGCGATACCGGTGCCAGAGCCGGCGGCGCCGCCGGGCCGGACGTCGTTGAACTCGAATCGTCCATTCTGATTGTTGGTGCCGCCTGGAACGCCGGAGACGTTGATCTGATCGAAGTCGTTCTGGCCGGAGCGCTCAAGCAACGCGCCGAACTTCAGCGTGTGGTTGCCGACGATTTTGGTGACGTTATCCGAGACACTGTAGATCGGTCCCGACGAACTGGCCGGATACGGGCCGCCGTCGATTTGGCCGATATTGGGCACGACAAAGGTCGCGACCTTGTCCTGAATTTCCTTCGGTTCGGAGAAGATGTAGGGATAGTTGATCCCCGACCGGGAGCGCTGAAAACGGCCGCCCTCGGTTTGGACGGCGATCGTCACGCGATCCACCGAAGCGGTGAACAGGAAGTCGTTGATCGTCGTCGGGCTCAGCGTCCAGGTGTGCCCTAGGCTGCCCGTCTGATTCGGGCGGTCGAGCGCGGACGGCGCGAAGTCGAAGCCGCCGCCAAAGGCATTTTTGACGTCGTAGTTATAGTTCGCTCCCCGGAAGCGGAACACCTGATTCTGGGTGGGATTGTAGTCCACCGAAATCGTGTCCTTGCGCTGATTCTGTGGCGCGCCGCGAACCTGGAAGAAGTTCGCATTGCCTTGAAATGCGCCGTTGGGCAGTGGGTAGAACTTAAGGAACGCGATGCCGTTCGGGCTTTGGCGATTGACGGGAATGACGTTGTTCGGGAAAGGCTGGCCGGTCAGCGGATCGTTCACGGTGCGCGGCGCGCCATAGTAAATGTTGGAACCGAGCAATTCGCTGAAGTCGCCGTTGCGCATCAGCGCGCTCGGAACTCGCTGGAACGTGGTCTGATCCTGGCGGAACCGCACCCATTCCTGCGCAAACAGGAAGAACAGCTTCTCGCGATTCTTGTTCAGCACGCCCGGAATCATCACCGGGCCGCTGACGTTATATCCAAACTGGTTATAACGGAAAGGCGCCGCGAAATTGGTGGCCGCGGCTTTGTTGCGAGCCCAGCTATTGGCGTCGAGCTTGCTGTTGCGGAAGTACTCGTAGAAGGAACCGTGGAAATCTTTGGATCCAGAACGGGTCACCATGCGGATCTGGCCGGCGGCGGAACGTCCATACTCAGCCGAGTAGTTCGCCGTGAGAATCTGAACTTCCTGCACCGTATCGAGGTCGGCTGTGCCGATCGACGTGCCGTTGGCGCGGGTGCGAATTCCGACGGCGCCGTCAAAGGTGATCAGCGAATCCTGCGAACGGCCACCGTTCATGGCGAAGCCTCCCGAAGTGAGGCCGAAGCTGAAACCGGACAACGCACCACCGCGAACGCCCGGCTTGAGCAGCGCCAGGAAGAGCGGGTTGCGGCCATTCAGGGTCAGATTCTGAATTTGCTTTTGCTCGACGGTCTTGCCTACCGCCGCCGACTCAGTGTTGATCTGGGTCGCATTGGCCTCGACATTCACTACTTCGGTCAACTGCCCGACCGTCAGTTCCATATTGACCGCCATCGGCAAACCGGCATCGAGCTTGTTGCGCGTGCTGGACGATTTCTTGAACCCCGGGGCTTCGACGGTGACCGTGTAGTAGCCGGGTGAAATGTTGGTGACAGTATAAAAGCCACTGTCGTTCGACGTGGTCTGGCGTTCAAAGGACGTGTCCTCGTTGCGGACCATTACCTTGGCATTGGAAACAACGGCTCCGCTAGGATCCTTGATAACGCCTGAAATTGTAGAGTTATCCGACTGCCCGAAGGCGAGTAGTGCGGACAAGAGGAAGAGCGAAATACGTACGGGATCTCACAGTAGACCCCCAACCAGTTCTTGAGAATAAATGAGAGGGTTTCTCCTAACCAGAAACCATCCCCTGAAACTTCTTCTTTTATAGCACGGGCAGACTACCGCGCGCAGTCATTTCGCAGTCATTTTCGGTCGAATTTTATGGGGGCGAATGGAGGATTTCTTGGCGCGGCCAAGGTGGCGGAGTGGAGGCGATGAGCGAGTCAGTTTCTTTTGGACCCCGGCGTCTCGATTTGGACGAGAGCCGGCGAGGGCGGCGCGGCGGCGGCTGGAATCCGTCGCGGCGGCGTCAGCCAGCGGCCGGGAATTCGCACCAGATAGACGAGACGTTCTACGAATGGCAGCAGTTTGCGGACGGTGGCGCCGTGAAAGATCAGGCTCCCGGTCACGAGAACCGGGTGGGGAATCGTGGTGCAGCAACGCGAGCAAACGTCGATTTCACCGCCTTTTCCGCGCGTGTGCGCGCTGCGCATCCGCTGCATTTCGGGGCCGTTCCAGATGGGTTCCAGGCCGTCGCGGACGACATTGCCTAGCGGCTCGCCGCCCAGCATGTAGCTTTGGCAGCAAGGGTAGGTATCGCCGTTCCACTTTACGTACATCGGGCCGCGCCATAGGTAGTGGCACGGGTGTTTCCAATCGGCGGCGGCGTGGCCGGCATCGGGCCGCATGAGGTTGGTTTCGTCTTCTTTGATGCGAACCTGATCGACGCCGGGCTGATGGCTCCAGAAGTTGACGAAGTCGTTCACCTCGGCGGCGTTCCGTTCCATGCGGACCATTTGCACGACCACCTGCGGGCCCTTGCGCTGCTCATGCTTCATGCGTGCGAGGCGGAGAAAGTTGTCGCGCACCTTTTCGAATTTTGCGCCCTTGCGGTAGAACTCGAAGGATTCTTTGGTCGCGCCGTCGAAGCTGAGCGTGACGTGGGCGAGCGGCGAATCGAGAATCCGTTGGCAGATGGCTTCGTCTAGCAGTGTGCCGTTGGTGGAAAGCAGCGAGTGAATGCCGTGTTTTTCGCAGGAGGCGATTCGATCAAAAATTTTGGGGTCGAGAAAGGGCTCGCCGAGTCCGATCAACATCATATGTTCGGCCGAGTGAGCGGCGTCTTGCGTCAGCTTGGCAAAGACGGCTTCCGGCATGTCTTCTTTGGGCTGTTTGTAGGTTTCGCGCGGGCACATCGGGCAATACAGATTGCACTTGGCCGTGGTTTCGACAATGAACTCAACGGGCAGGCCGGCGAGCACCGATTGCTTGCGCCAATAGCCCGATAGGAGTTTTGCCCGGTTCCACCATCGCATGGAGAGTTCAATAATGATTGTAGCGGCGGGGTGGCGAGCGGAATCATATAAAGATGGAATCTCGTGTTCGCGCATTGAACGACGCCCCGGTCCGGCCGCGCGCCGCCTACGTACTGTATTGGGCGCAGATGAACCGGCGCGTGGAGTCGAACCACGCACTGGAGTTTGCTGCCGCACGAGCCAATGCGCTTAAGCTGCCACTGCTGGTTTATGAGGGGCTGGGAAACACGTACCCGTTTGCGAGCGACCGGTTTCACACGTTTCTTTTGGAGGCCGTGCCGGAAACCAGCCGGCGTTTGGCGAAGCGCGGGATCGGCTACGTTTTCCATTTGCGGCGGCGGCGGAGCGATCCGAACGACGCGCTATACCGGCTGGCGGCGCAAGCGGCGCTGGTGGTGACCGACGACTATCCGGTGTTTATTCCGCGCGACCATAACCGCAGCGTGCCCGCGAAAATCGGTGTGCCGTATCTGGCAGTGGACTCAAGCTGCATTGTACCCATGCGGTTGTTTGAGAAGAAGGAGTATGCGGCTTATACGTTGCGGCCCAAGCTGCATAGGCTGCTCGGGGCGCATCTGACGCCGGTGGAACGGGTAGAGCTTCGGGTGCGCTTTACGGGCAGCGCGCCGGCTGGGTTGCATACTGAAGTGACTGACGCGAACATTGCGGCGCTGGTGGCTGAGTGCGAGATCGATCATTCGGTGCAGGCGGTGCGCAGCATTCGGGGCGGGCGTTTGGCGGCGGAGGCGCAACTGCAATTTTTCCTGGAGAGCAATCTACAACGCTATTCGTCGAGCGCGCCTTCCAGCTTGAGCCCGTGGTTGCATTTTGGGCATCTATCGTCACTTGAGGTGGCGCTGGCCGTCAAGCTGTACGCGGCCGAGAACGGATTGAACGCCGATGGGTTTCTGGAGCAACTGATCGTGCGCCGGGAGTTGGCTTTTAATCACGCGCTTCACGCCACCGACGTCATGGCGCTGGCCAACGTTCCGAACTGGGCGCAGGAGACGTTGCGGAAGCATGACGGCGATCCGCGCGAATGGTGCTATACGTGCGAGGAATTTGAAAAGGCGGAGACGCACGACTCGCTTTGGAACGCGACGCAGCGGGAGTTGCTGGCGCATGGGAAGATTCACGGTTACTATCGGATGTACTGGGGCAAGAAGGTGATGGAATGGTCACGCTCACACCAGGAGGCGCTCGACATCATGATTTATCTGCACGACCGGTATGCGTTGGACGGGCGCGATCCGAACACCTACACGAACATATTGTGGTGTTTTGGGTTGCATGATCGGCCTTGGGGCGAGCGCGCGATCTTCGGCATGACGCGCTGGATGTCGCTGGAAGGCACGAAGCGGAAGACCGACGTTGCGGGTTACATTCGGGAGCAGCAAGTATGAATATCGCGATTACCGGCGCATCGGGATTTATCGGCACACGGTTGGCGGCGCAGTTGGCGGCGGGCGGTCACGCGGTGCGGCCGTTGAAGCGGAATTTCAACGCGGCGGAACTGGATGGGTGTGACGCGGTAGTGAATCTGGCGGGCGAGCCGGTGGCGCAGCGATGGTCTGACGCGGTGAAGCAGCGGATTCGCGAGAGCCGGACACTGGGCACCCGCAGGTTGGTTGAGGCTCTGGGGGCGGCGGGGCGTCCAAAGGTGCTGGTGAGCGCTTCGGCGGTTGGCTACTATGGCGATCGCGGGGATGAGGTGCTGACGGAGGCTTCGGTTGCCGGCCAGGGATTTCTGCCAGAGGTTTCGGTGGCGTGGGAACGGGAGGCGGTAGCCGCGCGCGAGCGAGGGGTGCGCGTGGCGGTGGTTCGGATCGGCCTGGTGTTGGGGCCCGGTGGCGGAGCGTTGGAAAAAATGGTGACGCCGTTTCGCTTCGGCGTCGGCGGACGGATGGGATCGGGCCGGCAGTGGATGCCGTGGGTCCATCTGGATGATCTGTGCGCGCTGTTTGAGATGGCGGTTTCGCTGCCGATGGAAGGCGCGTTCAACGGCGCGGCTCCGAATCCGGTGACGAACGCGGACTTCACCAAGGCTTTGGGAGCGACGCTCCATCGGCCAGCGGTGGTGCCGGTTCCGAGATTTGCGATCGACCTGCTTTTCGGCGAGATGGCGCAGATTCTCTTCGCCAGCCAGCGGGTTTTGCCGCGCGCGGCCGAAGCGGCGGGCTTCCGGTTCCATTACGGGGAAGTAGCCGAGGCGTTGAAAGCCGTGTTAACCTAGAGAGGTTATGTCGATTCCCAACGTTCGCCGTCTGCGCATCACCAATCCCGACACCGGTCTTCAAGCCACAATCATGGCAGTGCTGCCGAAAGGTTCGGACGTGAACTCCTATTTGAAAGAAGCCACCGGCCGGTTTGACTGGAAAGCCTATACCGAAGCCCAGGCCAAGCAGTTCAAAGTCCGCGTCGGTCAGCAGAAACAGAAGAAGGCGAAATAGCCCTTTTCGTTTCGCTTCAGCTTGCCAGTTTGGTTATCATTCGCGTGGCCTCGAACTCTATCGGTTCGAGGCCGTTGCGTTTTAGCCCCTCCCGAATCGGCCCGATCCAACTTTCATAAGCCGCAAATTCTACGCGCGCGCCCTGTGGCGTGTTGGGCAGTAGTTGCGGGTTGATGTGAAACGAGGTTTCCGCGAGAGACTCAAGCAGTTGCTCAAGCGCGCGCGGCTCTACCGTGAGGCGGATGACGAGTAGTTCTCCATCGCGGCCCGCGAGGGAATGGGTTATTGGCAGGTAATTTGGCCGGACCATCGCACGAACTCCTTTTATGTTCGCCAGCGATCGGCCCGTCTGAGGAATGCCGAATCGCCTTTAGCACTTTTTACCGTGGTTGCAATTAACGAGGCCTGCGGCTTGAAGCCGCAAGACTAAATCATTCCACGTGCCTTCAGTATACTCAGGAGCCCTAGCTCTGACAATAGGGAAAACACCCGTGCTAGGCTAACGGCCATGCCCAAATGGCTCGGCAAGGCGGCGGTGATCGGGTATGGCGTGCTGTGTCTTGCCTTTCAATTGCGGCTGAGCCTGGATTGGGTGTTGAAGGAAAGCGCAGAATCGGAGCGCGCGCGGCGGCCGTTTAACGTTCGTTTTTTCGATCATATCGGCGAGGTGGATTTCCCGCTCCCCGGCGCGCGCGAAGCGGGTTTAGCCAAAGGCGATCGGATCGTGGCGATCGACGGCCAGCCCTATACGGGGGCCGGAAGTTACTACCGTGCGTTGGATACTCATCGAGCGGGTGAGACGTTGCGGCTTCGCGTACGGCGCGGGTCTGAAGCGGCGGACCGCGAGGTGGAAGTGCCATTGCGGCGCGTGACCGAAGAGGGAGCAAGCTGGACGCCGCGCGATCTGGTGGAGCTAGGAGTAAGCCAGATTCTCACGCCACTGCTGTCTCTCGGGCTAGGGCTGTTGGTGCTGATTCGCCGCCCGAGGGGGACTCTCTCGTGGACGGTCTTCGCGTTTCTGGTGAGCTTCTCTATATTGGCGTCGGGAGGTTTGAGCTATGACCCGGTCCGTATGATCAGCCAATGGGAGCCCGGCTTGCGCGCATTGGCGTTAGGACACGTGGCGCTTTGGCTGTTTCTGTGGCCAGTGATGTTGTTCGTCTTTGCGGTCCACTTCCCGCAGCGGGCCGAGTGGGATGTGCGGAGGCCGTGGCTTCTGCCGCTGGCAATGGCGCCTGCGGTGGTCCATGCGGTGCTGCGCGCCATCGCGTTGCCGGCGGGCTTGGAGGCGCTGCCAATGTTTCGCGGCTTGGTCCAATTTGCTTCGTCTGCCGTCGAGCCGCAGGTGTTCACCTACTTCACGGTCGCTTGTGTCTTGGCGACATTTTTAGAGAGCCTGCGCAAGTTGCGCGCGGCGTCGGATGCGGACTCGCGCCGGCGGCTACGGATTTTGTTAGCGGCTTCCGCGGTGGCGTGGATTCCTTTCCTTTGGTTGATCTTCGCTCAGGGACTGTTTGGCATTCGGACGCGGGGATGGAGCGAAGTCATTGGGATGGCGTTGCTGTTGATTTTCCCGGTGACGCTGGTGTACCTGATTTTGGTTGACCGCGCGATGGATGTGGGCGTGACGATTCGCGAGGGCCTGCAGTATGCTGTCGCGCGGCGCGGATTGGTGGTGGTTCAGGTGCTGGTGGTGGTAGGACTAATCGTTGGATTGGCGGTCAGCTTGGGGGAGCCCGGGTTGAACTTGCCCAAACGGATGCAGAGGTTGTCGCTTGGAATTGCGGGTGCGATGTTATCGCGCCGGTTGGTGGCAAAGGGCGGGCAATGGGTGGACCGGCGGTTCTTCCGTGAGCAGTATCAGGCCGGGCAACTGCTGACCGAATTGGCGCAGCAGGCGGGGGGGACGGCGGACCGCGCGCGATTGCGTGAGTTGGTCACCAGCCGAATTTCGTCGACGTTGCACGCTGCGCCGGTACATCTGATCGACCACGGGACGTCGGAGTTTGCGGGCACTTTGTCACGGCTGAGTCAGGAGCGGCGGGCGCAATGGGTGGACTGGCGGCGACCGTCGGATTGGATGAATGGGCTGACTGCGGCGGAGAGCTTGCGGCTGCGCGAATTGGGTGTGGAGCTATTGTTGCCGGTGGCCCGGCAGGATCGGTTGCTGGGATTTTTGACGCTGGGGCCTCGGCGGTCTGAGCAGCCGTACTCGGCTTCCGATGTTGCAGTGCTGGAGTCGGTGGCCTCGCAGACTGCGATGGCGTTGGACAATGCGGGGTTGGCGGAGACGGTCGCGCAGGAGAGCGCGTCGCGCGAGATCATGAATCGCGAATTGCAGATTGCGCGGAGCGTGCAGGAGCGATTGCTGCCTCGGGCGGCGCCGTCGATTGCGAGGCTGGATGTGGCGGGGCTGTGCGTGCCTGCGCGCGAGGTGGGCGGCGATTTATTCGACTATCTGCAATTGCCGAATGGCGAGTGGGCGCTGGCGGTGGGCGATGTGGCGGGCAAGGGCGTGTCGGCGGCGTTGATCATGGCGAGTCTACAGGCTTCGGTGCGCGGGTTGGCGGCCGATGGGATTGCGGATTTGCCGGAACTGATGACGCGGCTGAATCGGCTGACGTATGATTCGACTCCGCCGAATCGCTTTGCGACGTTTCAGATCGTCGTGTTCGATCCGGCTTCGCGGCGGATGAGGTTTTGTAGCGCGGGGCATAATCCGGCGATTCACGTGGCGGCGGTGGACGGGGTGGTGCAGTGGTTGCGACCGAAGGGCGTAGCGCTGGGGTTGGTGAAGGCCGCGCGGTATGAGGAGATGACGGTGACTTTGGCGGCGGGGGATTTGTTTTTGCTTTATACGGATGGTGTGACGGAGGCGATGAATCCGGCGCGGGACTTATTTGGGGAGGAGCGGTTGGCGGTTTGGGCGAAGTCTTCGGCGGGGGCCGGGGCGGGGGCACAGGTTTTGGCGGATGATCTGGCGGGGCGCGTGGCGGAGTTTGCGGGGGCGGCGGCTCAGCACGACGATATTACGATTATTGCTATGCGGGCGCGGTGATTTGTGGAGCGAGTGATTGCGCGCCGTGATCGATACGAACGTGTTAGTAGCTGGGTTGCGTTCCCGGCGTGGCACATCGTTTCGACTCCTTCAGCTGTTGGGTGACCCGCGCTGGCACCCTTGCTTATCGGTGCCGGTGGCGCTCGAATACGAGGATGTTTTGAAGCGCGAGTTCATGGGATCGTTCATCAGTCCATCTGATGTGGACTCGTTGCTCGACTACTTGTTCAGGGTTTCGGATCTCGTGGAAGTCCCCTTCCGGCTGCGGTCGGTGTAGCGCGATCCCGACAATGATCGTATCTTGGAGTTGGCGGCCTGCGCCGGAGCCACGATTGTCACGTTCAACACGCGCGACTTCGTTGGGGCTTCGGCTTATGGCGTCGCGGTGGTTCAGCCGGTCGAATTCTTGCAGCAGATTGGAGAGTCGCGGTGATCGTCAACGTCGAAGTCACGAAGGACATATACGATAGGGCATTCGAGATTGCACGGTCGCAAAGTATGAGCGTCGCCGACGTGTTTGCGACTGCATGCGCGGAGCATGTTGCGGCTTGTGAGGGGTTGGAGCAACGGGCTCGACGCGGTGGCCGGGAGAGGTTTCTTGAGGTGTTGGCGAAGGCGCCTGACGTCGAGCCCGATAGGCGCGATCGATTTTGATTTGACTAACCTAGAGACTCGGCTAGGATGAAGGCATGAAGATGCTCATCACGCTCGAACGTGACGAAACGGGAGTGATCGTGGCTGAGTGTCCTTCTCTGCCGGGATGCGTTTCGCAAGGTGGTAATGAGGTCGAGGCGGTCGAAAACATACGAGAGGCGATCAAGGGGTGTCTTGCCGCTCGCAATGCTCACAGCCGCCCACTGGCGGTTGAGGTTCGTGAAGTCGAAGTGGAAGTTGCCTAATGCCTTTGCCCGTGATCTCCGGAGACCGGGCTGTACGAGCGTTCCTGCGAATGGGTTGGGCTCGTGACCGGCAGGTCGGCAGTCACCTGATCTTGTTAAGCAAGGCCAAGTTGCAGTGTTGTCCGTGCTGCTCCACCGCGAACTTGCGCCCGACACGTTGCGGGCTCTGATTCGTGCGTCTGGCATGACCGTCCAACAATTTCAAGATCTGCTTTGAGATTGGTGCATTTTTGAATCGCGGAAGGACGGTCTCATTGAGGGAGAGATTCATGCTGCGATACCCTGCGAAACTCGAACGCGATTCCAACGGCACGATCCTGGTTTCGTCTCCAGACGTGCCTGAGGCTCATACCTTTGGCGATGATCGCGAGGAGGCGCTGGACCGCGCCGTCGATGCTTTGGAAAGCGCGTTTATCGGTTACATGGAAGACCGCCGGGCCATCCCAGATCCGTCGCCCATCAAAAGGCGCGGAGCTTATGCCGCCCTTCCGGCGCTGACCGAAGCTAAGTTGGCGCTGTACTCTACGATGCGGGCCGGCCGGGTCGGGAAGGCTGACTTGGCACGGAGATTGAATTGCCATTTGCCGCAAGTGGACCGCCTGTTGGATTTGCAGCGTGGCTCGCGGTTGGATCAGTTGGAAGGGGCTTTTCGGGTGTTAGGTAAGGAATTGTCGGTGCAAATCGTGGACGCGGCTTGAGTACCTAGTCTGCGCTTGGCCTGCCGGTTTGCTCGGTGACGTATTTTATCGCTGGATGGCACGCCATTCAGTCTAAATCGGGGCCATACGATTCGATAGGCTTCAATCGAACGAGAGCCTTTTTCTTGATTGGAGCTATACCAGATTCCTGAAGTCCGCGACGCAGTGCCTCTTTAACATCGGGCCACCCTTTTCGCTTGCCGTACTTCGACGGGTGACCAACCACGAATAGGGGCAACTTGCGTTCTAGACCAAGTACGGTTGCCTGCGCCGAGAGAAATATACAAGCCTTGCTAGGTCCATTAGGGGTGAAGATGCACGGCACTTCGACGTCCTCCTTGACCGTCGACGGCTCACAGTGATACCGCTTGAATAAATCGTAGGCGGATTTTCCTAACAGAAGAATGGCCTTAGGATTGACGGCAACCAAGATGCTCTGCAACATTGGCTGGCACTCCTGCGCCGCTTTAAGCGGGCTTAACTCTAATTTGTGTTTGTCCCCCGAACGTCGAAAAATAACATTGGTCGCAGGAACTTGGCGAAGTATATCTACGGATTTGGTCTGCAGCACAGTTGCCAGTAACTCGCACATCGGGCCAGCGAGTGGGTACTCTTTGCAGTTTCTAAAGCGAACGTAGTCGTGTTCCCATCCCTCGTAGTATTTTTCAGACGCCGAAAGATCCGTGCCATCGCTTTTTCCACCAGGATTGTACCCGAGCACGAGCAGTGGGAACGGATGGATGTGCGAATAGAAAATCTTGTAGCCGCTCTTATCTGAAATGCCGGACTTGGCCCGGTAGTCGTCGTCTATCTTTTTCATCTCTTTCATGTACTGCGTCATCGACCCGTCAACCATCTCGTCATTGAGGTTACCGCTTTTGGCAATCGGGGCGCCAGGAATTCTCAATCAATCGCCGATGGCGGTGGCGGAAACCGGGAAGAATTCGGAGATGAGCATGATGGGGCGGCCCGATGAAAAGACGCGGTAGCGCCGCGCCAGATGGCCGTGCGAGGCGGCGGGGCCGAAGTGCGGCGGGCCTTCGCCGGGAGGAAGGCGCCAGACTCGCAGGATCTCTTTGCGGGTTTCGAGTTTGTGTTGAATCCAGAGGCGGCCGAGCGGTGCGTCGGTGTTGAGTAGGGCGTCGCGAAACGCGGGGTCGAGTGAGTCGACGGCAATGAGCGATTCGGCGTACACGTAGTTGGTTCCGGTTGTGGCGCCTTGTAGTAAGATTTGCCGCTGCACGACTAAGCGGCCTGCGGGGATGTCGAGTTCATCGATAGCTTCCTGCGCGGGCGAGGTTTCGACGGCGAGTTTGACTAAGCGGATTGGTTCCAGGAAAGCGGCTTCCACCATGTCAGTCAGCGTGCCGTCGCAGACTAACAACATGCGTTGGAGGAGACTGAGATTCCCCAGGCTTTCCAGATCCGTCTGCGCTAAAAAACCCGACATCCTACTTATAGAGGCCCTTCCAGGAATTCATGCGCACGCGCACGATGTCGCCGAACATGTCGATGCTGTCGCGCAACATGCTCACTTTGGTGCCATCGACATGGTTCCAGCGCACGGGCTCTTCGACGATGCGGAACCCGAGGCTGCGCGCGATGAAGAGCGCTTCGACATCGAACCCAAAGCGCTGAAGTTGCAAGCGCTGGAAGATGGCTTGCGCCGCTTCGCGCCGGAAAAGCTTGAAGCCGCATTGCGTGTCCCAGAGGCGCAGTCCGGTGCCGAGTTGGACCATCAAATTGAAGAAGCGGCCGCCGACTTCACGAAACGGCGATTGGTGCGTGCCGATTAAGGAGCGGTCTAAGGCGCGCGATCCGATGGCAACGTCCGCTTGTTCGCGCGCGGCGGCGGCGAAGAGTTTTGGGAGTTCATCGATCGGCGCAGACAGATCGGCATCGCTGAACAGGACCCATTCGTGGCGGGCCTGCAACATGCCGTTGCGCACCGAATAACCTTTGCCTTTGTTGCCGGGATTGTCGATCAGCCGCAAGTTGGGCTCGCTGGCTGCCAAGCGTGTCACCAGCGCGGCGGTGCCATCTTTGGAGCCGTCATTCACGACGATTAACTCCCACGGCGCGAAGCCGCTATCGGGCCGACGCAGATAGGCCAGGACCGTCTCAAGCGTGGAAGGCAGCCGCTGCTCCTCGTTATAGGCGGGGATCACGATGGAAAGGGAGCGCAACCTCACATTATAATAAGAAGTTTCCCCCCAAGGAGTGCCTTTGTCCCTCGAAGATGATTTGCTTCGGCAGCGAGTCGAACGTACACGCCAAATCGAAGCTCTCGGTTTCCGCCCGTACGGCCATCGGTTCGACGCCAGCCATACTTTGCCTGAGATCGCGGCGGCGTATTCGGCGAAGACCGGCGAAGAACTGGGCACCGAAAAAATTCCGGTGACAGCGGCGGGCCGCATGATGACCATCCGGCGCATGGGCAAGGCCGGCTTCTCGCACTTGCAGCAGAACGGCGGGCGCATGCAGATCTACGTGCGCCAGGATGCGGTTTCGGAAACCGATTGGAAGCTTTGGGAACTGGTTGACCTGGGCGATCTGGTAGGCGTGGAAGGTTATGCGTTTCGAACGCGCACGGGGGAGTTGAGCATCCATGTAGACAAGCTCTATTTCCTGTCGAAGACTTTGTTGCCGATGCCGGAGAAATTCCACGGAGTGGAGGATGTGGAGATTCGTTATCGCCAGCGCTATCTGGATCTGATTGCGAATGCGGAGTCGCGCGATGTGTTTGTCACGCGGGCGAAAATCATTTCATCGTTCCGGCGGCAGTTGGAGGCGAAGGGGTTTATCGAAGTCGAAACTCCGATGATGCAGCCGCTGTATGGCGGCGCGGCGGCGCGGCCGTTTGTCACTCATCACAAGACGCTAGACATGGATCTGTACCTGCGCATTGCGCCGGAACTTTATCTGAAGCGACTGGTGGTGGGCGGGTTGGAGCGAGTCTACGAGATCAATCGCAATTTTCGCAACGAGGGCGTCTCGACGCGGCACAATCCCGAGTTCACGATGCTGGAGTTCTATCAGGCTTACGCGGACTACGAAGTGCTGATGGATTTTTCGGCGGAGCTGCTGGGGCAGGTGGCGATCGATGCGACGGGCAGCGCGGTGGTGCAGTATGGCGACGCGCAGATCGACTTCGGCCAGGTGCGGCGGTTTACGATGCGCGAAGCGGTGATCGAGTTTTGGAAGGGCGACGGGAAGCCGACGGCCGATAACGTGGCGGATCCCGAGTGGCTGGCGCGCCACTCTCACAAGCTGACCGCAGGCGAGCGGCTGGCCGATATCTTTGAGCGCGTGGCCGAGGATCAATTGATTCAGCCGACGATCATTCATCGCTATCCGGTGGAGGTTTCGCCGCTGTCTAAGAACAGTCTGGACGATCCGGCTTTCACCGATCGCTTTGAGATTTACGCGGCGGGTATGGAGATCGGCAACGCCTATACCGAGTTGAACGATCCGCGCGAGCAGCAGCGGCGATTCGAGATGCAATTGGGCATGCGCGAACGAGGCGACGACGAAGCGCATCAGATGGACGAGGATTATATTCGCGCACTGTCCTACGGCATGCCTCCGACGGCGGGGGAGGGAATCGGGATCGACCGGTTGACGATGTTGATGACTAATCGACAGTCGATTCGCGATGTGATCCTGTTCCCGTTGCTGCGGCCGGAAGGCGAGATTGGCTTGGCCGATAAACTGCGGGAACTATACTAAACGCCGTGCGAGGCTTTGAACTTTTCGTCGCTCTTCGTTACCTCGTCGCGCCGCGCAAGCAGGCGGGCGTTTCGGTGATCACGGTATTTTCCGTGCTCGCGGTCGCGCTCGGCGTGATTGCGATTATCATCGCGATGGCGATCACCAACGGCTTTCGCAACACGCTGCAAAGCAAGCTGCTGAGCGCGACGCCGCATGTGGCGGTGATGGAGAAAGAGCCTTCGACGGGGATTGAGAACTGGCGCGAGCTGAGAGCGAAATTCAGCACGATTCCTTCGGTTCGTAGCGCGGCTCCGGCGTTGCATGGCGCTGTGATGTTTACGGGCCCGTTGCAGGCGGCGGGCGGCTATATCAAGGGAATCATGGGGCCGAACGAAGCGCCGTTGCCGGATGCGCTGGTCCATTTGAAGAGCGGATCGATCACGGACTGGCGCGAGATCAATGGATACCCGCCGATCGTAATGGGTTGGCGTCTGGCGCAAAAGACTGGCATGCTGGCCGGGTCTATCTTGCGCATCATCAGCACGCAGGGCGAGATGACGCCGCTGGGGACCAAGCCGGTTGAGTTTCGTTTTCGCGTGGCTGGCACGTTCGACTCGGGCTTCTATGAGTTCGACGACAACTTTGCGTTCACTTCGCTGGAAGCGGTGCAGCGAGTGCTGGCGCTGCCGGATGTAGTGAGTGCGGTGGAGATCACGCTTACCGACATCTACAAGGCTCCTGAAGTTGCGCGCCGCGCCGAGGCGATCGCCGGTCCGAAGTTGGGCGCCGCCAGTTGGATCGAACGCAATAAACAGTATCTGTCGGCGCTGCAGATGGAGCGCGTGGTGACTATTATCGTGATCAGCTTATTGCAGATGATTGCCGCGCTGAATATATTTACATCGCTGGTGATGGCGGTGATGGAGAAGCAACGCGATATCGCGATTCTCATGTCGATGGGCGCTTCGCAAGGGCAGATCTCGCGGATCTTTATTTTGCAGGGGGTGCTGATCGGCGTCGCGGGCACGGTGGTTGGCTTGGTGGCGGGGCACCTGATTTGCTACCTCGCGAACGCTCAGCGATGGATTCAATTGGACGATGCAGTGTACGCGATTTCGTTCATTCCGTTTGAGCCGCGCGTGCTGGATAGTTTGTGGATTGCGGTCGTCGCGTTGGGGATCAGTTTTGTGGCGACGATCTATCCGGCTCTGTCTGCATCCCGTATCGCGCCGGCTGTGGCTCTGCGCTACGAGTAACCACCAGCGCTACGCCGGCGAGGACAAGCGCCGTTCCCAGGAACAACCCGGCGGGGAGTCTTTCGCCGAAAATCCACGAACTGAGCGCGATGCCGCAGATGGGGACGAGGAACGAGAACATCGAGAGTGTACCCGCGGAGTGATGGCGGAGTAACTCGGCCCAGACGATGAAGCAGATGCCGGCGACGATGAAGCCTTGGTAGGAGATGGCTGCGATCGCCTGCCACGTCAGGCCGCGCGCGGCGATCACTGGCGGTTCCGAGACGGCTGCGATCACTAAAAACAAGGGAACCGAAAGAAGCATCTGCCAGACGACCGAACGTGCGGGATCGACGCGTTGCACTAGCCAGCGTGTGTAGACTTGGCGGACGCCGAGCAGGAACGCGGACGCAACCATGAGTGAGTTGCCGAGCAATGGACTCGGGGCCAGCGCGCGGTCAGGGCGGCCAAACGCGAGGACTGCGATACCGGCTACCGCGAGTAAGAGACCGGCGAGGCGAAGCGGAGTCAGTGGCGTTTCGCGCACCGCCGGGATATGTTTGCCCGCGAAGTGGCCGGTGAGGTTGGCGAAGATCGCATAGGCGTTGAGGATGACGACGCCGTAGGCAGGCGAGGTCATGGTCGACGCTGTGTTGAGCAGCGCGATCTGAAGCGTGAAAACCACGCCGAGAATCAGGAGGGGGCCGAGTTCACCTGGCGCGGGGCGCAGCGGGACGCGGCGGCGAAGCATCCAGGCGGCGACGAAGAGGACGCCGAGCAACATACGCCAGAAGGCGCTCCACAACGGCGGGACCGAGTCCAGTCCGGCGCGAATCGAAACGAGATTGCCGCCCCAAAGAATGGAAACGGCGACGGCCAGGAGTGCGCTGCGTATTCCGATAGGCTGCGGTTCAATGGAGGCGCGAGAGTGCAAGAGGGTATTGTAAGCTTTAGCGGGACGCTCACGCGCGCTCTGGCAAGTTGCGATATTATCCTTGAATGCAGTTTAGGCTCAGTCCAATCGCAACCACGCTCTTTTTGCTGTGCGGAGTAACCTTGGCTTCGGCGCAAGACATCACCGGCCGTTGGGCAGGCTCAGCCGACTCAACCGATGAAGGCGGGATCAAGCGCCAGGAGCGGCAGTCTTTTGAGATCACCAAGAGCGAAGATGGCAAGCTGGTGGCCGTGTCGATTGGGCGGAACGGCAAGCCCGGGGCCCCGCTGCAGATCCAGGTGGATGGCGGGAAGATTAACCTCTACCGCCTGCTTGAACTGGATGGCGGGGAGCATCTGCGATGGAAGGTGACGCTGAACGACGGCGGTAAGTTGGTGGGGACGTTTTCGGCGCAACACGATAATCCGAAGAAGTGGATTTATGACCGCGTGGGTGAGTTGACGATGATGAAGGTGGATCCTAATGCGCCGGTGCCTCCGGCTGCGGTAGTTACTCCGAAATAGGTTTTATTTTGGGCGGCAGTCATCGACCGGCCGGGAGGCCGGTCACACTGTGGGCTGACTGAAAGTGAACGGTATTGGGCATAGGGGGATAAATGGTTAGTCACCGGTATATGAGTTGGGAGTCCGTGCCCATGGAGCAGATGAGCGAGGTTATCTCGCGGCGTCTGGTTAGCGGCGAGAAGGCCATGGTGGCGCAGGTGTTCTTCAAGAAGGGCGGCGTGGTGCCGCTGCATCAGCATGAGAATGAGCAGATCACTTACATTCTCGAAGGGGCGCTGCAATTTGAATTGGAGGGGCGCGTGGTGACGGTGCGCAAGGGCGAGGTGTTGGTGATTCCTTCGAACGTGCCCCATAAGGCTGTTGCTTTGGAAGACACGCTTGACTTGGATATTTTCGCTCCGCCGCGCGCCGACTGGTTGAACAAAGACGATGAGTATCTGCGACGCGGGACCGTGGAGCCGGTGAAGTAGGGCTGACTTACCGCGAGGGGTTTGGACGGCGGCGTTTGGGAGACTTCGCCTTCGTTAAACGCCATGAGGCAGCGAGTAAGTCGCGCAGGGCGTCCGAGCTTGCGTGCGCGAGGCGGACCAGGACCAAGGGATAGCGGCGATAGTAGTCTGTGATGTAGTAAGTCTCGGGCGCGTCCTCGATGAGTGTTTCGCGGCCGTCGAGTTCGCATCTGACAACGAGCGTGGCGGGTTCGGCGGTTTCATGGGTGGCCAGGCCCGCCATGAAGACTCCATCGAGTTTTAGGACTGGTGAACCGTCGTATTTTGTGGTTGCTTCGACGCCGGGAAGAGTTAGACCGATGGTTTCGACTATGTCGAAAACATTAGACATCGGTGAGGGCCAGCGGGCGAGGCGATTTGCCGTCAATGTCGGTGAAGCCGTAGTCTAACGCAACGCTGGCGGCGACCAGTACGTTCCCCGTGTGGCGGATGACTTCGGGATCGGCCGCAAGCGCCGCTACGGCGCGCCCGATGAACTCCGGCGATTCCGAATTTGAGAGGTCGAGCCAGGCGGCGGCCTCCATCACTTTTTCGGTCCTGACCAAGCCTGGGTACAAGGAGACGGCAGTGACCCCATGCGGTTTTAGCTCGACGGCTATGTCCGCAGTCATCTTGCCGGTCGCGGCTTTCGATATTCCATAGGCGGCATTGCCGATGTGCTTCTGAGCGGCCCAGAAGGAAATGTTGACGATCAGCCCGCGTGGATGGACGACCATCGATTTTGCGGCGAGTTGGCTGGCGTAGTAGTGGGCGCGCACTCCGGCGGCGAACATGGAATCCCAACGCCAGAGCGGTTGTTCCCAGAATGGCTTCATCCACGTGAAGGCGCCGTCTTCGATCATTCGTTCGTAGCCGCCCCAGACGTTGTTGACGAGGATGTCGATCTTGCCGGTTTCATCCATGACGCGCTCGAAGGCCGACGCGACTTCTGTGTCGATACGGTGGTCGCAGCGAATCGGTGTAATTCGATGATCGGGGGCGGCGGCATCGTGCGCTGACCGGCCGGTGACGTAGACACGCGCCCCGCATTGCGCGAGCACGCTGGCGATTCCTCGGCCGACACCAAAGGTTCCTCCGGTGACGACGGCGACACGGCCCGATAGATCGGAGACCGCATGCTCGCGCATGGCGGCTTCCATGAGAGGGCTGCCATTGTCAAGACGTACAGCCGATCCTTTTTTGTTTTTTGCCACGGCTCACCGCGTATGCCACGGCGCCGA
>JAYUSQ010000203.1:0-43262 GCA_043755595.1 Acidobacteriota bacterium | reverse complement strand
CATCGATCCGCTGCCGCGGAGTGTTCGCCGATTCCAGAAGCAACGTGACGCGGTGATCGCCGAGCTGTCGGCCGCCGGCGAGTTCCCCAGTCACACGCAGATCGCGGCAGCCCTCGGCGTTTCATCGCAGAAGTACGCTACGCTCTCCCGGATGATCGTGGCGGCGGAACCAACCTCGCTTCACGAATCCACAATCGCCTGGAGGTGACCGGCTAGCGCCGGTCTCCGCGGGACTTCAGCCCCGCCCTGCGGAGCTTGATTTCGCAGAGCGGTCCCTACTGCCCCATGCCACGCGCGGCGATGCGCCAAACGGCCTCCACGTTGTCGCCGCGCAAGCAGAACAATTTGTCGTAGAGATTCACCGATGGGTCGCAGTGCGGAATCACAAATTCCACCTTGTCCCCCACTTCCAGCGCCTTCACACCCTCGCCAAACGTGAGTTTGCCATGTTCATCGCCCCCAAAAGCATACGTCACCGCTGAGCCATTCTTGATGCGCGGCGGAAATGGCTTGTCGGTCGAGAATGCCTTAAAGCCTCCGTCGACGATCGCCAGCTCACCCGACGGCTTGCTCACCACCGTCGTAAAAACCGTCAGTGAATTCTGGAAGTCGCCGTAGAACTCATTGCCATCCTCGCTGCCGATCCTGTTGTAATCGACATCCATGAAAATGAAACTGCCCGGCTGCAGTTCAGTCACGCCATCGATGTCGCAGTCGATGTTATAGGTACCCGTCGACCCCCCGGTGAGCCGTCCGCATTCGATCCCCTGGCGGTGAAACGTGTGCAGCGTCTCGACGGCTTTGCCCATCTCTTCGCGTGATACCCGCTTCCGCGCCTCGAAACCAATCACGTGAGCGGCATGCCCCGCATAAGCCTGCAGCGTGGAGAGCCTCACGTTCTTCAAGCTTTGAAGCCCTTCGGCCAGCGCGACGGCGGGCGCGCCCGGCAAAACTCCCGTGCGTTTGCCGATCCACAGATCGATCCCGGCCGCTAACGTCAACCCGGCCGCACCCGCAGCGGCGTTCAACTCTCGGGCATTCTGTAGATTGTCGACGCAGAAAATCGTATCCGGCGCCAGCTTCGCCAACCGGATCGCTCGCTCAATCTTGCGCGCGCCCACCACCGCCGTAGTAATCAGCAGTCCGCGCACGCCTGCCGCGGCGAACACCTCAGCCTCGCTGATCTTAGCCGCGCACACGCCCACCGCGCCCGCCTCCAACAGCCGTCGCGCAATCTCGGGACACTTGTGAGTCTTACCGTGCGGCCGAAACGCCCGCCCCTTCGACTTCAGATGAGCCGCCATCTTCTCGACGTTAGCCTCAAAGGCATTCAGATCGAGCAGCAAAGCGGGCGTGGGCAGATCCGCGCGCGTCAGCTTACCTTTCACATCACCCCGCTCGATGAATTGCTCGATCTCGCTCCACGAATACGATGCAGACTTTTCCTGGGCCACAGTGCGGGTTAGGATAACACAATGGCTGAAAAATACCGCTACGAAGAGTTCACCTGGCCCGAGATCCGCGAGGCGGTCGCGCAACAACGCGTCGCCGTCCTTCCGGTCGGCACGATCGAGCAACACGGGCCGCACCTGCCGCTCCTGACCGACGTGATCACGGCCACCGAGATGTCGCGCCGCGCCGTCGAACAGATTGCCGGTGAGGCCATCCTCCTCCCCTCGGTGCAATACGCCTTCAATGAGCATCATCTCGATTTTCCCGGCACCATCGCCGTCCAGGGTCCGACCTTCATCAACTACATCACCGACATCGGCCAGAGCCTCGCCCATCATGGGTTTCGCAAGATTCTGCTCGTCAACGGCCACGGCAGCAACGTCCCGTTTCTCGACATTGCCGCGCGCAACATTACCAATCACAGCGACGCGATTTGCGCGATGGTGCCGTGGTGGAACCTCGTGCCCAAACCGCTACTGGCTGAGTTGCGCGAATCGGAGTTCCCCGGCGGCATGGCGCACGGGTGCGAAATCGAAACGTCGCTGCTCTTGTACTTGTGCGGCCATCTTGTCCAGATGGACAAGGCCGAAAAGGATATGCCGATCCAAAAGTCGGAATTCTTCTACTGGGATTTGCAGGCCCCGTCGCCGGTGTTCTTTCAGGAATTCTTCAGCCGCTACTCAAGAACCGGCACGTCGGGCGACCCGACCAAAGCTACCGTGGAAAAAGGCCGCCGTTTCGCCGAAGCGGTCATCGAGCAACTGATCAAAGTGATTCGTGAGTTGCGCGCGCGAGTGATCGAACCCCGCCGGGACCATCATTGATGGGCGGGGGGATTGGTCGGGGAAACTCGCACGCGGTAACGCAGCAACACCACTCCGTTCTCGTAGGTTTTTGTCGAGACCAATTCAAGCAACGACGGTGCCGGAACCGAATCGAACAACGGAAACCCATCGCCGATCAGCAGAGGATTCAGTTTCACGATAATTTCGTCGATCAATCCGGCCTCCAGCAGCGCCGCCGCGAGTTTGGCTCCGCCGCACAAGTAGATGTGACCACCAATCCGTTGCTTGAACTCTCGCACCCAGCCCGCCCCCGGCTCGCGCACGAAATGAACTGGTTCGTTCGCGCTCTAGCTGGGTCGAGGATGTGAAAACGTAACTGTCGAGAAAGGGGTAAGGATCCGTGACACCGGCCGTCAAGGCAACCTCGTAGGTCCTGCGCCCCATCAGGACGGCATCGAATTCGTGAATTGCAGCAAGGTAGTCGGGCACGTGGGCATCGCCCACCGGTCCAAAGCAATCGAACGAACCATCGGGCGCGGCAATTTTCCCGTCCAGGGTTGCCGCCACCAAATACTTCAGAAGCCGCATCGCGTCTCCTATGTTTTCACAATGGCCCGAAGCCGCTCCAACACATTGCGCGGTACGGCCACGTTTCCGCCCTTGCCCTTCCCCAACTCGACGCCCGGTTTGTTATCGCCGTGAAAATCCGAGCCCCCCGTAATGGCCAATCGATACCGGTGGGCCAGCATCTCGTACCGTTCCCGATGACGTTCGGTGTGATCGGAGTGCCAAACCTCGATCGCATGCAAACCCATCTTCGCCATCTGGCGAATCAGATCTTCCTCTTCGCGGCCAAAGCGATTCAGGCGAATCGGATGCGCGAGTGAAGTAATGCCCCCCGCCTCGCGCACCTGCCGGATGCCTTCGCCGAGCGAGGGGTCGTGTTTATCGACATACGCCGCGCCCTTCTCGTCCAGAAACTTATCGAACGCCTCTTGCAGCGTCGTGACGTAGCCCTTCTCCACCATGATCGAGGCAAAGTGCGGCCGGCCCGCCATCGAACGGCCGCGCTGCGCGACTTCTTCGATTGTCACCTGCACTCCGAGTTCAGCCAGCCGCACGCAGAGCTGCAGGTTGCGCTCATGCCGGATCTGTTGCTGTGTCTTCACCCATTCCAGAAACGCCGGAGCGGGCGGGCGCAAAAAATAACCCAGCAGATGAACGGTCTTTGGTTTGCCGCCGCCTGCCGGAGGGTGCAGCTTCGTGCTCAGTTCGATGCCGCAAATCAGCGGCACACCTTCCCGCGCCGCCACCGGCTGAGCCTCTTCGTAACCGGCGAAAGTATCGTGATCGGTAATCGCGATCGCTTCCAACCCGGCTTGTTTGGCTCCCGCGATCAGTTGCTCGGGCGTCCAGGTGCCGTCGGACGCGGTTGTGTGTGTGTGAAGGTCGATCAAGGGGACTAGTGTAGTATCTCTTCCAGCAGCACGTCGAGTGTGCGCTTGAATTTTCCGTCCGGCGCGACGTGAATGCCGCACTCTTTGCCGCCATCCTGCTCCCACCACCAACGTCCGGCGCGTTCGTCCTCCTCGGGCGTCACGGCCCGCGAACACGGGGCGCAACCCACGGAGCGATAGCCCTGGCTCAACAGAGGATGCACCGGGATGCTGTGGCGTGCGACGTACTCATCGACTTGCTCGCGCGTCCAGTCCGCCAGAGGATTGAGCTTGATCCGGCCCGCCCCGCCGCTCTCGGTCTCCACTTTACCCACCGACGCGCGCTCGGCCGATTGCTGGCGGCGAAGTCCGGTGGCCCACACGTCCACGTTCAGGGCCAGCCGCCGCTCAAGCGGCCGGACTTTCCGGATCTGGCAGCACAGCTTACGCAGCGACGGATCGGCCCGGAACAGGTTCAAGCCGTGCCGCCCCACCATCCGCTCTACTTCATCCCCATCCGGCAGGATCACCTCGACACCCGTGCCGTAGCGCAGTCGCACTGCGTCCATGATGTCGTAGGTCTCTTGTGGCAGCCGGCCGGTATCGACCGTCACGATCCGCGTTCCCGGCGCATAACGGAGCGCCATATCCACCAACACCATGCCCTCGGGCTGAAAAGCCGTTACCACGGCAAAGCGCGAGCCATGATTGTCGATGGCCCAAGCCACGAGATCTTCGGCGCTTAGCAGGGAAAGCTTATCGGCGGGGGCGAAGGCTACGTCCAACCCCTCAGTATACTTCGCTGTGGCGCGTTTCACGGTCGATCCCCGCCAACGTCTCCGAGAGCGCAGCCAAGCTGATGGGCTTCGAAAGGAAACCGGTCATGCCCGCTTCCAGACACAGACGCCTGTCTTCGGCCAAGGCGGCTGCTGTGAGCGCCACGATCGGGACACCGGCCGACGCCCCCTCGGCGTGAATCCGGCGCGCGGCCTCATACCCATCGATGTCCGGTAACTGGCAATCCATCAGTATCAAGTCGAATTTCTCATTGCGTGCGGTTTCCACCGCATCATTCCCCGTAGTGACGGCTTGGACGCTGTGCGCCAATTTCGTCAGGAGATGCACGGCGACCTTCCGGCTCACCGGATCGTCCTCGCAAACCAAAATGCGGAGCGGCAGACCGCCGCCGCCTTTCCCCGCCGGGAGTGCATCCGCCGCCGCCACTCGCTCCGGCTCTGCATCGAAGCTTGAGACTTCAAACGGCAACACAAAACGAAACTGCGCCCCTTGGCCGGTCGGGCTCGACGCCGTCATTTTGCCGCCCAGCAGGTCCACCAGCCGTTTACTGATAGCGATATTGAGGCGGCCGCCGCGATTCATCGGGTTTTCTTCTGGCGCCCGGTCGGCATCCAAACCATCAAACAGACGGCTAAGATCCTCTTCTGAGATCCCCGTCCCCGAATCGGTGACGGTAAAGGCGATCTCCCATTGAAATGGGGTCGCCTGATCCAGGTTCACTTCCAGGCGAACCTCGCCCCGTTCGGTATGACGAAGGGCATTGCCCAGCAGATTCATCAGAATCTCGCGCACACGAGTCGCGTCGCCCAGAACCCGCCGTGGCAACCCTGCTTCTAGCGAGGTTTCCAGTCGAATGCCCTTCTCAACCGCCCGTCCCGCCATCACCGCACATACTTCGTCCACGGCCTCGCGCAACTCAAACGATTCCTTGGCGACGTCGCGCTGCCCTGCCTCCATCTTGGCCACATCCAGGAGATCCGTAATCACCTGCACCAAAGACCCGGCGGTGCTGCGGACTAGTCTTAAAAGTTCGGTCTGATGCGCGGTCATCCTCGTGTCGGACAGCATGTCCACCAAGCCAATGATCCCGCTGAGCGGAGTTCTCAATTCGTGGCTCACATTAGCCACAAAGCGCGTCTTCAGCAGACTGGCGCCCTCGGCTCTGGCTCGCAGTTTGCGAAGCTTCCAGGTCTGCAACAAAGTCAGAACCACTAACACCGCAAAAGCGAAGGCCGACATCCGTACACTCGTCAAGTCGCGTTCTACCGTCCGCAGTTGATCGAAGGCTCCGGTCTCAGTGGAAGTAGTGAGAAACCATTTGGAGTGAAGCGAAGCCAGGGACCCGTCAGCCGCCATCCGGCTGATCTCTTCACGCAAGAGTATGGCCGCCCATTCCGAGCCGGGCCGGGCCGCCACCGACGCCGGAACAGCCGCTTCTTTTGAAGGCGTCGATTGGAATTGGACGCCTTGGCAGGAATCTTCCCGATCGGCCAGGAGCAGCGCCGAAAGCACCCTCGAGTCGACCAAGGCGGCATCGATTTCGCCCGTGCAAACCTGCCGGAGCGGTTTATCGCTCCCAGCGTCAACCAATTCCGCGCCCGGGGCAGACTGCAAGGCAATCCGGCGCTGCGTAGCGCCGGGTCCTACCGAGATTTTCGATCCCGACTGTGGCTTCCAGCCTCTTCTTGAGAACAAGCAGTAGTTCATCGCGACCCAGGGCTCGCTGAAGAAAAACTCCCCGTTGTCTTGCGGCGCTGCAGTCAAGCGCGGCCACACCTCGATTTCCTTGGCGCGCAGACTGGCTCTCGCCGTATCGGGAATCTGGAAAAACTCGACAGGCTGGTTGATCCGCCGAGCGGCGGCCGCCACCACTTCGACCGAAAACCGGTCGACCGCCGAGCCCGAAGGTTCAGTGAGAAATGGCGGGCAATCAGAACATCCGATCCGTACGACCTGCCCTGGGCGCGACGACTCCCCCCGCCTGAGAACCACGTACCCCGCGACGGCGGCGACAACGGCCACCAACGCACCCGCAACTAAACGCTTAACCCAAGAACCCAAAATCGGTATCCTGGGTCATTGATCGGCCAGAAAAGTGGATTTCGTTAGTGGGCTGGCTCGCGCGAATGGATCATCAGAGCGATTCCCGCTAAAGCTAGTCCAGTCGCAATCAATTGGGCATTCGAAATCGGCAGGCCCGCCAGATTCGCTTGCTGGTGTTCACGGAAAAACTCGACGATAAACCGCTGCCCTGACGCCAGTAGCAGGTAGGCGCCAAAGACTGCGCCGGGGCGATGACCGCGTTGGAACAGCCGCCAGGTGATTAGGGAGGTCAAAGCCAGCAAGCCCGCCTCATAGAGTTGCGTCGGGTGAAGGCTGACATCCAGCGGGACCCCCGTAATCTTGTTGGCATCGAAATTGGTGAACTTCACCGCCCACGGACGGTCGCATTTCACGCCCCAGCAGCAGCCGGCGGCGAAACACCCCAGACGCCCGACGGCCTGCCCCAAGGCGAGGCCCGGCCCGAACACGTCGAAGGTAGGCAACACCGGCAGCGCATAGCGATGCATCAGCCACGCACCCGCGCCAATCGCAATCACCAGCCCGCCAAAGAACACGCCGCCCGATTGCAGCGTCGCCAGCGAAAACGCCTCAGCCGGATTCTGGCGGAAGTAGTCGTAGTCGAACACAAACATGAGGAGTTTGGCGCCAACCAAACCGGATAAAGCGGCATAGACCCCAACGTTTGAAACCCGCTCGGGATCAAGTCCCGCCTGCCGCGCCAGCTTGCCGGTAAGCCACAATGCCAGCAGGAATCCCGCCGCTACTAACGCGCCATAGGTTGGCAGGAAAAAGGTGTCGCTGAAGGGAATAAGTTTAGGAAACACCGGCAGGCACCTTGGATGGTTTCATCATCGACAACGCCAATACTACCGCCCCTACACTGATGGCGGAGTCGGCGATGTTGAAGGTGGCCCAATGCCACTCGCCACGATAGAAGTCGATAAAGTCGGTCACGGTTCCTCGCATCACCCGATCCCACAAGTTCCCTGCCGCCCCGCCCATCACCAGGGCCAAAGCCCAGCGTTCCAGTGACGAAGTAGACCGCCAGAACATCACGGCCACGACAGACAATACGGCGCTCGCCAATCCGATCAACACCACGCCCCGAATCGCAGGCGAAGCCGTCGACAACAAACTGAACGCCATCCCGGGATTCTCGGCGTGGATAATGTTGACCCAACCCGGAATCACCGGCCAAATGTCCCAGGCCGAGATATGTTTGTCAATCCACATCTTGCTGGCCCGGTCGGCAATCAGGATCGCGGAAGAGAGCGCCAGCGGCGCCGCCAATTGCCTCATAGACTGAGGATCTCAGTGACCGCCGCAGCGCAAGGCGCGCAGCACGTTGGCAGCTTCGGGTCGCTCCCCACATCCAGCGTGAACTTCCAGCAACGCTCGCATTTCACGCCATCCGCTTTGTGAACCGCGGCCGTGGTTTCGGCCTCGCCGGAAGCCTCCAGCACCACTTGCGAGGTGATGAACAGAGCCGGCAGATCGCGCTCATATTGTTGGAGCAACGCCATCAAATCGCCATTAGCTTTCACGTGTACCTTGGCGGCTAGAGATGAGCCGATCAACTTGGCTTCGCGCGCAACCTCCAGATACCGGTTCACCGTCTCGCGCGCTCCAATCAGGCGCTCCCAATTTTCCAGCCGCGCCCGGTGCTCGGCGCTCAGTCCTTGCGTCAATTCGCCAGCTTCCGGGAACAACGTTAAATGCACGCTTTCGGCCGAGTCTATCCGCTTTGGCAAATAACCCCAAACTTCCTCGGTCGTGAAGGTGAGGATCGGCGCCATCAACTTCACCAGCACTTCGGTCACCCGCCACATGGCGGTCTGTGCGCTGCGCCGCGCGTGCGATTTCGGCGTCGTCGTGTAAAGCCGATCCTTCAACACATCGAAGTAAATCGAGCTCAAGTCGGTGGTCGCAAAATTATACACCGCCTGGTACACGCGATGGAACGCGAACTCACGATAGAACTCCCGCACTTTCGTAATCAGCGCTTCGGCGCGCAGCAGGATCCACTGATCGATCTCCAACATTTCGCCCACCGGCACGGCATCGGTTTCCGGATCGAAACCATGCAGATTGCCGAGCGCGTATTTGAAGGTGTTGCGCATCTTGCGATACGCCTCGACCAGCCTTTGCAGAATCGTGTCGGAAAGCCGCACGTCTTCCTGATACTCAACCGACGAGACCCACAACCGTAGAATCTCGGCGCCGCTCGCCTTGATCACTTTCTCGGGCTCCACCACGTTGCCGAGCGACTTCGACATCGCCTGGCCCTTCTCGTCCAGCGTCCAACCGTTGGTCGAGCACTCGCGATACGGCGCGCCGCCCTTCAGCCCCACCCCTACCAGCAGCGAGGAGTGGAACCAGCCGCGATATTGATCGCCGCCTTCAAGATACAAGTCCGCCGGCCAATCCAGATTCCAGCGTTCGTTGAGCACCGCCAAATGGCTCGATCCCGAATCGAACCAGACGTCGAGGATGTCCTTCTCCTTCGCCAGATTCGCCGAGCCGCACTGGCCGCACACCGTTCCAGCCGGCAGCAGTTCCGCCGATGTCTTCTCGTACCAGACGTCGGCGGTGTGTTCGGCAAACTGGTCGACCACGTGATAGAGCAGCTTCTTATCGGTGATCTGCGTGCCGCAATCGTCGCAAGTGAAAACGGTGATCGGCACGCCCCAGATCCGCTGGCGCGAGATGCACCAGTCCGGCCGCGAAGCGATCATGTTGTAGATGCGGTCTTCGCCCCAAGCCGGGATCCACTTGATCTTGCGGATCGCTTCGAGCGATCGTTCGCGCAGCCCGTTGCGCTCCATGCCGATAAACCACTGCTCGGTGCCGCGGAAGATGGTCGGGTTGTGGCAACGCCAGCAGTGCGGGTAACTGTGCTCGATCTTCTTTTGCCCAGCCAGCGCGCCCTTGCTCTCGAGGATCGCGATGACCAGTGGATTGGCGTCCCAGACTTTCTTGCCAATCAGTTCTTCTGGAATCGCTCCCGGCTCATTTTCGGTGTGATACAAACGGCCCGCGCCATCCACGGGGCAGTAGACGGGAATGCCGTATTTGAGTCCCACCATGTAATCGTCGGCGCCATGGCCGGGCGCGGTGTGGACCGCACCGGTGCCTTGCTCAAGCGTCACATGATCGCCCAGAATCCCCGGCGAATCGCGCTCGATAAATGGATGACGGAAGATCGCGCCTTCGAGCCGCGCGCCTGGGAAGGTGGCGATCGTTTTCGTGTCGGCCCAACCCAGCGCTTCGGCGGTTGCGTTCACCAGATCCGTCGCTACGAAATAAACATCGCCGCCCGGCGCAACCTCAACCGCCGAGTATTCAAACTTCGGGTGAAAGCAGATCGCCATATTCGCGGGAATCGTCCACGGCGTCGTGGTCCAGATCAACCCGTGACAGCGCTTGCCCGCGAGCGCGACATCGATTTTTTCCGGCGCAGAGGTAAGTGCGAACCGAACCCAAATCGAAGGGCTCGTGTGGTTCTCGTGTTCAACCTCGGCCTCGGCCAGCGCGGTGCGGCAGCTCATGCACCAGTTCACCGGTTTGAGGCCTTTGTAGACGTAGCCTTGATCGAGAAAATCGACAAAAGCCCGCGCGATCACCGTTTCATAGCGCGCTTCCATCGTCAGGTACGGGTTGTCCCACTCGCCGAAAATCCCGAGCCGGATGAAGTCTTGCCTTTGCAGATCGACGTATTTTTGCGCGTACGCCCGGCAGGCGCGCCGGATTTCGGCCGGAGTCATCTGTGCCTTCTTGGAACCTAATTGCGAATCGACTTTGATTTCGATCGGCAACCCATGGCAATCCCAACCCGGCACATAGGGCGAATCAAAGCCCGCCATTGTCTTCGACTTGACGATGAAATCCTTCAGCGTCTTGTTGAGCGCGTGACCGAGATGAATGTTGCCGTTGGCATACGGAGGCCCGTCGTGGAGCACATACCGGGGCCGCCCGGCCGAGGAGGTGCGAATGCGGCCGTACAGGTCCATCTTTTTCCATCGCTCCAGAGCCTTAGGCTCATTAAGCGGCAGGTTAGCCTGCATCGGAAAGTCGGTTTTCGGTAGGTTGACGGTTTTTTTGAGATCGATTTGCTGCGGATCCATGGAAGAAAGCTGTCGCTTAGTTCCATGGTATCGCCTTCCGCTACTTGATCCCGATGGTAGTACCGAGCGGACTGGCGATCCCGTTGACGGTCAGCACCACCGGCGTTGCCTTCGTGGCAGTGATCGAAGTGGGGATCCGGGCGTTGATCTGGATAATACCGCCCACCAATCCAGGCACACCGCCCGCATACAGAACCGTTGCGTTGGCCCCGCCGATCTGGAGTGCGATCGCGGGGTTGTTAGTGACCGAAGGCGCAGTGACGATCAGACCATCGGTGACCGGGGGCGTCGGTATGCCTTCCCCCGTCGCGTAAAAAACCACGACGCCGCCCTTGGCTGCAGTCGCCGTCTCGTTGTTGATCGAAAACGCCCCCGTGCTTTCATCGATGTTGAACGCTGCCAGTTGACCAAGCCCCGTGCCGGTGGCCGAAAACAGACCCGGGGCGCTCGTGGCAACCGTTCTCCCGATGGGAGACGACACCGTGCCGCCGAAATCCACGAAAACATTAACCGCCTGTCTGCCCGCGACATCGTACGGAACCATCACGGCCACTTGCCTCGCCGAAGTGAAAAGCACCGGCGCGGGTGTGCGATCGAAAAACACCGTCGTGCCCGCGAGCGTTGTCGCAATCCCGGCCCCTGGCGCAGGTTGCACGAAAGAAGTCAGAGCATCCGGACCGAGCCGCGTGCCAAACAACGTCACCATCTCCCCGGGCGCAATCGGCCCGTCAAGAAAACTGGCCCCATTCACGACCGAGACCAACACCGGAGCCGACACGTCAACCACCATCGTCACCGGAGCCGACTCGCCTCCGCCGGTACCGGGATTCGCAGCAATCAGATTGACGGAGCCGAAAGTCGCCAGCAGTTCGGCCGGGATCACCGCCGTCGCCGCGCTGTCGCCCAGAATCACAGACGTCAGTGTTGCTCCACCCACTTTGATCACTGTGCCCGAAAAGAAATTGGTCCCCGTCAGTGTCACGGTCGTCGCCGGCGAGCCTTCGGTAACGCGCGGCGGCCAGACTGTCAGCACCGAAGGCAGTCCAGGTCCGACTGTCAGATTCACCGCAATCGTCTGCGACTTGTTCGAAGCCTGCGAGGCGGCTATCGTAATCGTCGCCTTGTAAGGCCCCGGCAACAGCCCCGCCGGATTGAATGCAAGCGCAATCGTGCCCGGGAACGAAGGAAATGCAATGCCGCTCTTAGGCGTTACCGAAAGCCATGCGCCGCCAGCCGTTGAAACCGTATAGGAAAGCACCGCCCCCGAACTGGTAAGTGTAATCGGAATCGCCGCTGGCGCCGCATCGCCGCGCACGTAGCTGACCGCGAGCGCCGTCGATGAAGCGGTCAACGACGAAGGCGCGGCCTTGACCGTCAGCGTAACCGGCACCGACGCCGTTTGCGGCGATGCCCCGCTGGTTGCGATCGTAATCGAACCGGTATAAGTTCCAACCGCGAGCGACGTCGGATTCGCCAATATCTTCGCCGACACCGGCAGCACACCAACGGTAGGAGACGCTGTAAGCCACGGCCCGCCCGACAGCGCGATCGTTACCCCAGTGCCCACCACCCCACTCAAAGCAAGAGTCTGCGTAGGAGGCAGCTTCAAATCGCCTTCCTGAAAGGAAAACGTCAACGTAGCTGGCGAAGCCTTCAACGGAGTCGCAGTTTGTGCCCCTGCAACGCTGACACATAGCGCCACGAGCATCCCGAGTTTTGAGACTTGGTACAACACCACTCACCAAGACTCATCGGACACCATCGAAGGCTCTTGAGGAAAAAACCGGAATTATTTGCCGGGATGAGGATGCGGAGTCGTTACGGCATCGATTTGGCCCGATGATGGCGGCACCATGCCCGGCAGGTGCAGATAACGCCAGACAGATAGGGCTGATCGTCGGCCGTCCAGGCCCTCCACTCTGTCTCGAACGCATCAGGGGTGGTCAGCAGGACCAGCTTGAGAGCATTGATTGCGGCAGTCTGCGCCCGCAGCCTCGCCTTGACGAGCGGAACGCGATTTAGGTTGTACACCTCGACCGACTTCTCTCCCTTAGGCGTAAGCCCTTTGAGGACTCCCGTGGGCCAGAGTTCGGAATCCAATTCCTCACACGTATGTTCCAGATGCGGCAGAACCGGATCGAAATCGGCACTCTCATACGGATTGAGCAGCAAGGGGTCCTCGCCCGCAAGGTCGCCCCCTGGCCCGGATACCCGCACGCCGGCAATAGGGAAGTGATTCATTTTCCCTTCGGCCCGGTTGCATCGCTCGCAACTGGGCAGCAGGTTGCGCTCGTCGTATGAAAGCCAGTAATATCCCCGGTGCCCCGGCTCGTCCGTGACGCCACATTTGGGGCGGTAATGCTCCACGTCTCCGAATGCGACAACCTCGAAATCCGACTCACAGTACGCGCATTTGGATTTAAAGTAGTCCGCCAGCGACGGCTTCAATTGACCGTATAGGTTGCGCTTGACCGGTGGCTTTGCTGCCGTGCCGGGGAAGTTTGAGCGATGCCACTGACACAGGTTGCCGGTCTCAACGGATGCGGAAGTCTGCCATTTCGCATACGTGGAAAACTCACCATAGATGACGGTCGGGTCAAACGGCCGGTGCAACATGGGCGGCAACAATTCCGTTAGCGAAGCCGTTCAGGAGAGATCCCGGCAAACGTCGCTTCAATCAAACGTTCAGCCTCGTCCAGGATCCGCTTCTTCTCTTCAGGCGGCCGTTGTTCCGCTTGATCAGCCAAGCTCTTTTCCACCAAACGCGATACCTCACTGGTCTGGCGCGAAAGATCCTCTCCGTTCCGCCCAAACAGTTCCTGGGCCAATTTGTTGCGCTCGATCCTTGCGTCGCTATCCAATTGATCGGACGACCGGAGTGCGATGTAACGCTCAAGTTTCGCTTCAGTGCCAACGTCGGTGGTATCGGAAAGATTAAAAAGCGGCCCGGTTAAGATTTCGTCCGTTCCTTGCCCTTGCAACTTCATGGGGAACTGGCGGACGCCCACCTTACCGTCGCGCCTTTCCACAAGGAACACATTTTCGCTTTTCAGACCGGACACGATCAGCGGCGAATGAGTGGTGGCCACCAGTTGCATGTTTGGGAAAATGCTCTGGAGTTTTGGTATGAGCTTGCGCTGCCACTCCGGGTGCATGTGTGCGTCGATCTCGTCCATCAACACCAGCACATACCGTTGCGTAGGATCTTCGTCGCCGCCATAAATTTCATAGAGGCGCTGCAGCACGACGCCGATCCAGCCGATCAGCGAAGCCGTGCCTTGACTTACTAGCGCCAGCGGAACCTCGCCATCGTCGGTAATTACGGTGACACGCTCGGACTTAGGATCCACCGTGCCGAGTTTAATCCGTACGCCTTCGGTCAAGTTGCCGACCACGTCAAAGAATTTATCGAGCAGTCGCCGGTAAACGGCGCCGTCGCCGCCATTCACCTGCGCCGCGTTGGCGCTATTGAATAGCCTCACGATCCATTGCTGGAGTTGATCCAGCCGGAAGTCGGCATCGCCTTTCACCAAAGGCAGCACATCCTCCACTCTCGGAGTCGAGGCCGCTTCCGAACTGGAACCAGACGGTCTGTCTGATGAGATCGTCCGCAGGGCCGGAAATCCCAAAGCAAGCCAGCCTTCGGCCTCAATTGGACTGGCCGGGGCCGACACCTCCACGTCCCCTCTAGTGCGCAACAGGATAAATGGATAGCTATTCCGCGCAGCCGTCTCGAGGAGAATCGATGAGTGATTGCTCCCCACGCGCATGAGCCGCCCCACTTTATCCTTGGCTGCCCGGCCGCAAAGCGCTGCCGCGATTGCACGGAGGATTGTGGATTTACCAACGCCGTTATTGCCGAGGAAAATATTGACCCCCGGTTGGAGAGATACATCCAAATTTTCAAACGGCCCGATTCTATCTAGCAGGATGCGTCTTAGGGGAGATGAGACAACGGGGGTCGGCGCTGGGATCGGTACGACACCAGACTTGCCGCCGAAGCTGGCTCAAAGCTTCGATGAGATCGACATCGCTTCCATGCCTGTATGGGATGACATGAATGCCGAACCTACGTTCGAGCACCTTCGCTGAAGTCTCCCATGATGTGCCCAGCACACCCGAGAGCGCGTAGTGCCGCACGCCAGTAAGGTCCTTGACTCTGAGGCCGCGCAAATAAGTTTCGATACCTTCTAGAGAACAGCCGGTAAACAAGATCGTTCGGGAGACAAACAGACTCTCAATGAAGCTGCGGAACGGCTGGTTGTCAGCGACGAACTCTTGAAACTGGGCAGGGCTCACCAATAACGATTCCGGCCGGTTGAGCGTGCCATAGAGCTTTAAGAGAAAGAACTCCCTTTGAGTCGTAGCCTCGAACAACTGTTCGGTGTCCGCCGGCGTGAGGGGAACGGACACCTTGGCGCTGAAGGCACGCTCCAGCAGGTCGTCGAAATTGGTTGTGAGCACTGCGCTGAACGGAAGTTCGGCAAGGGTCTGGTGGCTGGCAGGAAGTGAGTCGACACTGTCGGCGAGGCTCTGGATGTGCGCAAGGATAAACGCAGGTTCAACCTGACCCACAATCTGGTCTACCACATGATCGGTTTTGCCGGATTCAAGAGCGGTGCAGAAGAACGTTCGATCTTCCTCCGTGATTAGGCCGCCCTTCCGAACGGCCTCTACGAGTCCCGAAGCAAATTCCTTCCACACCGGGAGCCCGGCCACGGCGCTGAGACCTGCACCGGCGTAAAGCACACATTGGCCTACACGCAGATTTGTGATCAGATCGACTGGGAATTCGATTTCGGTCAACCTCTCTTCATCGGTTGCCCGGCGGCTCTTGATCGTCGCGGCGAGTTTATCCACAAGCCTGACCATTACTCTGGTGCCTAACTGGGCTTCGTCTACCGGTCGGAAATCGAACGGAATCCACGGATCCAACTCGGCAGGCACTCTGCATGCTTCCGCGAGCAACGGGATGACATTCAAGTTCGGCTGCCGCCCTAAGCCCCTCATCATTTCGTTCAACGCTGGTTGCGATTGAACGTAGGCGGGAGTCAGAATTGGCAGAAATACGGTGGCCGAATCTAGTTCCCGCTCGAGCTGGTCCGCAAACGCCGCCCGGTTCATTCCAGCTTTGGCGATTTGATCCAGCGAAAAGACTTCAATACCCTGCGCAGAAAGCCGGTGCGACAACCATTTCACGAACTGTGGCTTATCCGCCGAGGAAATATAAACTCGCGGCGCAGCACTCATGGGGTTCCTACGAAGAGTATACCCAAGCGCTATCGCACCGCGTCCCGCTTGAGCCGCTTGAACGCATACGACAGATACGACTGCGTCACCATCGGCCGCTCACCCTTCAACCCCTCATGCTCCTCATTTCGAAGCACGAAACTCGCCATCGAAACCAGTTCCCACCCGTCGGCCGCCATCTCGTCCAGTTCATACGGGCGCACCTGCGTGTACCGTCCCGCCGCGATTTCGCGAGGTTCAAGCACCTTCACCTCCCAGGGCGGATACTGCCCGGAAGGCATCCTACGAGGCCGGTCCTGCTGGGCGACGAGGAACGTGGCGGCCGCGACAAGCGAAAGAATGAGCGGAAGAATTGCACGTTTCATATTCAATAGATTGACGCAACCGGAGCCCCTAGCGTTTAAAAAATACCAACGCCCGCCATTCCCCAGACTCCAGACGATCCACCAACTCCGCCGCCTCAAAAGCGCGCGCCAGCCGATCCACACTCCGCGCCACGAAGCCCGAAAGGATCAACCGTCCCCCGGGCCGAAGCACGCGCAACAACTCCACCTGCAAACTCAGCAGAGCCTCCGCATTCAAATTCGCCGCCACCACATCGACCGTACCCGGCCCCATCGATCGAGGCGAGCCCGCGAACAAGTGCGCCGGCGCCCCATTCTCACGCGCTTCCGCCAGAGCGTCCAAATCCATATCACATGCAAAGCGAGCGCCGGATCCCAGCAACTCCGCCGCCGCCGACAAAATCCCCGAGCCAGTCCCCACATCGAAGAACCGGTCGCCCTCGTGCAAATGCCGCTCAAGAGCCGCCAGCGCCAATTGCGTCGCCGGTTGATACCCCGAACCCGACGCCTGGCGCGCGTGTACGGCGAGACGCAACCTTCCCGGCGGAGTCGGATCGTCGCGCCAAACGGGCGCGATGTATAACTTTTCTCCAACCGCGAACGGCTCAAACGTATCCACCCAATCGGCGCCGGCTCCGTCGGTATGCTCGCGCCATTGCGGCGAGTAGCTGGCAAAGCCAGGCTGCTCGTCGAACCGCTCGGCAAAGAACGCCTCCAATTCACAGACTTCGCCCGGCAAATCTCGTTCGGTGATTCCGTTAGTGCCGAGTTCGTATAGTTCGGCCTCAACCAATTCGCGTTCAGATTGATGGCACAAAAGCACTAACGAGTAACTCATCCACTTATCTTACACACCAATGCGGATAAGGCATACCCCTTACGAGGAGGGCCCTAGCCGCAGATAGAAAACTTAGTTGTTTTCATGCAGCGGCTTGATCGATTGTAACGCGTACTACTGCTCCGTCTCATCGAAACGGAATAGATCGTTTTGTGCCGTAACTTTTGAGGGATAGTTTACTTTTTTAGTTCCATAACTGGGGCGGGTTGAGGTATATTGCTAATGTACTAGAGACACCGGCCCATTCTACAATCACTTCATTGGGGCGTAGCGTTCGGGTCAGGTATCGGCAGAGCCCAGGGCAATGGGCTGACTATCTGCTGTAAGTTCACGGTTTCAGTACGTAGCGTCCAATAACACAAAAGAATAGTGCCTTTCGCCGTACTTTTACTGCGAAAGAGGGTCTGACGACATGCGCGTCCGATCGTTTCTAAAGGAGTTAGAGGATGCCTTTTCGCAATATGGCACAGTTGTGCCTTCTGTCGCTTCTCGCTGCTCACGCCGGGGCTCAAACCATAGGCGGTTGCCCGGTTTTTCCAGCCAACAATATTTGGAACGCGCGCGTCGACACGCTGCCGTCGCATGGACGCTCGGCGGCTTGGGTTACTTCCATCGGGCCGTCGTCTACGCTCCACCAGGATTTCTTGGGCTTTTTAATTAATGGCGTTGAGCCTGGCATGCCGATCACCCTGGTGAACGGCTCACAGCCCAAAGTTCCCATCACCTTCAACCCGGGTGCGGAGGAAAGCGACCCCGGCCCCTATCCGATTCCACCCACGGCCAAAGTGGAACCGGGCGACCGGCACGTGATTGTCGTCGACACGACGAATTGCCTGCTGTACGAAACATTCGATTCGATCAAAAACGCCGACAATTCGTGGCTCGCCTACAGTGGCGCGATCTTCGATTTGCGTAAGAACCTGCTCCGGCCTCTTGGTTGGACGTCATCGGACGCGGCGGGCTTGCCAATCATGCCGGGGCTCGCCCGGTACGAAGAAATCCTCGAAGGTGAGATCAAACACGCGCTCCGGTTCACGGCTCCGCGCACAGTGAGGGAATTTCTGTGGCCGGCCCGGCACTTCGCGTCTTCCTCAACCGACTTGAATTTACCTCCGATGGGAGCCCGCTTCCGCCTGAAGGCGAACTTCGATATCTCGTCGTTCACGCCCACGACGCAGATTATCCTGACCGCACTCAAGCGCTATGGCATGATGCTGGCCGACAATGGCAGTTCGTGGTATGTCCAAGGCACCTACGACACGCGCTGGCCAGATATGGCCGTAGAATGGCGCCGCATTCCCGGCTCAGCCTTTGAAGCGGTCGACGTTTCCGGATTGATGGAGAGTGTCGATTCGGCCGCTGTCCGCGGTTCGACGGCGGCGGCTCCCACGCTGCAATCGGTGGCTCTGACGCCGTCTGTACTCACCGGCGGCCAAAGCTCAACTCTACGTGTCACATTGAGCGGGCCAGCCTTGGCGGGTGGTTCCCAAGTCTCGCTCTCGAGCACTAACCCGGCCACCGCCCCGATCGCGGCGCAAGTATTAGTCGCTGAAGGGTCATCGTTCGCAGATCTGCCGGTGAATACAACCGCCGTAGCCGTACAAACCATGGCGACTTTCACTGCCACGCTCGCCAATTTGACGCGGCAGGCGACTCTCACCGTGAATCCTCCCGCTCCGGCGCTCCTGTCGGCGGCCTTCCTTGGGTCTAGCGTGACTGGCGGTCAGCCCGCCACCTTGCGCGTAACCCTCTCGGCCCCGGCGGGCGCCACCGGAGCGTCGATCGCGTTGCAAAGCGCCACGCCCGCAGTTGCCTCGATCCAAGACTCAGTCCAGATTCCTAGTGGAGGGTCGTCTGCCGATGTTCCCGTTGCCACCACGGCTGTACAATCTCAGACGCAGGTCCAATTCACGGCCACAATGGGAACCGTCTCCAAACCAGCCACGCTGTCTGTGAATCCTCCGGCAAGTACGGCAGCGCTTTCGACGGTCAGCCTGACGAGTTCTTCTGTCCTGGGAGGAGGGGGCACGATGCTGCAAATTACCTTGACCCAGGCCGCTCCGGCCGGAGGCTTCACCGTGGCTCTTACCAGCGCGAACTCCTCGGTCGCAAATGTACAGCCATCGGCCACAGTCGCGGCTGGATCGAGCGGCGTTCAGGTCCCGGTGACAACACTACCCGTTGGCGCGCAGGTGCAAATCGTTCTCTCGGCCTCGGCAGGTGGGGTCAGCCGCCAAGCGGTATTGACCGTCCAGCCGCCTTCTGTCTCGGGATTACAGGTAAATCCAAATTCGGTACAGGGCGGGACTGGCGCAACCGGCACCGTCACCTTGAACGCCAAGGCTCCCGCAGCGGGCTTCACGGTTTCGCTCTCATCGGCCAACACGGCGGCCGCAACCGTTCCTTCCACCGTGCAGGTCGCCTCCGGACAAACCGGCGCGACGTTTCCGGTCTCGACCAAAACCGTCTCTGCAAACACCAGCGCTCAGTTGACGGCCTCCGCCCTGGGCGTTTCAGCGACGGTAAACCTTGGCATCACCTCTGCGCCTGAAACGGCAGTCACGCTCACCGGCGTCAGTGCTCAATTGGTGCGCGGCAACCGGACCCGGCTCCGGGTTACCGTAACTCTCTCCGGGCCCGCCGGCGCCGGCGGCGCGCTGGTGACCTTGGACGGCAACAACGGCGCAGTCGTAAACCTATCCGGGCAACAAATTCGCGTCGGCGCAAAGGCGGCTTCCGCTTCTGCCGATTTCGAGATTGCCGCCCCTTCCACCGACGTCACTCTAACGATTTCGGCATCGCTCGGGTCCAGCACTCGGACCACGTCCATCCTGATCCCCAAGACTAGACTATCGTCGCGGTAAGCGCTGTCCGGATCTTCGGCTACGTGCCCGCCAGTCAGAGGTCGCTGGCAGTTGTGGAATTGAGCGATCCGGCAGTCTCGGCAAGCGTAGCGCCTGTCGTCTCATCTGGAGTAGTCGATCAAATCCGGGGTGACCGGCATCGATCCGGGAAGAACTCGCCTCGTACTGGGCTCTTCACACCTCTGGCAAGTGAGACGGTCCGATCTCGGTTAGCTACGGAGGCGTAACTAAGACTCGGTCCTTGACGGCGCGGTAGGGCGAAGCGCCGAAGCAGCGGGGGCAGCCGGCTCGGAGCGGCTGCCGCGCTGACGGGCGTTATAAAGACTTGGGGCGAGGCCGACGATGGACGTTACACGCCTATGTCCGCCCTGCCCCAATTTATCCCATTTCCAGACCCGCACTGCGGCCCGTCGATGGAAGAATTCTCCGGCGATCTGGCGCGCGCCAACCACTACAAGATTTCCGACATACAATCCAACCGAAACGGGTTCGTTAGCACCAGACAATTTTTCCGTCTGCTTTGGCAGGCCTCCAAACCGGCCCGGCACGCCGCTTGGTCGCTTTGCGTTTGGGTCGCCCTGTTGTGGCTGGTTGGGCGGGTCTTCCGCGGCAGTTTGATGCGGATGACGTTCTTTCATAACTACGCCTTTGAGGCCGCCGGTGTCACCGTCAGTGTCGTCGTGGCCTTGATCGTGGGCATCGTGAACACCACCAGTAGATCCTGGCTGCTGATCAAGGATTTGCTGACCGGCGAAGTCACCTCGGTGGAGGGCCGGCTGGATCCAACCTGGCAGGAAGAACTAGGGGAAGGCTTCAAACGGATCAAGCGCGAAATGGTGCCGGCCTATTACTACCTGGTTCGCCAGGAACGGTTCGAAGTGCCCCTCGGGGCTTACGAAATGCTCCGGTCCAAATATGAAGACTATCGGCCCATTGTCAGGCTCTACTTCACGCCTCGGAGCCGCATGATGCTCTCGATCGAGGCCGTTCAGGCAGACCCGTCCACCTACCGCCAAAAGCACAAAGACGCCAACTGCCGCGGTGACCGATCCGGCCTTTCAGAGCCGTGACCGCCAGGGAGCGGTCTCCGATTTAGAAAATTAAACTGACGCCGCCGCGAACGGCGCGTGGCGATTGAATCATCAGCACCCGGTAGCCGCCGGGCGTGGCGATCGGCAAATAACCCTGGCCAAGGGCGTTCCGAACTTCAGCGGAAGCTTCCAGCCGTCCCGGCAGCAGCCCTCCGAAGGCGGGAATCGGCTGGCGCAGATAGAAGTTCAAGCCAGGCTCCAGCGTCATGCGTTGAGTCAGCGATAGATGCACCGGATGCAGCGCGCTATAGTCGGTAATTCGATAGCTGGCTGCATAACGCGTGCCCGTACCGGGAGCCGTCCCGTTGACACGCATCGTAACCGCATGGCGTCCAACCATGCTAAGCCGCGAACGCAGTTCGCCAGTAGTCGCCGCCGCCAAACCACTCGCCGCCAGCGCCCCGGCAAAGCCATACGCGACCGTCGCGTTCATCGACTCGCCCACTTTTTGAGTTACCGCGGCCTCATAGCCCCTTCGGTTATAGCTACCGGCATTCAACACCGACATATTGGAGGAAAGATCCGGCAGCAATTCCGCCCCGCTAAAGAAACCCGCCGGAGACGAGGCATTGAAAGCGGCGTTGGTCACCTGCTCGCTCCACGCGCTAGCCGCAAAGGTGCGGCCCCGTGCCACCTTCCGATAGCCGATCTCAAGGTTGGCCGCCCGCTGCACATGCGCACGCCCGTCACGAATCGAAACCCGCGGGAAAAGCGATAACGTGTTGAGCTGATGCCGAAGTTCAGTCCCCGAAACTTCACCGGGATTCAAAAGCTCCACCGCCGGCGTCCCGGAACTGAACGCCATTTCGATCGCGCCCGATTCGGCAGAGCCCCAACGCAACCGGGCAAATGGGCTGGCAAAATTAAGCCGGTTTAGAAACGAGACGGACTCCATCGAAGAGCCGTATTCAAACTGGACCGACTCGGCCAAGCGCACACGATCGATAAATGAAAGCGATAGAGTCTGTAAAGCAGGCATCCCGTCGCTTCGGCCCGAGGCGAGCATCGCGCCGATCCGGGCGGGCAGGAATACCTGCCGCATCGTAACATTCACCTGTGGCCCGTTAGCCGTGTCACGTTGATAAGAGGTGCGGAACCCAGCGGTCGAAGAGCCGCTGTGCGAAGCGTACCCGACGTTGCCGCTAACCGAAACCCGGTTGGCCCCAAACACCGAAGTCGCCAGCGCAAACGAGGTCCCCAAATCGGTCTGATTCCCCGCGCTCGCCAGAGGACCGCCCTCACCCGACGACAAACTGAAGACTCCGCGCGTCCCCGAGAAAATATTGGAAGCTCTCGCCGTCGGCCGCTGCGGATCGGAGATATCGACGCCCGGAATAAACCGCAGCACCGGACGGGTCGTGGAAGCGCCACGCAGCACCCATTTCCAGTCCTCGCTCATGATAGGCGATTGCCCTGGCGAGAGGTAGATCAATTCGATCGAGCTCAGCATGCTCGCCAGATTGATCGTGAGGTAGCTGCGCAGCCCTGCCTGGATCGAGATGTTCCGCTTGAGCGCCGGCATGAAGCTCGACAACGAAACCCGCACGGTGTACAAATCCGGAGCCAGTGCATCGAAAGCGAACAAGCCGCGTTCGCCTGTGATGATTTTGGCGACGTTCCGGTCATACCTGTTAAACAGCATGACCATCGCGCCCATCTGAGGAATGCCACCCGCATCAAGCACACGGCCTGAGAGAGTGCCGCTCAGGCCCGCCGAAAGTGGCTCGATCGCCAACCCCGGGGCTGCGGACACACAAAGCACGACTAGCGCGCGAGCCAACCAAATTCGTCGCGAATTCAGGCGTTCAACGATACCAGACACAGCAAAGGGTCCTAGCGGCGCAAAATAACGCCGCCCTGTTAACCTTACCTTAAATAACCTTGAAAGTAGCCGTCGGACTGAGGGTGGCGTTGTTAAATTTATCCGTCACCTTCATCCGAAGAGTATAATCGCCCGGCTCGAAGTTCTGCAGCGGCAGAATTTTCTCGACGGTGTACTGCTGGGCCGAGGAGCCTTCCACTTTGGCGACATCCTCGGAAAAAGAGAAAATCTTCTCGGTTGAGCCAGTCTTCACCACTTCGTATTCGACGGTCGCATTCGGCTTGGACGTCTTCTCATCTGCGGTGAAATTGTAGAACTGGACGTAGATGCCCATCTTTTCGTCGCGCCGGAAAGACTCGCCTACCCGAGGCCGAACCTTCGAAGCGCCGATCACAAACTGTCCGGTGCCGATCTGTTTGGTCGGGACCTTCTCAATCATGTCGGCCAGCACCACCGAACTCATGGCCAGCTTCTCTTCCTCATACCGGGGAACGTTCAGCGCCATCTCGTAGTTCGTCATGTTGCCGCCGATCACGTCTTTGATCACCAGATTCAGGCGGTAGGTGCCAGGAGGCAGCGGGATCGACTTCTGATAAATCGAAGAGCTCTTCGAGACTTCCTTCAGCAAATCGGCGGCGATATCGGACGTGACCGCTTCTTCAAACACGTTGACCACGCGCCGCGACATCGACGTAATGCGTCCATAGATGTTGACGACAGACTTGGCCATGCCTTCCTTCTCTTGGAATTGCAGGTCCTTCTTCTCAATCAGCGCAGTGATGTTGGTCAGAATCGTCGAATCGGTCATGCGCATATAATCCGCACGAACGCGAATCGGCAACAGGTTGTATTTGATTGACGAAGAAACCGCCGCTTCCAGATCCTTGAACTTGATCGACGGCGCCTTCTGCAACCGCGCGAACTGCTGCAGCCGCTCAAACTGATTCATCTTCATCGACATCGGCTGGTTGCCGGTGCCAAGCCGCGTGCCATCGGTGCGGCTGAAGCGATCGGTCTTGCTCGACATGCCCATCTGCTCGTACATCGTGAGACCCGCATTAGGCACATAGAGCAACGCGTCTTTTTCAGACGGATCCATGGTCATGCGATATTCGCCCGTCATCGTCGGATCGACGAATTCGATAATGACGTCGTTGCCGATGCCCTCGATCCAGCGATAGCGCCACTTCTCGAAAGGAAAGGTCGACGTGGTGCCGCCGCCTTCTTCGATCGGCCGCTCATAGGTGCCGCCCGAAGGATGAGATTCGTTTTCGTCCGGCGGGCCGAAAGCGATGTAGATACGGCCGCGATCGGTTTTCCATCCGGGGATGCCACTGGCATAACGCTCGTTGGCATACGCGATGCGGCGATAATGTTCTTCCTTGAATTCGTTCTCGGTCGAATCCGGCGTCGGGTCGCGCCGCAGCCAAAAGCCTTCGATGAACTGTTCCTTTTCATCGTCGGTGGAGAGGCGCTTGAAAGACGTGCGCTCCTCGTCGGTGATGATGTAGCCAACGTCTTCGTTCAGCCATTTCCGGAACGGTCCTTCGAGCTCTTTGCGGAGCTTCTCTTCTTTCTTGCGCTTCTCTTTTTCAGACAGCGGGCGCGCGACGGTTTCGCGCGGTCCGGCAGAGGCGGTTTTCTTGTTGTCCTTTTCGGCTGCCTGGGCAGGAGCCAAAACAAGGGCGATCGCGAAAGCGGCAGTGAAGAACGAGCGTGGTTTCATGTCAGTCACCATACAAACACTATGACCTGTACTTAATTGTAGGGGGCACTTCGGACAAGGTCAAGGCATCCCTTAGTCCCATTTGACCCCAATCTGGGGTCTGTGACGCAGCCGCCCCCAGCTTGGTTTCATCTGGATCGATGTTCCGTAATTCCGAATCGGTATTCCAAATTGCGGAGCCAACGGTGTAGCGGAGCGGGTAACGGCCTGATTCTTCAGCACAGTACCCTACTGGCCGCCAAGTTGCTGTCGAAGATCCCGGCTAGGTGTATCATTAGCTAGCGGCATGAGGACTCGGCCTTGAGGGAGTTAAAAAAGCAGCTCATCGGCGCTTTGTTGGTGGTCTTGACCGCCGCCGGCCTCATTTCCGCGGTCGTTAATTTCCAACAACAACGGCTCTATCACCTGCCCGAAGATGGCGTGGTCTGGGTGGATCGCACCGTTGGGGCCCCAGCTGGTACCGGCCCGTCGGTTATCGCATGGCACGTCGAACCCGGTAGCGGCGCAGCTTTGGCCGGACTCCGCGTGGGCGACCGGCTCCTAAAGATCAATAATTTCCCTATCTCCAATGCCATCGATCCCAGCCGCGTCCTGGCGCGCATTGGCCCCTGGAAAGAGGGCGAGTACGTCATTCAACGCCAAGGCGTTGAGTTCAAGTCCAAGGTCATCGTTCGAGAACGAGCCCTGGAAGCCACCCTGTTTTACCAATACGCGGTCGGCGCCTGTTATTTGGCGATCGGTCTATTCGTCTACCTCCGCCGTCACCGTGCCGCCCACTCGACCCACTTCTACTGCCTTTGCCTCGCCAGCTTCGCCCTCTTCACCTTCCACTACACCGGCAAACTGAATAACTTCGACAAAGTGATGTATTGGGGCAACGTCATCGCGGGCCTTTTCGCGCCGTCGATATTCGTTCACTTCTGCTTGGCGTTCCCCGAATCGGTTTCCCGTTGGGCCCGCGGGCGGCGTGCGACCCTGATCTACCTGCCCGCCACCCTCTTCGCCGTTCTTTACTTCGGCTTCGCTTCGGGCTCCATCCGAATTGGCGTACCGATGGGCGAACTGCGTTGGCTGCTGGATCGCGCTTGGCTTCTGTTTTTGAGCGGGGGCTATTTATTAGGTTGCGCTATCGTCTGGGCCCGCTCGCGCCACACCGAATCGGGCGTGGTGAGACAGCAGTTGAAATGGCTCCGTAATGGCGCCCTCGCCGGTGTCTTGCCGTTCACCTTGGCGTACACCATTCCTTATGCGTTTGCCGTTACGCCCAATTGGGCGATGAAACTGGCGGTCTTCAGCTTGGCGCTCGTGCCGCTCGCCTGGGCCTATGCCATCCTGCGACTGCGCCTGATGGACGTCGATCTGATTTTCCAGCAGGGTGCCACCTATACTTTGGCAACACTCGGGGTGATGGGGGCTTTTTACGCTTTGGTCTTGGCCAAGGGCTCGCTGGAAGACCAGGGACCCGGCTCGCTCGCACTGCTCATGATGGCGGCGACATTCCTCTTCCAGCCTCTGCGCAACTGGATCCAGGAAACGCTGGAGCGCAACTTCTTCTATAAGGATCGCTACGACTATCGCCGCACGCTCCTGGAGTTCGCCCGCGAACTCGGCTCGGAAACAGACCTCGATCACATGCTCACCACCGTCGCCGAGCGCCTCCGCCCGACGCTTTCCATGAAGAGCGTGGCGTTTTTCCTGGCCGAAGACGGCGGCGGCTATCGCCTGCACAAGTTCGTCGGAGACGACATGCGCCTCACTCCGGCCGATCGATTGGATCTCAGCTTCCTGACGCCAGACCCTGCGGGCCCGATTTTCTTTGAGCGCACTGGTCTCGGCTTCGATGTTCTCGGCGGCGGAAATCAGACGGACTCGGTACGTTCGACGGTTGCCAAACTCGGCTTAAACTACTACGTACCTTGCCAAGTGCGCGGCCGTACCATCGCCTACCTGGGCGCCAGCCGGACCAACGATGGCTCGTTTCTTTCCAGCGAAGACGTTGAGTTGGTTACCACGCTGGCGGGCTACGTCGGCATCGCTGTCGACAACGCACTGCTCTACCGTTCGCTCAAACAGAAGGTGGAAGAATACGAGCGGCTGAAAGAATTCAGCGAGAATATCGTGGAATCGATCAACGTCGGCATCGTGGCGGCGGATCTGGAGGATCGCGTCGGCAGTTGGAACACTCAAATGGAAACGCTCACCGGCATCAGCCGGGAGCGCGCCACCGGACAGCGACTGCGCGATCTGTTCCCGGCCGCCTTCATGCAGAGCCTCGACGAAACTCGTGAACTGGCCGGCGTCCATCAGCTCTACAAGATCCCCTTGCGCACGAGTGCATGGGCTGCGGCAGCGGCAGCGGTAAATGGCAAGGGCCCCAACGGCAAGGCTCGCGCTCAGCAGCAGGAAGAGCGTCTGTTAAATCTCGCCATCGCACCGCTGGTCACTCGCGATCAGGAAAAAATCGGCCGCCTCATCATCTTCGATGACGTCACCGAGCGAGCCGAAATGGAACAGCGCCTCGTGCAGAACGACAAGCTCAGCTCAATCGGGTTGCTCGCGGCCGGCGTCGCCCACGAAGTCAACACACCGTTGGCGGTGATCTCCAGCTACGCCCAGATGTTGACCAAACAGATCTCGGGCGACGATCCCAAGTCCAAGCTCCTCGAAAAAATCGCCAAGCAAACCTTCCGCGCCAGCGAAATCGTCAACTCGCTGCTGAACTTCTCGCGCACCTCGAAGACCGAGTTTGAAGACGTTGACCTGAACCGGTCGATCCGCGAAACGTTGTCGCTCATCGAACATCAACTCGACAAAACCGGCGTGCGTGTCGAGTTTTCGCCCGAAGCCGGCCTGCCCGCGATCAAAGGCAACAACGGCAAGCTGCAGCAGGTGTTTCTCAATCTCTTCCTCAACGCCCGCGACGCCATGGAAAACGGAGGCGTCTTGCGGGTATCGACTTCGAGCGACGATGCGCGCGCCCGCGTTACCGTCGTTGACTCAGGGAAAGGCATCGACGCCGAGCATATGTCGCGCATCTACGATCCGTTCTTTACCACCAAGGGCATGAAGAAAGGCACCGGGCTCGGCCTCGCCGTTACCTACGGCATCGTGCGTGAGCATGGCGGCCATATCGAGGCCGAAAGCCAACCCGGCGAAGGCAGCACCTTCTCTCTCGATTTCCCGCTCATCCGGAAGCTTGTGAATGCCTGAGCCTCGCCCCCGCATCCTGGTTATCGACGACGAAGCGGACATCCGCGAAAGCCTCGAAGCCCTCTTCACGATGGAGAACTACATCGTCGATCTGGCGGTGAACGGAGGCGACGGACTGGCCAAATTCGACGCGCAAAATTACGACGTCGTGCTGGTGGACCTGATGATGCCGGACCGCTCCGGCATGGAAGTCCTCACCGAGATTCGCGCGAAGGATCGCGAAACGCCGGTCGCCATGATCACCGCCTACGGCTCGATCGAAGTTGCCGTCAGCGCACTCAAAAACGGCGCGAACGATTACTTCTCGAAGCCGTGGGATAACGAAAAGCTCCTCCTCGAAATCGGCCGGATGATCTCGTCTCGCCGCCTGGAGAGCGAGAACACCCAGCTCAAGCGCGCGCTCAAACAGCGCTACAGTTTTCCCAACATCGTCGGCAAGAGTGAGCGTATGCTGCGGATTCTCGACCTGGTCAGCCAGGTGGCGGTCAGCCGCTCAACCATTCTGATCACCGGCGAAACCGGTACGGGCAAGGAACTGATCGCCAAGGCGATCCACGCCAATTCCACCCGGGCCGATCAGATGTTTGTGGCCGTCAACAGCGGCTCGCTCCCGCCGGATCTGCTCGAGTCGACGCTCTTCGGACACATCAAGGGAGCGTTCACCAGCGCGATGGCGTCGAAGAAGGGCTACTTCGAAGTGGCCGACAAAGGCACCATCTTCTTCGACGAAATCAGCACCATCGGCCTGGAGACCCAGATCAAGCTCCTGCGTGTCATTCAGGAACGCGAGTTTATGCCGCTCGGGTCCAACGACGTCACCAAAGTGGACGTTCGCATCATCGCAGCCTGCAACTCGGACCTGAAGAAACTGGTCGACGAAGGCAAGTTCCGCGAAGATCTCTACTACCGCCTGAACGTCATCAACCTGCAATTGCCGCCCTTGCGCGACCGCAAGGAAGATATTCCGTCCCTGATCGAGCACTTCTTTCAAAAATACTGCAAGGAAAACGGCAAGTATCTCGACCCTGCCGGCCGCCCGCTGCTGCGCTTCGAGCCCGAAGCCTTGCACATTCTCATGGAACACGCCTGGCCGGGCAACGTCCGCGAACTCGAAAATGTCGTGGAGCGCGCCGTGGTCTTAGCGACCGACAGCGTCGTCACCGCCAGCGTTCTGCCCGAATACCTGCTCCACGCCGGCGGCGTCCGCATCCGCGTCGACGAAGGCGGCAATCTCCCCGCCGACGCCAGCCTCTTCGAGCAGGTGAACGATTTCGAGCGCCGCAAAATCATCGAAGCCCTCGACGCCGTAAACTACAGCCAAACCGAAGCCGCCGCCAAACTGAGCATCCCCCTTTCGACGCTGAATCAAAAGATCAAGCGCCTGGAAATTCCGATCCGCAAAAAGGGCGCCTAATCGAATCGGTGCCGGGCGTAGAATTGAGGGATGGAAACCGTGAGTGCCGCAACCTCTTACCAGATCGACTTGATCTCAGACGAGGATGGTGGCTACACCGTCATCGTACCCGCACTTCCCGGATGCATCTCTCATGGCGAATCAGTCGCAGCCGCCACTCGAAATGCGCAGGAAGCGATTGAACTTCATTTAGAGAACCTGATGGCGCACGAAGAACCGATCCCGCCCGGGCACGAATCGGCGCCCATTTTCAGCGCCCTAGTGCTGGTTCGCACCGCAAATGTCCGGCGTTAGACTGCCGTCGGTCTCACCAAACGACGTCGTTCGTGCCTTGGAGAAGGATGGTTATGTTAGATGGCGTCAAAGAGGAAGCCATTTGACCATGTATCGTGAGACCGACAAGAGTGCGCTGACGGTCCCGATGCACTTTGGCCAAACTGTGCCGAAGGGAACTCTTCGGTCGATCATTCGTGGTGCCGGACTAACCGTAGCCGAATTCGTCCGGCTCCTCTAAGCTCGCGTTAGAATTAACTCGATGCCAACCGAATTCGCTCACTACCGCGTCTTCAAAAGCCACTTTGATTCCTGGAACCGCCTCTTCTTCGAAGCCGCAGCGTTCGCCGATGAAATTGGCCGTCAGAACGTGATCTCGATCTCCCATTCAGCCGACGGAGGCCAAGGGGTAGTCACCGTCTGGTATTGGAAGCGTCAACCGCGCGAAGAGTTGTAGCACCACCGCAAAACCAACGGGTGTCGCGGCCCGGCAGTTACGCGCAAAGCGAAAACTGGCGCCCTTGCGGATCGTTACTCATACCAATGACTCGATCGTAATATGAGCTAGACTGGGCTCTTCGCAATGAAGGTTGCTATCGACGCCACGCCGCTGACGGTCGCGACGGGCGGAATCCAGAGATACACGCAGCAACTGCACCGCGCCCTCGCCGCCGGGTTCACCCAAGACAGCTTCGAGCTGCTCGCGCCAGAGCATGGACACTGGTGGTCGATAGGCCTGCCACTTGCACTCAAGGAAGGCAGGTTTTCGCTGTTTCACGGGACCGATTTCGCCGTTCCTTACCTGCGCGCGGCGCCCGCAGTCATGACTCTCCACGATCTGTCGCCTTGGACGCCTGCGCTCTACAACGAAACCTCCGGCCGTGTTCGCCGGCGCACCCCTTGGCTGCTTAGACTCGGCCGAGCCGACCTCGTCATCACCCCCACCCAAGCGATCCGCAGCGAAGCGATCGCCCGATTTGGCCTCGAACCCAACGACATCCGAGCCGTCCCGCACGGTGTCGATGAGCGCTTTTACCCAATCGAAGGACATCCGCCGCCACAGCCTTATCTGCTTACCGTCGGCACTCAGGGTTCGCGCAAGAATATTCAAATGGCGGTCGCGGCCGCGCAAACGGCGGGGATCGAACTCTGGATCGCCGGGCGTGGCGAGTGGCCATCGATAACCGGCGTCCGGAACCTCGGCCCCGTACCCGATGAAGCTCTTCCCGGCCTCTACTCACACGCCACCGCGTTTTTGTTTCCGTCCAGGTACGAAGGCTTCGGGCTCCCGCTCCTCGAAGCCATGGCCTGCGGCGCTCCCGTAATTGCCTCACAGGATCCCGCGCTGATCGAAGTAGCCGGCGGAGGGGCGCTTCATTGTCCGCTCGACGATCCCGGCTCGTGGGTGAAAGCCATCGGCCTCGCGCAAACAAATCGGCGGGAAATAGCTGCCCGGGGGCGCGCGCGGGCGGCTGAATTTACCTGGGCGAAGACGGCCTGGCGCACGCATGAAATTTACGAGGAGGTTCTCTGTCGCCACCTCGAGCGCTAATCGTCTGCCCGGAGCCTCCGTACCCCCTGCACGGCGGCGGGGCTTTCCGCACTGCGGCCGTCCTGCGGTATCTCGCACGCAACTACCTGCTTGACGCTGTGTTCTTTAGTGAAGAGACGCGCCCCGATCCGCGCGCGGCGCTCCCCGCCGGCCTCGTCCAGGATTCGCTCTTGATCAGATTACCCGTTCATCCACGCACCTCCGTGTCGCGAGCCTGGAGAAACGCGCTCCGCTACGCCCGCGGAGTTCCGCCGTTGGTGGACCGGTTCACGCACGGCCAAACGGCGGCCGAACTGGCGCGGTGGCTTAAAACCCGGCGATATGACGTCGCGGTTGTAGAACATTTTTGGTGCGCCCCGTTTTGGCCTCAACTGCGGCCTTCCGCCGCCCGGATGGTCCTCGATCTGCACAATATCGAGTCGGAATGGCACACCCGTATGGCGCAGGGCGAGCCTTGGCCTGTGGCCCACGCCCATCGGCGCTTTGCGGCGGCGGCGCGGCGATTGGAGGGTGAGTTGCTCAGTAAGTTCGATACCGTGCTCGTTACATCGGAACGCGAAAGATCGTCGCCGGGCTTGGCATCGGCCCAAGTGTATCCCAACACGATCCCGTCGCATCCCCAACCTGCGGCCCAACCAGCCCGCCGCCTTCAAATCGTTTTCTCCGGCAACCTGGAATATCAGCCCAACATTTCGGCGGTGAAATGGTTTGGGCAGGAAGTCTGGCCTCAGTTGCAGCGGCGGCACCCGGGGATTGAATGGGTGTTGGTGGGCCGGCGCCCCGACGCCGTACGTCATGTGATTCCGCCAGGCCGGGTTCGCACGACTGGCGAGGTTGCCGAGGCCCTGCCCGAGATCGCCGCCTCGCTCGCCGCCGTCGTTCCGATTCACTCCGGCAGCGGTACGCGCATCAAAATTCTGGAAGCATGGGCGGCCGGGACGCCCGTGGTTTCAACTACGCTCGGCGCTGAAGGCCTACCGGGCGAAGCCATTGCGATCGCGGATTCGCCTGATGCTTTTGCAGCGAAAGTGTCGGCCCTACTTGCCGACCAAGCCGGGCGGGACCGCTTGACCGCTGCCGGTACACTGGTATTTAACAAGGGATTTACCTGGGAAGCCGGATGGAAAGTGCTGTCGGGCCTTGGGATTTGACTATACTGATAGGACGCTGATGCGTTTTTCTGTCGACGCTCACGCCATAGGGCGAAACTTAACGGGGAATGAGGTCTACGTTCGCAACCTTCTGCGCGGTTTCGACGCGTTGGATGCCGAATCGGACTTCATCGTGTACCTCTCGGAGCCGAATGCGGCCCAAGCGGTGCCGGAGAGATTTGCGTCCAAACAGGTTTCCCGTAATCCGTTCATCCGGCTCGGTTGGGACTTGTCCCGGCGGCTGCGCGAAGATCGGCCCGACCTCGTGCATGTGCAGTACACCGCGCCACTTCGCTGTCCCAGCCCGATCGTCGTCAGCGTTCACGATGTCAGCTTCCTTGAGCATCCCGAATACTTCCGCCCGGTCCGCGTCGCGCAACTCAGGATCACCGTGCGCCGCACCGTGCAACGCGCCGCGCGCATTCTCACGCCAAGCGAATTTTCTTCGCGCCAGATTCAAAGGGTCTACGGCGTCGATCCCGGCAAGATCGTGGTGGTGCCAAATGCGGTCAGTGAGCTTTTCCGTCCCATGCCACGCGAAGCCGCACGCGCCGAGGTGACCAAACGATTTGGCATTCCCGGACCGTACCTGTTGACCGTGGGCGATCTGCAACCGCGCAAGAATCAGGTTGGCCTCATCGCGGCGTTTGAACAACTAATCCGTGAGCGGCCGGAATTACCGCATCATCTCGTGCTCACCGGCCAGGACAGTTGGTTTGCAGACCGCGTGCATGAGGCCGTTCGCCGTTCGCCGGTGGCCAGCCGCATTCACCGCACCGGCTTCGTGCGTGATCGGGAATTGTTACTTCTCTACGGCGGCTGCGATATCTTCGTGTTCCCCTCTTTCTACGAAGGCTTCGGGTTGCCGATCATTGAAGCCATGGCCTGCGGGCGAGCAGTCGCGTGTTCAAACCAAACCGCTACCGTAGAAGTCGCCGACGGCGCGGGTATCACCTTTGATCCTTCTTCCACTGGCGAAATCACGCGCGCTATGCGCGATCTACTCCTCGATAGCGAACTGCGTGGACGCATGGAACGTCTGGGCATCCAACGCGCTCATGGCTTTCAGTGGAAAGACGCCGCCGCCAAGACGTTGGAAGTCTACTATGATGTGGCCGGCCAGAACCGGGCGTTGGGAAGGAGGGCCGGCGCGGGCGCTTCTGAGTCCATCGCCGCGCGCCGCTGACGTGTTTCGCTTCCCAATTTTTTTCTCGCTCGCCATCTCCTGCGCCATCGCGCAACAACCGGAGAACCTCAGCTACTCGATCAATTGGCCCAGCGGCCTCAGTCTCGGTGAAGGCTCGATCACGTCCGCGCCTTCCGGTCATCACCTCGACCTCTCGCTCAAGCTCGAAGCCACCATCCCCGGCTACCCGCTACGCGACGAGTATCGTTCGCGCTCGACCGCCGAGTTCTGTTCGGACACCTTCGAAAAACTCTCGACACACGGTGCCCGCGTCACGTCAGAGAAATCCGTCTTCGACGCCGAAAAGAAGCTGCTGCGCCGCGAAACGTCGAAAGGCGGCAAGTCTGAACTCGCCATTGGACCTTGCGCCAAAGACGCCTTGACGTTCCTTTTCTTCCTTCGCAAGGAGCTCGCCCAAGGCCGAATCCCTTCGCCGCAAACCCTCTACTTCGGCGCGCCCTATCAGGCGACTTTCAAGTTCGCCGGTACGCATCAATTGAAAGTTGGCGACAATCGGGTAGAAGCCGATCGCGTCACGGTTTCGATGAAGGGCCCGGCCTCGACCACTAACTTTGAAATCTCATTCGCGCGCGACGCCGGCCGCACGCCTCTTGTCATTCGCTCGCAATTCGCGATGGGCAGTTTTTCGATGGAGCTGGTTCCCTGACGGCCATGCGGGTGGCGCTCTTTTCACCCATGCCACCGGCGGTCAGCGGCATCGCGGACTACTCGGCGGCCTTGGCGGCCTCGCTCGGCCGGCATGCGCAAATCGAGCATTTCGCTAATGATGCGCGCCCCTTCGATCCCGCTGCCTTCGGCGTTGCGCTCTACCAGATCGGCAACAACCCGGACCACATCGAGGCGTACGAAACAGCCCTCCGTCATCCCGGCGTCGTCGTGCTGCACGAAGCGAATCTCCATCACCTGATCGCGGCCGCCACCATCCGCCGGAACGATTGGGACTCCTACCTCCGCGAGGTCGAATTCGAGGGAGGCGCCGCCGCGCTTGAATATGGCCGCCGCGTGCGTGCGCTCGAAGTGGGACCGGACTATGACGGCCTCCCCATGCTCCGCCGCCTCCTCTCGCAGACGCGAGGCCTCATCGCCCACAGCGGCTATGTGATCGAACAGGCGCGCTTGGCTGGCTATACCGGACCCGCCGCCCGCGTGCCGCACGGCGCCTGGATTCCCACCGCTGACCGAATGGCGTATCGCCTCCGCTTGGGGCTCGATGCCTCAACGCCACTCATCGGAACCTTCGGCCATCTCAAGCCGTATAAGCGCATCGCCGAGTCGCTCCGCGCCTTTCGCCGCGTAGTGAAACATCAGCCGCGCGCCAAAATGATCCTGGTCGGCGAGCCGCACCCGGAGCTTCGCATCGAAGACTTAATCGCGTCGCTCGGCCTCGGCGCGCACGTCCGAGTCGTGGGACGCACCGGCGCCATCGAAGATTTCACCGGCTACCTTGCCGCGTGCGACATCATCCTCAACCTGCGCTACCCGACCGTCGGAGAAACGTCGGGAACGCTCATGCGCGCTTTCGGACTAGGCAAGCCAGTGATCGTTTCAAGCGTAGGCGCCTTCGCCGAGTTCCCCGATTCGGTCTGCCTCAAAGTCCCGGTCGACGAGAATGAGGAAGAGTTACTCACGCGCTATATGATGCTGCTGGTGGAGCGGACTGACCTGGCCGCAGCCATCGGTGCGCGCGCCCGGCAATGGGTGGAGCGCGAGTGTAACTGGGATCGCACCGCCGAACTCTACGCATCGTTTCTGCAATCGATCGCCGAGGGGCGAGACTGGGTGCAACCGGAGACCACAGAACCGGACCCCGCCGCCGAAACGCCCACCCTTACCGTGCCCGTCGAGCCCGAATACATCAAGAGCTGGTCGACCGGCGAGACAGGCGACGCCTCATACATCGAAACTCACATCGACCGGTTGGAGAAAACACTCTCGCTCACGCCCGCCGCCGCCGGCCCAGCGGACCGCATTCTCGAAATGGGCGCCTATCTCCAAATTACGCCGTCGCTCCGCACCCGGCTCGGCTATGGCGAAGTACGGGGTTGTTACTACGGACCTGCCGGCCATACCGACCACAAACTACGTGTCTCCGCCACCGGGGAACGATTCGAATGCGACGTGGACCTCTTCGACGCCGAGAAGGATCCTTTCCCCTACCCGGATGCGCACTTTGCCACCGTGTTATGTTGCGAGTTACTCGAGCACTTACCATCTGACCCGATGTACATGATGGCTGAGATCAATCGTATTCTCAAGCCCGGCGGCAACTTGGTGCTTACTACCCCAAACATAGGTTCGCTCCGCGCGATCTCGGCGATTCTACAGGGCTATCATCCCGGCTTCTTCCCCGCCTACATCCGCCCCAGAAGCGTTGACGAAGAAGCGGAAGCGCGGCACAATCGCGAGTACACGCCCAAAGAGATTCAGATGCTCCTGCATGAAGCCGGCTTCGGTCTGAAGCACCTCGAAACGGGCCCGTTCAAACAGGAAGCGCGGCCGGAACTGATCTGGGTGGATGACCTCTTGGACCGCAACAAACTCCCGCGCGATTTGCGTGGCGATGGCATCTACGCAGTGGGCGTCAAAACCGGCCCGGTCCGCCGCCGCTGGCCGGATTGGCTCTATAGTTGAGAGTACGATGAGCGCCGGTTACCGGGATCTTACCGTTCAAGCCGATCGGTCGCGCCTCACCGTCGGATTCACACTGGAGCATCGCGGACAAGACCGTTGGACTCTCGCCCAGAACCTCGCCCTCGGGTGGCAAGTCTATGACCCCGATACGAGCGCGTTTCTGGCCGAAGGTGACTGGCTCGCTCTGGGCCGGGAAATGAACCCGGGCGAAACCCACGCCGTCAAAGATCTGATCGTTGATTTACCCCGCGAAGCCGGTCACTATCGGGTCTATCTGTCGGCTATGAATGAGATCGACGGCTGGTTCTACGAACGACAATGGCCCTTCGTCGTCATCGAAGCGAGTGTCGACCGGCAAGGAAACGCCGCCGTCGATTCATCCGCTGTCACTACCCTCGCCGCACTCCGCCGTCAAACCTGGCCCCGCCGCCTGCGGATCGCGTTGCTCCAACCGTGGCAGACCATTTGGACCAACCGCCGCCTGATCTCCTCCATGGTTCGCCGCGAAGTCGCCGCCCGCTACCGGGGCTCCCTCGGCGACGCCGCCTGGACCATCTTGCATCCGCTGCTCTTGATGCTGACTTACTACTTCGTCTTCGGCATCGTGCTACGTTCACGCTTCGGAGCCGACACGTCGCAATCCGGCTACGTGCTCAACTTCCTGGCCGGCATGCTCCCCTGGCTTCCCTTCTCCGAAGCCGTCGGCCGCGCGCCCACTTCAATGCTGGAACACCGCAATTTCATCAAGAAGTTAGTCTTTCCCGTCGAGACGATCCCAGTCAACCAGACCGCCGCCGCTCTGGTGACGCAAGGTTTCGCGCTGCTCGTCTTCATGGTGTTGTTAGTGGCGACGCGCGGCCTGCCGCCTTCGACGGCTTTGTTACTCCCCCTCTTGATCGTGCCGCAAGTAATGCTCACTGCCGGAGTATCCTGGACGCTCTCCGCCCTGGGCGTCTACCTGCGCGACCTCGGGCAGATGATCGGCTTCATGCTAACGATCTGCTTCTTCCTAACTCCAATTTGCTACCCCGCTGAATCGCTCCCAAGTTGGGCGATGCCGATCCTCAAGCTAAATCCGATGTTCACGCTAGTGGAGAGCTACCGCGACATATTAGTGCGCGGAACCACACCCCATTGGCTTTCGTTGGCTGCCGTCTGGGTCGTCGCGACAATCGTCTTCCTAGGCGGCCACGCCTGGTTCTGGCGGCTCCGCAAAACCTTCGCCGACGTCGTATAGCGCGCCCCCGCCCCGTTACAGAGCCGCGCACGCAAGTAAGCGGTCCTTGGTAGGGCAAGCTTTAGCTTGCGGAGGGCTTCAGCCCGACTCCGCCTCCCCCCCAAAAACACCAAACCCGCCGAAGCCCCTAAAGGCCGCAGCGGGTTTGAACAGTCTAAACTGTAGTTACTCGAAACTTAGTCGCCGAAAGATCCGACTTCTTCCTTCTTAACAGCCGCCTTCGGGGGCGCAGCCGCAGGCGCAATGTTACCCAGCGGAACGAAGCCTTCCGGCGCCTTTTCCTGCAACACAACTTCGCGATAGAGCTTCGCCATCTTGGCGTTCTCAGCCTGCTTCTGCATTTCCTGCTTCAAGTCGCGGGCGCGTACCTTCTCTTCGCGGGCATTCTTGGCGATGCCCAGCTTGTCGAGATCCGTCTGCTTCTTGTAGGCCACATGCTCGGCGTTCAGCTTGAGTGAGTGATCCTTGTTGATCAGGTTCACGCTCTTGCCGCCCGCAAAGATCTCATGCTTGCCATTCTCTTCGTACCACTTGGTCAAGGTGGCCGTCATATGCATCTTCTCGATGATGTTGCGCCAGCCAATGCCCGTGTTGTACGCGCAGAAGCTGATCTCGCCTTCCTGCGTGGCGTACGGGATGATGCACTGCTCAGTCCGGCGAAAGTCGTAGTTGAACAGATCCTGGAACCACATGCCCGCGATGAACAGGAAGTTCCAACGGTCGCGGCGGCGAAGTTCGACGTCGGCCAGGCGATTATCGCCATGGACGGTGCCATAGTTCGTGCCCGTCGCGTTAAAAGTTTTGTCGAACTTCTTGAGTAAGTCCGTCAACTTGAAGTGTGTGGGCGACTGATAGGAATCGTAGTTCTTCATCACCGCCAGCACCATGCCGGCGATTGTCAGCCACTTGCCGCGAGCCGCATCGTTCACGCGTCGAAGGTCCTTGGCCAATTGATCGCCATTCAGGAACGCGGTCACCGGAACGGCTTCCTTCGTTTCCTTGTCGACCATGACGGCCATGCCCACGCCGCAGTTCGGGTGGCAGCCGCAGCTCAACCCGCCAAACTCACGCTCGGGACCGCGCACTAAGTCGGCCCAATCGGAGAACGTCGACATGAACGAAATCGGGAACCAGTCGCGTGTCGGCTCACCAAGGCCCACTTGATTCTTCACATCGTGCGCCAGATGGCTTAGCGTGTAACGTTGGGCGGCGCGGCGCTCGGGAGTAATGTCCTCGTCACGGCCCGTGAAGCTCACCGGCTGGAAGCTGAGGAACGGAATCTTTTTCGGATTATCCAGGGCGAACTGAATAACGTGGCCCACCTGCTCGTTGTTGATGCCGTTGACGATCGTGATAACCGGGATGATGTCGATCCCAGCGCTATGCAAATTCTCGATCGCGCGCATCTTGACGTCGAACAAATTCCCAACCAGGCGATGCGAATTCGCTTCGTTGCCGATGCCGTCGAACTGTAGATAGGCGTAACGCAGACCCGCTTCAGCGGCCTGACGTGCAAACTCGGGGCTCTTGGCGAACTCAATGCCGTTAGTGGCGGCTTGAACTGAGTTATAACCAACCTTGCGCGCGTATTGCACGGCATCCAGGAAGTACGGCGAGAGCGTCGGCTCACCACCGGAGAACTGTACCGACATCTGGCGGCGCGGCTTGATCGAAATCGCGTTGTCCAGCAGCGTCTTGATATCTTCCCAGCCCAATTCGTGGACGAAACCAACCTGATTGGCGTCCATGAAACACGGATCGCACATCATGTTGCAACGGTTGGTCATGTCGATCGTCAGAACCGAGCCGCGGCCATGAGTAATCGTCGATGAACCGTGATTATGCAGCTTCTCGTCGTTGTGGGCTCGGATGTCGCGGCCGGGGAACACTTCTTCGAGATGCTTGAAGAACGCCGGATCGATCGCCATGACGTCTTCAAAGTGCCCGTGCTTGACGCAATCTTTGACCATCAGGATCTTGCCGTCGCGTTCGATGATCTGAGCCTTGATTTCGCCGACCTTCTGATCGAGCAGGACCTTGTAGTCCACTTCGCCGTCGAGGATCTGCTTGCGCGCTTCCTGCACACACTTGGGGCACAGCGAGTCCGTCTGGCGCGGCCAGCCAAGCGGCGGCTTGGTCTTCTGCCACGACTTCAGAAGCGGCTTGTCGCTCCATGTCGGGGTAAAGCTCGGATTCTGCTTGAACTGGTTGATCGCGTCGAAAACCACCCATGCGCCCTTAGCGCCGGTCGTCACGAGCTTCTCAACGTATTTGATCGGTTTATGCATTTATAATCCAGCCTCGACGAATATCCGATTTAGGGGCCACGAGACGCAAGTCCCCTTCATCGAACAGTATAGTTAAGGGGTATCCCTAAAAGGTACGGAATGAAGCGAACAGTCACTTTCGGGGGGCGGGTGGGGATTTTCGGGATTGACTGGATCGAGGTCGAACAGCTTGCAAAGGCAACGGATTCATCAGCTTGCCGCTGAAGTCGGGTTTGAATTGGCCGGCGTGGCGCACTGCGCGCCCGTGGCCGAAGCGCCACGGTACCAAACGTGGGTCGACGCGGGCTTCGCCGGTCGCATGGCCTACTTGACCGACTACCGGGCAGATATTAGAGCCGACCCGTCTCGATTGCTACCTTCCGCCCGTTCAATTATCTGTGTCGCGAAGCTCTACAACGGGCCCGAACCGTCTTCCGATCGCTTTGACGACCCGGCCCTCGGCTGGATCTCCCGCTATGCCTGGGGCGACGACTATCACACTGTAATGACGACGGGGTTGGAGGATCTCGCCCGCCGCATGGGCGACCATGAGTGGCGCGCCTTCGCCGACACCGCGCCCCTGCTGGAGCGAAGCTACGCGCGCCAAGCCGGCCTCGGGTGGATTGGCAAAAACACCTGCCTCATCAATCAGGAAAAAGGCAGTTGGTTCTTCCTGGGCGAACTGCTCACCTCGTTGGAGATCGCGCCCGACACCCCGCCGCCGGATCGCTGCGGAACCTGCACCCGTTGCATCGACGCCTGCCCGACATCGGCGATTGTCCCGATGGAAGACCGTTGGACGGTCGACGCGCGCGCCTGCATTTCCTACTTCACCATCGAACTCAAAGGCGAAATCCCAGAGGAGCGACGCGCGGGAATCGGCAGCCACGTCTTCGGCTGCGACATCTGCCAGGACGTCTGCCCTTGGAACCGGCGGGCGCCAGTCGATCGCGACGCAGCATTCGCCCCGCGCCAAGGCCTGGTCGCCCCACCCCTGGAAACACTCGCGGCGTTGTCGGAACAGGAGTTTCTAGAGATGTTTAAAACAACTCCAGTTACTCGTGCCCGCTACCGCGGCTTCCTCCGCAACGTCTGCGTGGCCATGGGAAATTCAGCTGACACTAAGTTCCGGGAGCCCCTCCAGCGCCTGGCCACATCACCGGACGAGGTCATAGCGGAGCACGCCCGCTGGGCGCTCAAAAGGACCGAGGGACGTTTTGCAGCCGAACGAATCGAACGAGCGTAGCGTCTGTCCCTGGCTCTGAATCAAGAACCCGATATGCCACACTCCGCTTGACGCCTAGCCCAGTGCCGTCTTCGGTGAGCAAGGCGTACCCATTTTCCCCAGCCAGGCTGCAAGACGTTACCCTTGTGATCGCCGGAAGGAAGCCTCTTGCGGGAATGAACGCCCAAGAGATGGTCCCCAATAACCCAGGGCCGAAATTGCCCGACCACGACAAGGCATGTCGTCCCGAAGCGGGAAAGGCCCGCAATAAGGGAATCGGTGCAGCCGGGAGCCTTTCGACTTGTTGAAAGGAACCACCGAATCGAAAATTGGCCGGATCGCAATTCGCCGGGCCAGTCGCCCCTTGGCGCCGGTCCGGCTGAGCTGTGAATTCCCACTCACAACCGTCTGCACCACTCACCCCAGCCACGGGCGGAGCCATTATCAGGCTGGCCCCCGTGAAAATTCCAAAGGGTCGACGAGGTCCGGGCGCAAGATAGATACTACTGTAAGTAGCCGTCAATGTGCAGAACAAAGGCGCCGGTCGCGTCAATAAGTCGCCGGAAAAGAGCGTGGTCAACTCACTCGCCAAGTAGTCGGCTTGCCAAGAGACGGCGTAGTTTCCCTCCGCCTCCGTCCGTTCAATAGAAAGCACGGCTACGCGGACCCGTTCACCGCGGTCCAGTTTCTCCCAGAACTCTTCTCCCAATGGCAACTCACTCGGGCAACGTCCGCCGCTGCGCGATACCGACAGCGTATACGGCCAATTTAGCGATTGTCCCGCTGCCTCAATCGCGAAAGGTACAAGGCAACCTTCCGGCGCATCCCAAGGCAGAGTGAAATCGATGTGGTCCAGGCCGGCAATCGCCGAAGACGCGCCAACAAAATCCGGCTCAATCGCCCGTCCGCCAATCAGCACTTTGACGCCAGCGGAGCTGCGCCCGAGACCAATGCCCAATAGTGAGACGCGCTCACCCGGACGCGCCGCCGAGTCGAACCGATTCAACAACTGGCCATGCCTGGCAATCGCCGGACCGTACCCATCGCCCTCTCGCGTAAACAACACCAACCGCCGCTCTACAATCCAGAGTTCGACCATCCGGCTCGCCCGCCCATCCGCCGCCACTTCCAGTTCCGCCGGGCCGGTCGCAAGATCTCTCGGGATAACCACAACGATTCGCGACGGCGTTACATCCATAACCTCCGCGTCCACCCACTCCGCGTCAATCGGCCGCAAGCGAACCATGGGCTGCTCGCCAAAGTTCCCACCCTGGATTACGATACGAGAGCCAGGCGCGAAGCCACTCCCTATCAGCGGATTCGCCGGGGCCGCAAGAGAAATCTCGCCAACAAACGGCTGCCCGCTAACGCAAGATACTCCGGCCAGTAGCAGCGGCATCCATTGGAGGCGCATATTTGTTAGTCTAGTCGAAACTTCCCCACTAATGGAAACGGCACAGCTTGCAGCCGAACCAACCGGAGTAACATCGCATCCACGCCGGGCCCAGCTTCCAACCCCCGATACACCACGGTCCGCTTGACCGCAGCCCACCCTACCACGCTACCGCTGTCACTGGTCGAAACCCGAACCTCCCCCTCTCCTCGTTCTCCTGTAAGGCGGCAAGTTGTCTCTGAAACGACAGCAAAGCGACCCAACGCACCGCCGCTTTGCACAGTCAACCGATGACGCAAAACCAGCGGTGTTGGCGTTTGATTGCCCAGCCAAAGCAAGCTGAAACTAACGGGGCCTCCTTCGACGCCGAGCAAGGGAATCACAGCGGGAGGCAAGTCCTCAATTGCACCCGCCGTTTGATCGAATCGAAATGTTTCCGGCGGGCAGTTCGCCGGACCATTCATCACCGTGCGCCGGTCCGGCTGTAGATCGACAGGCCATACGCAGCCCCCGGGGCCGCGAAACTCCACTCTCGCCGTCTCGACCAAAGAACCAAACATGCCAAGGACGATGTCGCGATCCGTTCTGCTAAAACTCGGCCTCCGGAAGTCCAGCCTGTGGCAATAGTAAGGCGCGAAGGCGTTGTCGATATCCTCCGAAATTAGCGCTGACAATTCCGCGGCGGTGTAATCCGCAGTCCACGCCATTGCGAAATGCTCAGGAGTGGCCACGCCAGGGTCGCGCCTCTCGACTGACAAAACACTCAGCCGCGCCTTTTCCCCGGCATCCCACTTCTGCCAAACCCCGCCTGGCAGAAGCAACTCCGGCGCGCAATGCGCATCGCCGCGTGAAACCGACAGCGTATAAATCCTACTGTTGGCCTGCCCTTCCACCTCGATCGCGAACGGCGCCAGGCAACCCTCAGCAATGTGATCCGGCAGGATAAAATCGATCCGATCAACGCCCGGCAAAGACGGCGCTAAATCACTATCGATCCCTCTTTGCGCCTTTTGCTCCTTGGGTACACCAGGCTAAGCCTGGCTGATCTTGTGAACTGAAAGGAGTTCATCGTGTAAGTTGCTCGTTCATACACGTAGCCGAACCGGAG
>JAYUSQ010000202.1:0-14803 GCA_043755595.1 Acidobacteriota bacterium | reverse complement strand
CGTAGAGTTGGCAGATGTTGGGGTGGTTGAGGGCGGCGACGGCGCGGGCTTCGCGTTCGAAGCGTTCGGTGAATTCCTTTTTGGAGGTTTTGATGGCTACTTCGCGGTTGAGGCGGGTGTCGCGGGCTTTGTAGACTTCTCCCATGCCGCCTTCGCCCAATTGGGCGAGGATTTCGTAGGGGCCGAGTTTTTCGCCTGGTTGGAGCGGCATAGGGCAATCTACGCCAGCAAAGCCCGGCGTACCGCCTCCGGTTCTCTCGCAATCACGGTGAGGAAGGCACGGGCCGGACCACTGGGCACGCGCCGCCCGTGTTCCCAATGTTCCAGCGTCCTTTTGCTCAAACCGAAGAGTTTAGCGAACTCGGATTGGGAGAGCGAGATCTTCTCTCGAATCGCCTTCACGTCCACGTCCCCGGGGACATGAACGACGCATCGGTTCGTACTGTCGCCCTCCGCAAAAGCCAGCGCCTGCCTGGCGCTCTCGATCATTCTTTCGCCGGGAGTTAGTTTCCTCTTCATTTCGACTCCTTTCGCTGCTTGTAAGCGCTCGTAACCGCGCTGAGGATCTTTTTCAGGGCGGCGCATTCCAGCTTGGTGAGATTGGCCGTCTCATTCTTCGCAAATGCATTGAGCAGAAAAACCGGGAAAGCGGGGCCGGTGAAGAAGGTGATTACGCGGTAGCCACCACTCTTCCCTTTGGCCCTTCCCGAAAACCGAAGTTTCCGGGCGCCGCCGGTCCCGGCCATCACGTCGCCCGCGCCCGGATTCAGCGCCAGGAACGTCAAGATTTCAAACCGTTCCGCTTCGCTCATTCCGAGCGCTTTGGTGTCGCTCAGAAAGGCGCGAGTCTCGACCACCGTATGCACACTTCACTATACTCCAGCGGAGTGTTGGCGCGTCATTTCCCACCGCCGCCTTCCGCCGCGGTTCGTCGAAGAAGTTGAGGAGAAAGGTCAGGCTTTGGCCGACCATGCAGGGGGCGACAAGCTGCCCACGATCAGAAGCCGATTCTTCATGGCCTCTCCGCCCAACGATCAAGTGACGGGATTCGGCCCAGGAATGATCCGGGTCGGGGACCGTGGCTGCCAGCAAGTCGTAGAACACGGATTTGGCTTTGTCGAATGAGACGCCGTGTTTGCGTAGCGAATGGGCGGCGACGACGGAACGGCCGTTATTAATCCATGAACAGTCTGGCGTCTATACAGTCTGGCGTCTATAGTGAAGCCGACGTCGACTCAGCCTGCGCCGGCTTTTCAATCGCCACTACCTCGCCCACTTGGAGGCCGGATTTGATCGCCGCATGCGTGTTGTTCCGCTCGCCCACTTCGACGGTGCGCCTCTCAAATGCGCCCTTTGCCGACCGCACATAGACGACTTCCTTGCCCGCCTCCGAGTGAATAGCGCCCAAAGGCAGCAAGGTCGCATTCTCCACGCGCCCAATGGCCACATCGGCCGAAGCCGACAAATCGGGAATCAGCTTGGGATCGGAGCCGCCGATGGCGACGCGCACCGGAAGACTGCGGATATAGAAGTTCTCCCGCCACCCTTTGGTGGCCAGCGCCGCAATCGAATCCACTTCGCCGGTCAGCGCCATGGCCGGATAGGCATCAAACCGGATACTGGCTTTCTGTCCCAACCGGAACGCGCTGCTTTCGGTCTGATTGATGTTCCCTTCAATGACCATTTTGGTTGGGTCGACTACTTTCATGAAGAGCTGACCGGGTCCAAGCTGGTCGCCTTGCAGGATCGAAGTCATTTCGCCCCCGCGGAATAGCGGTTGCACCACCGCCAGCCCATCCATTGGCGCGAAAATCTTGAAGCGGACCAGATCGGCCTGATGGCGCGCGCGATGACGCAAATGCCGCGTCTTGGTGATGCCGAGGATCTTGATCTCAGAGGCATAACCCGCCAGTTTGAATTGTGTGTCCGCTTGGACCTGCTTGTAACGCGCCGCAGTTTCTTTCACCGTCAGCTTGAGTAATTCCCGCTCGACCTCGGTCCGGACTTCGCCCGCCTTGGCCTCCAGCACGGCCTTATCGTAGGACGCTTTCGCGTTCCGGATGGTCTGATTCAGATTCTCCAGATCCACGGCCTGTTCGGCTTGGCGTTTGCGTACGTCCGAATCCGCCTGTTCGATATCGTCGGCAATGTCGTCAATATGATCTTCTACCGACTTGGAATCGATCTGCGCGACCAACTCGCCTTTCTTCACTCGCGCCCCGGATGGCACCAGGAATAGTAGGACCATGGGGCCAGTCTCGGGCCCGCGCTGAATCGGAGCGGTAACGTTGACGAACGAGCGTGAAGCGGTCAGCCCCGTCACTCGGACCGTTTGCAGCAACTCGCCCTTCGATACCAGGATCGTCTTTACCGCAGCCCGGGCGGCGGCCGCCTGTTGCGCCGGATCGCTCTTGTTGCGGCCAAAGTAGAGCCACCCCGCCACGCCACTCACCACGAGCAAGCCTGCTATCCACATCCACCCCTTCGATGCGGCCGGAGGAGGGGCCGCCGGTTGAACCGGAGCCAAGACGGGACTGGATGTCTTTGGGGAGGGCGGGAAGCTGGGGTTGCCTAGGGCGGACATAATATCTCCCTTCCAGGATACAAGCTATGCGGACAGAATCAAAACCGCTGAAGCGACGCCGCGCCTTTACCTACAAAGAAGCCACCGCCACTGGAGTCTGAGCGGGTAGCTCGATTGCGACTTCTTCGCCAGCTTCGAGGCCGGACTTAACGGCGATGTGAGTGTTGTTGCGTTCGCCAATTGTGATCGTGCGCTTGTCGAAACCACCCTTGGCGGCGCGCACATAGACGATTTCCTTGCCACCCTCGCTATGAACGGCGCCCAGCGGAACCAACGCGACATTGTTTACACGCGCAATCACTACGTCGACCGACGCCGAGAGATCGGGAATCAGTTTCGGATCCGAGCCTTTGATGTCCACTCGCACCGGCAAATTACGGATATAGAAATTCTCGCGTGGACCTTTATTGGCCAGCGCAGCGATGGAATCCACTTGCCCTTGCAGTTTCATCGCCGGATAGGCATCGAAGCGAATGTCCGCCTTCTGGCCCAATTGGAACGCCCCGCTTTCGCTCTGGTTGACATTGCCTTCGATCACCATCTTGGCCGGATCGACGACCTTCATGAACAGTTGCCCTGCCATCACTTGATCGCCTTGCTGGATTACGGACATCTCGCCGCCTCGGAACATCGGTTGGACAACCGCCAGGCCGTCCATCGGAGCCACCATTTTGAAACGCGCCAAGTCTGTTCGCTGGCGGCCGCGGCGGCGGATCAACCGCGCTTTGGTGATTTCAAGAATTTTAACTTCGGCGCTATAACCCGCCAGTTTGAACTTCGTGTCGGCTTGTACCTGTTTGTAACGGGCGGCGTTCTCCTCGACCGTCAACTTGAGCAATTCCTGCTCGACCTCGGTTCTGACCTCGCCCGCCTTCGCCTCTAACACCGCTTTGTCATACGCGGACTTGGCGTTTCGAATGGACTGATTCAAGTTCTCCAGGTCCACCGCCTGTTCGGCCTGACGCTTGCGCACGTCTGAATCCGCCTGCTCAATCTCGTCCCCGATGTCGTCGATTCGATCTTCGAGCGTTTTTGAATCGATCTGCGCCACCACGTCGCCCTTCTTAACCCGCGCTCCCGATTGGACCAGGAAGAGCAAGACCATTTGTCCGCCGTCGGGCCCCCGCAGAATCGGAGCCGTGACATTAACAAACGATCGGGAAGCGGTTAGTCCCGAGACCCGGACTGTTTGCAGCAGATCGCCGTTGGCTACGACAACAGTTTTGATGGAGGATAATGCGCCCGTCCGATCCGTTTTTTCGCCATTTGGCCGCCCGAGGAAAAACCAGCTCGTCACGCCGCCGATCATCACCAACGATGCCAAATGCCAAATCCATCGGTTGGAACCAGGCTGGTGCGGCTCTTTCGCAACGGGTACCGGGCCAGGCGGCAAAGGAGGCGGGACGTGGGTGGGGTTGCCGAGCGCGGACATATTTACCTCTGGTGTACAGGCGCTGCTCCCGGCTAAGGGGTTACCAGGAGGATTGGCAAGGATCCGCCCGTCTGGAGCATTTCATTGGTTCGCGGCTTCCGAACCGAGCCGCGAGCTTCTGCGAGCGGTAGTCTACGGCGGCGGGGCGAACGTCTCGCCCGTGATTGCATCTACCAGCCTTTGCCGCTCTCCCGCATTCGGGTCACCAATTTGGCGGTCGTGATGGCTTGGCCGAGATGCCTCTGGGAGTGTTCGGCAATATGAACGATCAGTCCAATGGCGGTCGAAGGGAGTTTGGCGCGGCCCACTTCCCGCGGTTCCTCAAACTCTCCGGGCTTCATCGCGCTAACGTATCGTTCCAAATCCTTCTGCCGCTTCCGCAATTCCTCAAGCAGCTCCGCGCCTGTCGCTCCCGCCTCGTCTTCGCGTTTCAAATCAGCCAGTTGCTCCGCAGTCAGCCCATCACCCTTTAAATAAGATCCGAGCCGTTCCGTAGCACCTCCCATATGTCTGACATGAAACCCCACGGGCGCTAAATCATGGGGCCGAGTCCAGATCTCCTCTAAACTCAACCCATTCAGGACTTCGCCCAACTCCTCCCGCGCCTGCTCAAAACTGTAAAAAAGATTCGCCACCAGCGGGCTGATCCCAGGGAGCGGGCCTCGTAACCAGGGTTCGGGTTGCTTATTCGTGCTCATTTTCCGCGAGTCTATCAGGTCCGGGGCGACAAATCGAACCCAAAACCTCACGCGCCCCCATAACCGACTGGATTACAATAACGTCTGATACATACGAAGGCCCCAAATGCCGGGGAGCGTATCTGTGTCGCACAAGAGGGAAGTCCGTTTTTCGAAGGAGCTTGACCGTGCAGCCCCAACTGAATCCGCCAGCACCGCAACAGCCCGATAAATCCACCGCTCCCTCCTGGGAGGGCAAGTCGACGCCGGAATCGGCGCCGCCGTCCAACGGCTGGGCCTGGATCGGCGGGCTCCTGGTCGTGGCTGCTGTCGCCGGTTATCTTTATTGGAACCGCTCGCAGGATCAGGAACGTCAGACGCGCTTCGCTTCCGCCGGCATTCGTACCTTTACAGTGGCCGCAGGCGGGCTGATCGAAAACACCCTTCGGTTAACCGGTCAAACGGGACCGGAAAAATATTCTTCTTTGTTGACGCCTCAGCTCCGGGGCGCACGCGGTCAGGGCGGACGTGGCGACGGTTCCAGCTTTCAGTCGCGTGAACGCGGCGGCCGCACTAGCAGTGCCGGTGGCGGCGCATCGAGCGGAAGCGGGTCTGGCAGTTCTTCGCCGGTGGTTTCTACCAGCGCCAGTGCGTCGGGCGGGTCCTCTTCCGGGATGTCGGCCGGAATGCGGTCGTCCACCTCGCGCGTTGGTGGCGGCAGCGCCGGTTCACGGACAACGGCGCCGTCCGGCGCCGCATCGAGTTCCATGGGCTCCGATGGTCTCGGCTCATCCGCTGGTACGCTCCCGGGCGGTGGTGGTGGCGGCCAGGGTGGTGGCGGTGGCGGTTCTTCCCAGGGCGGAGCTGGCGGCGGAGGTGGTAGCTCTCGAGGGGGCGGCGGTGGCGGGATGTCGAGCGAATTCGCGCTCGTATTGCAGGCTGCCGTCCCGGCGGGCATCCGCGTGAAAAAAGGCGACACCGTAGCCGAATTCGACCGTCAGTACATGCTGACCCGGCTCGACGATTTCCGCGCGACGGTCGCGCAGGCCGATGCCAGCTACAAGAAATTGCTCGCGCAAATCGAAGTCAACAAGAAGGCGCATGACCGGACCATCGCCAACGCCTCGGCGGCCGTTGAAAAGTCTAAACTCGACATGAAAACCACTCCGGTGCTGTCGTTTATGGACTCCGAACGCCGTCGTTTGGCTCTCGAAGAAGCCGAGGCCCGGTTCCGGCAACTCAAGGAAGAGGTTCGCTACGTCGACATCGGCCTCGCCGCCGACAAACGCACGGCTGACCTTGAGTTGCAACAATCGAAGCTCGAACTGAAGCGCGCCGAAGTGAACGCCGATCGCATGTTGATGAAAGCCCCGATCGACGGGCTCGTCGTCATGCAGAATACGCTGCGTGGCACCGAATTCGATCAGATTAAAGTGGGCGACCAACTTATGCCCGGCATGATGTTCATGCAGATTGTCGAACCCAGCTCAATGATCATCAACGCCACCGTCAATCAGGCGGACGTGCAGCGTCTCCGGCTCGGCCAAAAAGCGCACGTGCGCTTCGACGCATTTCCAGGCCTGGAATTGCCTGCCCACATTTCCGCCATTGGCTCGGTCGCACGCGCCAGCCGTTTCCGTCCGGATTGGGTCAAGGACATGCCTCTGGTTCTTAAGCTGGACCGGATGGATCCGCGCGTGATTCCCGATCTTTCGGTGAGCTGCAATATCGTTCTCGACTCAAGCGATGCGTCGGCCATCGTTCCGCGCGAAGGAATTTTCCGCGATTCCGCCGCCGCCAAGCCCTATGTCTTCGCTCGCGCTCAGAGCGGCAAGTGGGATCGCCGGGAAGTGGAAATCGGGTTGGCCAGCCACGTGGGCGTCGCCGTCAAATCGGGTTTGCGGGTAGGCGACGTCATTGCGTTGGACCGTCCAACGGTCGGTGTCAAGCCCGAAAGCGTGTCGACAGCTCCTGTGCCTGAACGCGCCGCCGTTTTGCCGTCCCGCCGCTGGCCGCCCGTTCCGAACCGCGACCGCAAGGAAGCGGTCCGCATCGGTTAATTGTGCTGTCCGTCCCAGGTCCGTTTTTCAAGGAAACAACATCGTAGATGTCTAAAGAGATCAAACCTAAGCAGCGAATCGGCCAGGTTCCCCAGAACCGGCTCCGGCGTGTACTTTCCTGGGTGGTATTTCTTGGACTCGCCACCGGCGGCGGAATCTACGCGTATCGTCTGGCGGGCCGCACGGTCGTCGAAATTCCCACGGCCCGCGTGCGTAAGGCTGAGTTCATCATCGCGGTTAAGACACGCGGCGAAATACGTTCGACGCGCTCGGTGATTCTCGCGGCGCCGCAAGTGCCGAGCCCCAAAATTACCCGGCTGGCCGAGTCGGGGAAAGTCGTGCAAGCCGGCGACGTCGTGGTCGAGTTCGATGCCGCTCAACAGGAACAGTTCTACCTGGACCGGTCGACCAGCGTGCGGACCGTCGACAGCGAAATCGTGCAGCTCAAGGCGACTCATCGCATTACCGACGAGGCCGACCAGATGAACATGATGACCACCGAATACAACGTCGAGCGCGCCAAGTTAGAGGCGAGCAAGGCCGAGGTGGTGTCTGAGATTGAAGGCGCCAAGAGCCGGATCGACGTTGGAATCAGTCAGGGTGACCTGGGCCAGCAAAAGGTGGTCGTCGGATCGCACAAGGTTTCTCAGGAAGCCGACCTGCAAAGGTTGCAGCAGAAGAAGGACAAAACCGTCCGCGATCAGGAACGGGCCAAGGGTTACCTCGGCATGATGGTGATGCGCGCGCCGATCACCGGAGTCGTCAATATCCTGCCGAATTTCCGCGCCTCCGGGTCGTTCGGCTCCAGTCCGCCGGCCTTCAAGGAAGGCGATCCCGCCTGGACCGGCGCCGCCATCGCGGAAATTCCCGACCTCAGCAGCATGCGCATCGAACTCAAGCTGGACGAAGTCGACCGCGGCAAGCTCCAAACCGGTCAGATGGTGCGCATCCGGGTCGACGCCTTGCCTGAAAAAGAACTCAACGCCGAGCTCGATTGGATCAGCCCGATTGCCGCCATCGCGTTTCGCGGCATGGGGCTGACCGAGAAAACTTTCCCCGCCCGCGCCACGCTCAAGAACCTCGATCCGCGTCTTCGCCCGGGCATGAGCGGTAGCGCCGAAATCATTATCGAGAACGCTCCGAACGCCATTCTCATTCCCGCCCGCGCCAGCTTCGTCAACAAAGGCAAGCCTTCGGTGTGGGTGCAGCGCGGCGCCGGCTACGAGATTCGTGAAATCGTCGTGGGCAAGCGCAACGAAATCGACATGGTGGTAACTTCCGGTTTGCGCGAAGGCGAAACCATCTATCTTGAGAACCCGATCGAGGCCGCTAAGCGGGCCAAAAAGATCTAACGGATCTGAACCCAAAAAGCTCTTAGCGGATCTATAAAACTGATGATGAAATTTCTGGTTCGGCTCCTGATCGTCCTCACCATCGCCGCAGCGGCGTGGGGCGGCTACAGCGCCTATAAATCCATCCCGCAACGCGAGCAATCCGCCTTTGCCACGGCCAAAGTCCGGCAGGGCGACATTATCGTGCGTACCTACTCGCGTGGCGAATTGCGCGCGGTCCGGTCGGCTCCGCTGACGGCTCCTAACCTGTTTGGCACCGTGCAGGTAACCAAACTGGCGGCGCTCGGAGCATTCGCGCGTGAAAAGGATCTCATCGCCGAGTTCGACGATTCCGAACTCCTCTCTCGCGTCGAAGAGAAGCAGCTTGAAATGGATCAGATCGATGAGAGCGCCAAGAAGTCGCGCGCCGATCTGGCCATTCGCGACAACCAGGACCAGGTCGAACTTCTCAGCGCCCGCTATGCTGTGCGCCGGGCCGAACTCGAAGTGAAACGCAATGAGCTGATTTCGGAAATCGACGCCAAGCGCAACAACCTGAGCCTGGAGGAATCGCGGCGGCGCCTGCAGAAACTGGAAAGCGATATCAAGAGCCGGCGTGAACAGGCGCAAGCCGAACTGGCCGTGCTGGCCGAGCGGAAAAACAAGGCGAACCTGGAGATGGCGCGTGAGCGCATGCGTCTTAATCAGGTGAAACTTCTGGCGCCGATGAGCGGCTTGATCGCGATCAAACAGAACCGCGGCACCGGCTTCTTCGTCTCGGGCATGTCGCTCCCCGACATTCGCGAAGGCGATCAGTTGCAACCCGGCATGCCTGTCGCCGACGTGCTCGATTTGTCTGAGCTTGAGGTAGTGGCCCGCATCGGCGAACTGGACCGCGCGAATCTCAAAGAGGGTCAGGATGTTGAGATTGAACTGGATGCGTTGGCGGGCAAGCGGCTCCACGGGAAAATCAAATCGATGAGCGGGACGGCCAGCGCGAACGTGTTCTCGTCGGACCCGGCTAAGAAATTCGACGTGCTTTTCTCGGTCGACATGCCGGAATTGCTCAAGAACCTGGGCGCAACGCCCGACCAGATCTCAAAGGTAATGGCGACGGCTGAAGCCAATCGCAGGAGGCCGCCCATGGCAGCGGCTATGCCCAACATGATGATGGCCTTTGGCGGCGGTGGGGGTGGTGGTGGCTTCCCCGGAGCCGGTGGTGGCGGCTTCCCTGGCGCCGGTGGTGGCGCTCCCGGCGGTTTTGGCGGCCAGAGCGGTGGTGGTGGTCAAGCCGCCCCAGGCGGTGCAGCAGGCGGTGGTGGCCGAGGCGGTTTCGGCGGTGGCGCCGGGATGACGCCCGAACAGCAACAGAAGATGCGCGATGCCATGACAAAAGCTCTGGGCGGCAAGAGCATGGCCGACCTGAGCCCGGAAGAGCGCACGGCGATGTTAGCCAAAGTCCGTGAAGAAATGCAGAAAGCCGGTGTCACCATGCCGGCGCGCGGTGAACGCAAAGCCGGCGGCACTGGCGAAACCAAGGCTGGCGGCGAAACGCCGGCCGGCGGTGCGCCAGTGGCTTTTGGCGGCATGCGTGCTCCTGGCGCTGCGGCCGAAGGAGCAGACCCCGCTGCTGCGGCAGGTGGTGGTGGCGGACGGCGGCGTGGCGGTGGTGGCGGTCCAGGCGGTCCTCCAGTTGGCGGCCCCGGCACCGGCATCGGCGCGGGCTACGGCGGCTTCACGCAAAAAGAACTCGACAGCGCTCAGCTTCCTCCTCCTCCTGAGGAAAGCGCTAAACAGCTCGACGTGCTCTTGCGCCCCGGCTTGCTCGCCGACGTGCAAATTATCGTCGAAAAGATTCCGAACGCTATCTACGTTCCCGCGCAGGCCATCTTTGAGAAGGAAGGCAAGAGCGTCGTTTACGTGAAGCAGGCCAACAAGTTTGTGCCGCGGCAGGTAAAGCTTCTCCGGCGTAGCGAGTCGCTGATGCTCATCGCCGACGGACTAAAGGCGGGCGAAGAGATTTCAATGCAGGATCCGGACGCCAAACCAACCACCAAGAACAAGGGTGACGGCGGCGGCGCCGCGCCAGCCATGCCCATGGGCATGGGCGGAAAAGGGTAACGGGGCGCAAGCTACTACTATGGCGGTTCTTTCCGGAGTACTTCCCGAAATTCAGATGGGGCTCACCAGCTTGCTGGTGCATAAGCTCCGGACGGGCTTGACCATGCTCGGCATGATCTTCGGCGTCGGTTCGGTGGTGGCGATGCTTGCCATTACCGAAGGAGCGCAGAAGGACATCATCGCCAGCATCGATCTGCTCGGCGTCAACAACATTCTGATCGAGGCCAAAGAGGCGGTCGATCGCAACGAACTACAGACGCGCCGGCAGATTTCTCCCGGCCTCACGTTTCGCGATTTCCGCGCCATACAGGAGAACGTGCCCGGCGTCGCCGCGCTTACTCCGCGCAAGCGATTCAAGCCGCTCAAGGTTCTTCCCAAGACTCCGAACGAGGCCCCTGTGCTCATCGGCGTCGAGCCCTCGTACCTCGAAATCCAGAGCCTCAAAATCGCCGAAGGCCGCTGGTTCACCGACCAGGAAAACAAGGACTCAGCCCCGGTCTGCGTGCTCGGCGAATCGGCCAAAGTGAATTTGCTTGGTTTCGAACCGGCCGTTGGCAAGTATGTCAAGATCAACGATTCGTGGCTCCAGGTGGTCGGCGTCCTCGGCTCGCAGCAGGGCTCGGACACCGAAGTCGAAGGCCTCGAAGTCATCAATCGCAACAACACGGTCATCTCGCCGCTGAACACCGTGATGCGCCGGTTTGAGGACAATAATAGCTATCTCAAAGACGAGATAGACGGCGTCTATATCAAGGTGAACGACGGTGTCGACTCGGTGGAAACGGCCGCCGTCGTCAGCGCAATTCTCAACGCCACGCACAAGGATGCGGGCGACTATACGGTGGTCGTGCCAGCCGGGCTGCTGGAACAGAAGCGCAAAACGCTGGGCATCTTCAAGATCGTCATGATCTCGATCGCCGGCATTTCACTGCTGGTCGGCGGCATCGGCATCATGAATATCATGCTCGCCACCGTCCTGGAACGTACGCGTGAAATCGGCGTGCGGCGCGCGATCGGCGCCCGCCAGGCCGACATCGTGCGGCAGTTCCTGACCGAAGCGATTCTGATCTCGATGCTCGGCGGAACCATGGGAGTTCTCTTCGGGCTCCTGCTCGCCTGGGTGATCGGCGCCGCCGCCGGTTATCCGACCGTGGTAACCACCATCTCTATTGTTGTCGCCTTCTCGGTGTCGGTCGGCATCGGACTGCTGTTCGGAATTTACCCCGCCATGCAGGCCGCCAAACTGGATCCCATCGAAGCGATCCGTTACGAATAATACTCGGAGTCCAATGCGCACACTCGCTCTGATCGCTATTTCCGCCGCCTCGCTGGCGGCGCAGCAACCGAACGCGTTCATCAACGCGCCCACGTTTCCTAACGGCGCCTTTTTCCGCCAGGGCTTCGGCCGTGAACTTCCGCGCGTGGAGATCCAGGCGCCGATCCGCCTCACGGACTTTGTCGTGGATGGCAAACTTGAGCTCTCGCTCCAGCGCTTCCTTGAACTGGTGATGGCCAACAACCCCGACATCCAGATTCAGCGCTTGAGCGTCGATCAGTTCAAGAACGCTATCACACGATCGTTTGGCCGCTTCGATCCGTTTTTGACAGCCAGCTTTAACGCCACCCGCTCCACTTCGCCTACCAATAGCATCTTGGCGGGCGCTAACATCGCGTCTAATTTGAGCCAGCCGTTCACCGGCCAGTACACCCAAATCCTCGAAAACGGCACGCAGTTCAACGTCGGTTTCGGCGCCACCAAGACGTCCACCAACGACAGCTTCGCCACCTTCAATCCCAACATCAATTCCTTCTTCCGTATGGGCTTCGCGCAACCGTTGCTGCGCGATCGCGGCGGCGCCGTTACCAAGCTTCCCATCATGATTGCCCGAAGCCGGTTGCGCCAGGGCGAGTACAACCTGCGCGATCAGTTGCTGACCTTGGTTCAGCGCGCCGAAACCGCGTATTGGCAAGTCATTCAAGCCCGCGAGTCGCTGCGAGTTCAGGAAAGCGCGCTCGATCTGAATGGCAAGCTACTGAAGCGCAATCAGCGCGAGCTTGAGTTGGGTGCGATCTCGGCGCTCGAAATCTATCAACCCCAAGCCACCTATGCGTCGACTGAAGTCCGCGTCACCCAGGCGCGTTATAACTTGCAACAAGCCGAAGACTCGCTGCGCCGTCAGATGGGCGCCGACGTCGAAGCCGAGTACCGCAACATGCCGATCGTCCTCACCGAGAACGTGGCGCCGCCACAAGACGAAAAACCGCTCGACAAAGAGTATTTCGTCGAGACGGCTTTCCGCATGAGGCCAGATCTCAAATCGCAATTGCAGGCGCTCGATATCGACGATCTGACCTACCGGACCGCTAAAAACCGGCTGACACCGGACCTTGCGCTCACTGGCGCCTATACCGGCAGTGGACGCGGCGGCAATTTCATCCCGCGCACGAATAATCTCGGTTCGGGTGTGACCTTGGCTACCCAATTGGTGCCTGGCGGCATCGGCGATGCTTTGAATCAAGTGTTCGCCTTCGATTTCCCGACTTACGCAATGGGCCTCTCACTGCGCCTGCCCCTTCGCGACCGCGCTGGTCAAGCCGATCTCGCCGACGCCGTTCTCAGCAAACGCCTCAACAGCCTGCGCGCTCGTTCACTTGAACAGAACATTCGCGTGGACGTGCTCAACGCGGTCACGCGCGTGGAGTCCAGCCGCGCCGGCGTGCGCCAGTCGCAGATCACCGTAAACTTCGGCCAGCAGCGCCTCGACGCCGAGCAGAAACGCTATGACCTTGGCGTGACCACGATCTTCTTCGTGCTCGACGCCACGCAGTTTCTTCTCAACGCGCAAGCCGATCTGGTTACGCAATCGGTGCAATACCGCCGCGATTTGCTCAACCTCATGCGCGTCACCGGTACGCTGCTCGAAGAGCGCGGCGTCGTAGTCGACTAGCTCTTAGACGACGAGTAGCCGGTGAAGCCGGTTCCCCTGGCCGATCTTGTCTATCGCCTCGAAAACGAGATCGCCAAAGCGGAACGCCGCTTTCATGCGAGCGCTCCCTTCCGTTCTGTTCAAGAAAAGCTGAACCAGTTCCGATTCCGCGGCGTTGGTGGTTTCAAGAAAGAGCTCATATTGTCTAAGAAGGCTGGTAATCGTTTGGTGAGCGTTCGCTAATTCGGGTTGCGTGAGGAGCCAATCCAGGCGTTCAGTTGGAGTCTGCGAGATCATGAACCTCGCGTCAGCCGGACTGACGGAGTTCTGTTTCCCGTACAGCGCCAGCAGATACAGCAACGCCGAATAGCAGGTCAACAGTCTGCTGTGCTTCAACTTGTAGTTTTTGACTCATCTTCTACACTTTGCGGCGCAAAGTGTCTGCAACTCATTGATTGCAAATAGAGCGATGGGACGAATCGCGAAATCCTAGTGTCACGCCTAAATACCATCAGTCGATAAATATCCTTGTATTTTCGTGCTGTCTGTGAGCATCATAATGACACAGGAGCAGCCCCTTGTTCGTTCGCACCCAAACTAACGGTTCCCGCACCTATCTCCTCATCGTCGATAACGAATGGGTCGACGGCAAGGTCAAACAACGGGTTTTGCATCGGCTCGGCCGCTTGGATCAGCTTCTGGCCACCGGCCAGCTCGATTCCCTGATCCAATCCCTTGGCAGATTCTCGGAGAAACTCGCCGTTCTCGGCGCCCACGCCCGCAGCCAGACCGTCACCACACTCACCACCAGAATCGGTCCGTCCCTGATCTTTCAGCGGCTCTGGCAATCTTGCGCCGTCGACAAAACCCTCACGGCCCTGTTAAGCAACCGCCACTTCGAGTTCTCCGTCGAACGGGCGATCTTTCTCACTGTGCTGCACCGCCTCTTTGCGCCCGGCAGCGATCGCGCCGCCGAGAAATGGAAAGAGGACTATGCCATCGCAGGCGCCGGTGAACTGAGTCTGCATCATCTTTACAGAGCCATGGCCTGGTTGGGGGAAGCCCTGCCCCAAGAGCAACAGCAGGGAGCCACGCCATTTGTGCCGCGCACCATCAAAGACCTCATTGAGGAAGCTTTGTTCGCGCAAAAACGGGATCTGTTTTCCAGCTTGGATCTGGTATTTTTCGACACCACGTCGATCTACTTCCATGGCATGGGAGGCGAGAGCATCGGCAAGCGTGGCCACTCCAAGGATCATCGTCCAGATCTGAAGCAGATGGTCGTGGGTATGGTGCTCGACGGGAACGGGAATCCTGTCTGCAGCGAACTCTGGCCCGGCAACACGGCGGATGTGAAGAGTCTGGTACCCATCGTCGAGCGGTTGAAAACGCGGTTCCAAATCGGGGAGGTCTGTATCGTTGCCGATCGCGGAATGATCAGCGCCGCGACTCTGGCGGAAGTGGAGAAACGAAAGTGGAAGTACATTCTCGGGGTGCGGATGAGGAGTTCGACGGAGGCCAAGCAAGTGGTGGCGCGTGGCGGACGCTACGCCCAAGTACATCCCACCAGCGAGGATCCCCAAGATCCTTCCCCACTCAAAGTGAAAGAAGTCTGGGTGGAAGGGAAACGGCGCTATATCGTCTGCGTGAACGAAGATCAAGCGACGAAGG
>JAYUSQ010000201.1:0-14827 GCA_043755595.1 Acidobacteriota bacterium | reverse complement strand
TCCACCCAAGCATAAATATCGGCCCGCCCCTCGGCGTGGAAGCGCACCTCCTGGCTGCCTTCCAGAAATGCCTTGATCTGTCCCAGGCTCGGATTCTCGATCTCTTGCATTCGAATGAGCACTCCCCAGCTTGGCCCCTCCCGCGCCCTCCAGGCTCATCTTGTATTGGATACGACTGGCATAGCATCGTCAAGGCATAGCATTGTCAAGGCATAGCATTTGCGGACCTCCCCATCCTCGTGTACAATGTCGATGGTCAATCCGAAACACGAAGTGCAGAAAACATGGGGGAAGAGAAACACGATGCGATTCTACGCTGAGATTCGATCTTGGAAGTGGCTGCTATTACCGCTGTTATCCGGCGCGATTCCAAGCAGCACGAGTGCCGCTATTATCGCCGATCTTACCGGTGACTTGACTCCGATAAGTTTCCCGGCCGGGTGGTCCTATTTGCGCAACACGGCTGTGATGGGAAACGCCGCCGACTATACACCACTCCTTTGGGATGCGGGCGAATCCCGCTACGATGTGACGGGGGCTGGCTTTCCGGCACCCGGTCCGAACTTCACATACATAACGGCAAGTGGAGGATCGCATCCGGGAAGGGGTACGGCCCAAGGAGATGCCTTCAATGGTTATTTGATCCTTGCCTACACGATCCAACCCGGCGAACAGGGCCTTGTCACTCTTGTGAATGGATCCATTCGAGGGAATAACCCGTCAGGCGCGGGCGGCGCTTCCAACGGATGGGATCTAAGATTCTATGTTGGCAATAGCCAGCAGGGCTCGAGCCTGATCGTACCGTGGTCAAGCGCTTCCGCCCAATTTTCTAAGACGTTCGGACAGCTTGGTGTTGGCGAAACAATATACGTTGCTCTTGGTCCAAACGGCAACCACCTTTTCGATGGGGCAGTTCTGGGCCTTCAACTGGACTCAACCCCAGTTCCAGAGCCACAAACGGGGTTCTTGATTGCCTTTGGTCTACTCGCTGCAGGGGCAAGTCGAAACAAAGTCGAAGGCGCATTGAGATGGCGCAAAAAAGTGAGCGAGATAGCCGGTTAAATTCTTTATCTAAGCCGAGGAGTGCCTCGGCAGTACTCATGCCATCGTTCCAATACCATCCTTCCCATTCCTCTCCCGGCTCAGTATCGGGATCGTTCGGCGGAGCCGGGTATGAGAACGCTATCGGGAGGAAGGACCATTTCGGCAGAAGGCGTGGCAGATCTTGGCCCTCCTTCGCGATTCGGGCTGAACGAATCTGAACCTGGCATGCTCCCTCGTCGCCATAGATCGGGGGAAGACCTGGTGGTACCGGCAATGATGTTAGACTCCCCCGCATTTATGGTCTTATCGCTCTGCAGTCTACAGTCCTGGTTTTAGGGAGTTTAACCGCACGGCGCCAAGAACCTATGCTGCCTTGCCGCGTCAGGTTCCCGAGATCGTCATGCCGCCGACTAATATCGTAGGACAGGCGACGGAGCCCCGGAATTCCAAGTCGTCCGCGACCGCCTCGATATTCATCAGCATCTCTTTCAGGTTTCCAGCGATGGTGACTTCCGATACCGGGTATGCGATTTCGCCGTTCTCAATCCAAAGGCCGCTGGCTCCGCGGGAATAATCGCCGGTGACGGCATTGACGCCGAAGCCCATGAGTTCGGTGACATAGAGTCCGGAGCCCGCCTGCTTGAACAATTGTTCGACGGTGATGGCGCCTTTTTCGAGGTATAGATTGCCGTGGCCGATGGAGGCGTTACCGGTGATGCCGCGGCTGGCGTTGCCCGTGGTTTTCATACCCAGCTTGCGCGCGGTGTAGCTGTTGAGGAAGTAGCTTTTCAGTACGCCGTTTTCGATCACCACGGTGCGGCGCGAGGGCACGCCTTCGTCATCGTAGGGCGAGGATCCAAAGAGGCCGGGAATCGTGGCGTCGTCTATGACCGTGATGTGTTTGGCGGCCACTTGTTCGCCGAGGCGATCGAGCAGGAAAGAAGCGCGGCGATAGATGGAGTCGCCATTGACGGCTTCGAAAATGTGGCCGAGCAGGCTGCGCGCCACGCGCGGTTCAAAGATTACCGGCGCTTTCTGGGTGGGAATCTTACGCGAGCCTAAGCGGCGGATGACGCGCTCGGCGGCCTTACGGCCAATGTATTCGGGCGCTTCGAGTTGACCGGCGCGGCGAGCGGTGGAGAACCAGTAATCGCGCTCCATCCGGTCGCCATTTTGGGCCACCGGCACGGCGCTTAACGAGCAGCTAGTCGTCTCATAGGAGCCACTGAAGCCGAGCGAATTGGCGAAGGCGTGGCGGGACAACATCGAATGGAACGAAGCCCCTTCGGAGTTGGTGATGCGCGCGTCGTAGCCGAGAGCCGCCGCTTCGGCCTCGCGCGCCAGATCGATTTTGCGCGAGGCTTCAATGGTCACCGTTTCCGGTGAGAACAGTCCAAGGTCCGTGGTTAATTTGCCGAGTTCGCTTGGGTCCGGCAAGCCGGCGAAGGGATCCTCCGTAGTTACTTTGGCCAGGTCCACCGCTTGCCGCACCATGGCGTCCAAGCCTTCGCTAGAGAAATCGGAGGTGTAGGAGGATCCCGTATTTCGACCGAACAAGACGCGTACGCCGACGCCACGCGAACCAGACTCCTTGACCGTTTCGACCTCGCTCTTGCGAACTTGCGCATCGAACTCTTCGCCTTGACTAACGGTACACTCGGCGCCAGTAGCTCCGGCTGCGCGAGCCAGCCGGATTACTTCACCGGCGACTTCTTCCATTTGACCAACCATTACTGGGCCGTTCCTCCAACCGTCATCTTGTCGATCCGGATGGTGGGAATGCCGACGCCCACGGGCACCGATTGACCTTCCTTGCCGCAGATGCCGACGCCTTCGTCCAGCGCGAGATCGTTGCCGACGCGGCTGACGTATTTCAGCGCTTCCGGGCCATTGCCGATGAGGGTCGCGCCGCGCAAAGGCTGGCCGATCCGGCCATCTTCAATCAGATAGCTCTCGGTCGCCGAGAAGACAAAGTTGCCGGAAGTAATATCCACTTGGCCGCCACCGAAGTTGGCGCAATAGATGCCCCGGCTCACCGAGCGAATGATGTCGCCGGGATCGTCCTGGCCGGCCAGCATGAACGTGTTGGTCATTCTCGGCATCGGGATGTGCTGATAACTTTCGCGGCGGCCGCTGCCGGTGCCGGCCTCACCGAGCACGCGCGCAGAAAGGCGATCTTGCAGGTACCCCCGCAAAACGCCATTTTCGATTAAAACGTTTCGTTGGGTTGGCGTGCCTTCGTCGTCCACATTGAGCGAGCCCCGGCGGGAATGAAGCGTTCCGTCGTCGATCACGGTGACCAGTTCGGAAGCCACCTGCTGGCCGATCCGGCCGGAGAAGGCTGACACGCCTTTGCGGTTGAAGTCCGCTTCCAGTCCGTGACCAACCGCTTCGTGCAGCAGTACGCCGGGCCAGCCTTTGCCGAGCACCACCACATGCTCACCGGCCGGAGCGTCGACGGCGGTCAATTGGATGATCGCCTGCCGGACGGCCTCCCGGGCGAAGGACTCGGGAGATTTATCTCCAACAAAATAATCGAGATTGACGCGGCCACCGCCGCCTGCCGTGCCGCGCTGCGGAATCCCGTCGCCTTCTCGCGCGAGAACCATGACATTCATGCGGGCCATCGGCTGGCGGTCGGTCGAGATCACCCCGTCGCTGGTCGCTACCAGGACATGCTTCAAGGCGTCTATATAGCTGGCTTGGACCTGGAATACGCGGGCGTCGGCGGCGCGCGCCGCTTCATCCGCCCGTTTGATAAATTTCACGCGTTCGGACAGGGGCAGATCAGCCGGGGCTTGCAGCACCGGATAAAGGTCGTGACGTTTGGCCTCGGTAAAGCCAGCCGTTTCAACAGTGGCCGGTCCATCGGCGATCACGGCTGCCACTCGGGCGGCGTGCCGGATCTTCTCAGGTGAGAGGTCGTCGCTATAAGCGTAGCCGGTGCGTTCCCCGGTGATGACCCGGATTCCGACACCCAGGCTGACACCCTGCGTAGCCGACTTGACAATCGACTCATCCAAGCTCAGCGATGTCGTGGCCAGGTACTCAAAATACAGGTCCGCATATTCGCCGCCTCGCGAGAGGGCCTCAGAAAGGTAAGAGGTTAGATCCTGCTCGGTAAGACCAAACTTTTTGCCGAAGAACGAATCGCAAAACGCCATGTACTTTGAGCGTAGCATGCGCTGTAGTGTGCTATTTTGAAAAACAGTGTCGGCATCACCCCTCAACGTTCACTTGGAGATCTATGAGGGTCCGCTGGATCTGCTGCTAGACCTGATTCGCAGGCAGCAGCTCAATATCCACGATATTCCTATCGCCAGGATCACGTCGCAGTACCTCGAGTACTTGCAGCGCGCCTCGGACCTCTCAATCGAGCTCGGGGCGGACTTCGTCTATATGGCGGCGACGCTGATTCAGTTGAAGTCCAGATTGTTGCTGCCGCGCGATCCAGAGCTGGAGAAAATGCAGCCGGAGGGCGATCCCAGGCAGGAACTGGTAGACCGTCTGATGGAACACGAGCGGTTTAAGAACGCAGCCGAGATGCTGCAGCAGAAGCGGATGCTCGAAGAAGCCGTTTGGTCCAATCCGCAAATGAAAGACTTCGCGAACGAGGACGACGGTAGCGGTGACCTGAGCGTCAACCTTTATGACCTTGTGCGCACGCTCGGCACTATCCTGGAGCGAGCCAAGAGCAAGCCTCTCTTCCAGATCGGTAAGGAAGACGTCACCGTTCCGGACATGATTCGATACCTGCGGGCGGAGTTGCTGCAGGAACATGGACCCGATGGGACGCTCAGTGCGACCGCCTTGTTTGACCGGCAAAAAAGCCGGCGCGCGATGATCTGTCTTTTTCTGGCTATCCTTGAAATGGTCCGCATGCAGGCGGTGACGCTAGTTCAACAGGAAGCGTTCGCCGACATCGGCCTTAAACGGCACAAACGATTTCAGGAAGTTTTCGCCAACGAAGACGCGCTCTTGGCCATTCAAGAAGAATATTCATAAACATCGCCTATCTAAATGACAGAAGAGACAAATACGGAAATCACGGATGCCCTCGCGGCGGTAGGCGAGAAGTCGGGCGGCGAGGTTGCCGTCGAGGCCGCTCTAGCGGCGGATTCCGGGGTTGAGACTCCCGAGGAGGCCGCCGCCGAGGCCGAAGCCTACCCCGAGCAACCCCTTGCCAATCCCGAGTTGGCGCCAGAGCAACTGGAGGCGCTGGGGATCGAAGAGAAGCCTGCCGTGGCCGAGAGTGAGCGTCATCGGCTGCGCGCCATGATCGAAGCGGCCGTCTACGTATCGGAAGAACCGTTGATGGTCCAGCAGATCAGCCAGGCGCTTGGACAGCCCAAGGAACTGGTCGAAGGGTTGCTGGCCGAGCTGATGCAGGCGTACGCCGCGCCGCATCACGGTATTACGGTCCGCGAAGTGGCTGGCGGCTTTAAGATGAGCACCAAGCCGGAATTCCACGAGGATATCCGGACGTTCGTCAAGAGGCTGAAGCCGCCGCTCAAGCTTTCGCTGGCCGCCCTGGAGACGCTCGCCGTCGTGGCGTACAAGCAGCCGGTAACGGGGCCGGAGATTCTTGAGATTCGTGGTGTTCAAGGCGGCGGGGTTTTGAAGACCCTGCTGGAGAGGAAGCTGATTACGGCAGCCGGCCGGAAGCAGGTGGTTGGCAAGCCGGTTCTGTACAAGACAACCAAGGAGTTTCTGGTCCAGTTTGGCTTGAAGGACCTCGCCGAACTACCCACGCTTAAGGAATTCGAGGAGTGGAGCCGTTTGGCGCTGGGTGAAGATGCCGGGGAGGTTCCAGATGGGGCCGAAGCGCGATCCAATCCCCCGCTCGGCCCGCCGGAAGCTGCGGCTGCCGGTGAGATCGTGGCGACTACGGAGCCGGTTGAACAACAGGCACAAGCTGAGTCCGAGACGACCGACGCTGCCGTTAAGGTAGCAGAATAGAGCTTCGTATGGCAGAAGAACGCCTGCAGAAGATCCTGGCGCGGTATGGCGTCGCCAGCCGCCGCAAGGCTGAAGAAATTATCGTACAGGGCCGCGTCCAGGTAAACGGCAAGGTGGTCACCGAACTGGGCTCCAAAGCCAATGCCGACAAAGACGAAATTAAGGTGCTGGGCCGGACCATGCGTCCCCCACAGTATCAAATCTATATCCTGCTGCATAAACCGAAAGGTTGCGTTACCACGACCTCGGATCCTGAGCGCCGGCAGACCGTCATGGATTTGATGAAGGGGATTAAGGAACGAATCTATCCCGTTGGGCGGTTGGACTACGCGAGCGAGGGCGCGTTGTTGCTGACCAACGATGGCGATTTCGCGAATGCCATATTGTCGGCCAAGGCGAAGGTCCCGAAGGTCTATGATGTCAAGGTAAACGGGAAACTCACCGGCGAACAGGAAGAGTCGTTTCGGCGCGGGGTGCCGTTGCATGGCCGGAAAACGGCTCCCTGTCAGCTCAAGATCATGAAGGTGGCCGACAACCCTTGGTACCAGGTGGTGCTGGAAGAGGGTCGAACCAATCAAATCCGCCTGATGTTTCAGTATTTTGGCGTGCTGGTGGAGAAGCTGAAGCGCACCCAGATTGGCCCGCTCAAACTCGGGCGGTTGCGATCCGGTGAATTCCGCGCGCTGACCGTGGAAGAGGTTCTTGAGTTTCAGAAGCTCCTCGGTTTGAAGCCGAGCGGCGGCGGGTTCAAAGCTCCTCGCGCTCAGCGTAAACAGCGCGTATGACCGAGATTGCGAAGCTGCTGGCCGACGCTAAAACAATCGCGGTCGTGGGTCTGTCCGGCGATGTGTTTCGCCCAAGTTACGGCGTGGCGGCGTATATGCAAGAGCAGGGGTACCGCATCATCCCGGTGAATCCAAAAGCGACCGTGATTCTGGGTGAGCGGTGTTATCCCGATCTGGCTTCGATTCCTGAGCTCGTGGACATTGTCGATGTCTTCCGGCGCAGTGAGTTCGTTCCGGCCCTGATGCGCGAAGCGATTGCGATCGGCGCGCGGGCTGTCTGGCTACAGGAAGGCGTTGTACATGCCGAAGCTGTCTCTGAAGGGCGAACGGCGGGTTTGATTGTGGTCGAGAATCGATGCCTCCTCAAGGACCATCGGCGCTGGCTCGTGTCCAACTCCTGAACGAAACGATTGCGCCGATACCGGTGGTGGAATGGCCTCCAATGTGGGCTGTTCTGGACCCCTAGCATCGACCGGCAACTCGGATAACGTCTCGTCTGGATCCTCTCCCTAAGAGGCTAAGGTGGACACACCGTCCCGAACTAAGCAGGTTCGCTGATTGTAGCTCATTGGAGTAGACCGTACTATGTGGGTGAGTTGTAGTGTAAGCAAGCACGGTGACTCAGTTCACACACGAGGGAAACATGAGCTTTCAGCTTGGGCAGATCATCGGTGACTACGAATTTGTGGACGTGCTTCGGAGTTCCAAGACGAACGTCGCGTACAAAGTCAAAAACGTTTTGGCGCAGCGCTTCGAAACCTTAAAGATCGTTCCAGGCGATCTTCACCACGATCCAGAGCGGCTGGAGCGCTTTCAGCGGGAAATCAAGATCCACGCCCGACTGGATCATCCCAACATTCTTACCTTCTATAACGCCAGTGTCCTGAACGGCCACCTGGTGATGACGACTGCGTTTGTGGAAGGCACAACTTTGGAAGAGCGGCTCGAACTCGGCGCGCTGCCCTGGCGGCAAGCGCTGCAATATGCCTCGCACGTCGTGGGCGCCCTCGCCATGGCGCACGTGCAAGGAGTGGTGCATCGGGAACTGACGCCGGCAAACATTCTGGTTACGAGCGACGATCGGGCCATTATCAGCGGATTCGGACAGGCCAAAGCGGCCCAGGATCCTCGTTTGACGCAGAAGGGCGCCGTCGTTGGTTCGCTTTTCTATATGTCGCCCGAACAGGTGCGCGGTGGTGAGCAGGTGGACGCGCGCAGCGATATCTACTCGGTCGGGGCGGTGTTGTATGAAATGGTGACCGGGCAACGTCTGTTCAGCGGCAAGAGTCACTTCGACATTATGGTGGCGCACGTGAACCAGCCTGCCCCGAATCCGTCGACTCTGGTACCGGATCTGCCCTCCGATATTGCCGACACGATTTTACGGTGCGTAGCTAAAATTCCAGGACAACGATTCTCAACCGCCGATGAACTCCTCGCGAAACTGCGTGAGCTCCTGGAGAAGAACAGCGGAGGGCTCACGGCTCCCGCCAGACCCGCCGCGCCGGCCACGCGGCCTAGGGGCACCTTCGCGGACGCGCCTGCCGCCTCGGCCACACGTCTACTCGAACTAGGCCGTCAGGTGGAAGCGCACCAACCGATTCCCAACCGGGCTCAACCGTCCGCTTTTGCCGCCTCCCTGCCTGCGCCGGCGGTTGGCGCCGCGCCACCGAGGGTTTCGCCGCAACCGTCGGCAACGAAAGCGGAGTTTCCCGCCGAGATGGGTGCAGAATTAGCGTCGAACGACCGAAGAGCACTGGTAGTCCTTGTTTGCACATTGTTCTTCTTGTTGATTACAACGGTCGTCATGAACAAGCTGGGCTAACAGAGATTCCGATTCGGTTCACTTCAAAGGAGGGCAAATAGCATGAGCCTACGCGTTGGCGAAGCCCTCGGAGATTACCGGATCGTCGAGTTGATCGGGGCTGGCGGAATGGGCCAAGTGTATCGGGCCGAGCACATGATAACGGGCCGGTACGAAGCTCTCAAGGCGGTGCTGAAGGAAAGCGCCGACGATCCCGACATAGGGGCCAGGTTCCTGCGCGAGATTCGCGTTCACGCCAATCTGAACCACACCAACATCGTGGCGGTCTACAACGCCTTTTGGTTTGACGAAGACCTGGTGTTGGCGATGGAGTACGTCGACGGCGAACCGCTGGACCGCCTGCTCAAGCTGGGGCCAATGCCTTTGTCGCGCGCCGTTGACGTCGCCAACCAGACTCTCAAGGCTTTGTCGTTCGCGCATGGACGGGGCGTCACGCATCGCGACGTTTCTCCGACCAATATTCTGTTGAGCAATCGCGGTACGGTCAAGCTGATGGATTTCGGCTTGGCGATTCAACCGACGGATCTCCGCCTGACCCAGAGTGGAGTGCCGGTTGGTTCGCTGGCCTATATGGCGCCCGAACAGGTGCGCAACGGGGCCGATGCCGATTTCCGCAGCGACATCTACTCGATGGGCATTGTGTTGTACCAGATGCTTTCGGGCAAACGCCCTTTCGTTTCCGAGAACGGATTCGAAATCATGAAGGCTCACATTGAAAAAGCCCCTCCGCCGTTGCGTCAATGGGCCGCTCACATCCCAGAGTCCGTCGAGGCCGTTGTTATGAAGGCGCTCGAAAAGAACCCTGACGCCAGGTTTTCGAGCGCAGAGGCCTTCCGCAAGGCCTTGCTCGAAGCCGCCAATCCCACCGCGCCAGTGGTCGCCCCCAGCCGGAACACGCAATCCTATAGCGACAACCGCATGGGCTTCACCCCGGCGACGCTGGCTGCCCTGGTGGTTGTGCTGATCGGCCTTACTTTTGTGGCTACGCGCGCCATGATGCGGAGCTCCTCAACGGCTGGCGAGAAGGGAGATCCTCAAAGCGCCGAGTTGGTGGATGACACTCCGGGCGCGCCCGCCGCAGCCGATCCCAATGGTATCCGGCAAGGGCCTCGGGCCGAAGACATGCAGCGTTCGGCCTCGCCGCCCCCGGGTCAACGCGCTCCGCGGACGGCGGTCCACTCACAGGTTCCGCCCGACCCTCCGCGCATTAGAAACAATTAGCGGACGGTTCGGTCGAGCGGCGCCAAACCCCGGTTTTGGAACCGATCCTGCTGCGCCGGCGTCTTATTGTCAAAGGCTGAGTTAAGCGGGCCGATATGGTCAAAGACGGGAGGTTATCGTATGGACATTTTGGGCGACCGGAAATTCATCGAGATCCCTGGCGGCCAACTGGTGGAACTGCCGCCATTGCTGGTGAGCGACCACGGTCGACGCCGGCGTTTGGATAAGGTCGTCGACATGGCAACCAGGGTCATCGAAAGCGAAGAACTGGTGCCGTCGATCGTGCTGGACCATATTGCCACCGAGTCCGACGTTGAGCGGCGGAAGATGGATATGGCCATCAATCTGGTGGACTTGTACGTGAACCTGTCCAGGCAATGGAATTGGGGTCATGGGATTTTAGAGTGGATCCGCCAGTGCGAGATTACTTTCGAATCCCGGCTGGAATTGCGCTCGTTGCTGCGGCCTGATATCTGGCCACACGCGGGCCGGGCCAGCTTTGTAACGCTGCTTGAGGACAAGCTGATTCATCCGGATGGGATCAATTTGGAACAGGCCGTCGGGCTTCGGCTGACCTATCGCCATTTACCGCCGTTAGCCGACTTTAGCGACCAATTTCTGTTCTATCTGAATGGAACGCTGGCCGATACGGCCTATCGCACGTGGTCTGGGTTGAGCCCTGATCCGGTCTCGGCCCTTCCCCCGGAGCGCTTTCATTTAGAAGTTGTCGCCATGTAGGTTCACGGGCGGGCGGCCAGGCGCGCTAGCCTGAGAGTAGAGTTCCTTGCCATGAGCCTGCCCCCGGCGAATTCATCTCGTCATCATATCCTCGTCATTGGCGGCGGCTTTGCCGGCTTGAACGCGGTCAAGGCCGCCGCCAAGCTGCCGGTCGATATCACCTTGGTGGACCGCCGAAACTTTCACTTGTTTCAGCCGCTGCTGTATCAAGTGGCTTCGGGCGGCTTATCGCCCGGGGACATTGCTGCGCCGTTGCGCGCGGTCATGTGCCGCCTGCCCAATGTGCGCGTCCTCTTGGATGAGGTCCTTGGCTTCGACGTTGCTCGCCGGCAGGTGATACTCGCCCACGGCCCCCTCGGATACGACACACTCCTGGTCGCGGCCGGCGCCGAGAATCACTATTTCGGCCACGGCGAGTGGGGCCTTCATGCGCCCGGGCTCAAGACGATTGAAGACGCCACGGTGATGCGAGCGCGAATTCTTCGGGCGTTTGAACGAGCCGAGCGTGAGACCGATCCGCGACTAAGGCGGCAATGGCTTCGTTTCGTAGTAGTGGGCGCGGGCCCGACCGGCGTCGAGTTGGCGGGCGCCATCGCTGAAATCGCCCGGGACACCTTGCGGCGCGACTTCCGCGCGATCCGGCCGGAAGAATCCGAGATTCTCCTGCTAGAGGGCGGCCCGCGTCTACTGCCATCCTTTCACCCGGATCTGTCAGCAGCGGCCGAACGCGCTTTGATCGGAATTGGCGTGCGGACCCGCGTGGGCGTTCGGGTGACCAAAATCGATGGTGAAGGCGTCACAATCGACTCGACGGTCTCTGGCGTGCAAGTGATCGAAGCGCATACTGTGCTGTGGGCGGCAGGGGTGCGCGCGTCGCCTCTCGGGGCGATTCTAGCGCAGGCGGTGGGCATTGAGCCTGACCGTATGGGCCGGCTGCCCGTCGGACCGGATCTAAGCCTTGCCGGTCATCCGGAGATCCTGGTTCTCGGCGACATGGCTTTGTACGAGCAGGATGGTAAGCCCCTGCCGGGCGTGTCACCAGTCGCCATGCAGCAGGGATGGCACGCGGCCAAAGCGATCGCCGCCCGTTTGAAGGATAGAGCGGCCCCTGCCTTTCGCTACCACGACAAAGGCACGATGGCGACCATCGGCCGGGCCGCCGCGGTGGTGGATTTGGGTTTCGTCCGGTATTCAGGCTTGTTCGCCTGGTTAACGTGGCTTTTCGTGCACCTCCTGTACCTGGTCGGATACCGGAGCCGCTTAATGGTAGCGCTTCAATGGGCGCTGCAATATTCAACTTTCAATCGGGGAGCCCGTCTGATTACCGGCCCAGTTACCTCAGATCCGGGGGCTACTCGGCCGCATTGATGTAGCGATCGATTGCGAAACCTCGCCGGTGTCCGCGTTCAACTACATAGCCGTCGCAACGGTGAACACCATTCATGTGCAGGCGCAACGGTTTGCTGGTGCTGAAGTCCAGCTTCAGGACGTCGCCCGGTTCAAGGCGGAGAAGATCCTCAGTGTTAATGGTTGGCCCTATCAACCGGGCGTCCAGGTGGATTTCCGAATTCCGGATCAGGTGCAGGTTGCGGGCAACCTCTTTCGGCGTGACCTCGGCCTTGCGCACCGACCACTGCTGATCGAATTTTTGCCGCAGCATCTTGATGATGATCGATGGGATACCGATGTTCATCAGGCCGACGGAGTCTCCGATCCGCACCTCCATGCTGACCGCCACGACGGCTTCGTTCGGCGCCAGAATCTGGAGCATCTGCGGGTCGGTTTCGGTATTCTGAATTTCGAATTCGAACGTGGTGACCGACCGCCAGGCTTCCCGCATGTCGTTCAGCACGATCCGGTACAGTCCCTCGAGGATACTCTGTTCGATTTCCGTAATTTCCCGATCGATTTTAGAGCTGCCGAAGCGTCCCGTTCCACCAAGGAGAATTTCCATGATCGGGAACACGAGGCCCGGATTCATCTCCAGCACCGCACTGCCGTCGTAGGGCCGCATGGCCAAAGAGGTGATGACAGTGGGAGACGGCAGGCATTGAGCAAACTCCATGAATGACAGTTGCTCGACCGAAACCAGATTCACGACCGCGTAAGCGCGCAGATAGGCCGACAAACTCGACGCAAGACTGCGCCCGAAATTTTCGTGCAACATATGGATCGCACGCAACTGGTCTTTTGCGATTCGATCAGGCCGGCGAAAATCGTATATTTGCGCCTTCTTGGCGAGATCGTCATCGGCGCTGTTATCGGCAAGCTTTCTGAATACTTTGTCTATTTCTTCCTGCGAAAGAACCCGGTCGAGAGCCACAATGATGCTATCGGTTGCGAGGGGTGAGGGGAAGATGGTGAAGGAAGGTAAAATGGGCAAGGTGCGCCGCTTCTATATTCAAAATTTCGGGTGCCGAGCCACGCAAGCCGATGGGGCAGCACTGGGATCACGTTTGGCGCACGACGGTCATACAGAAGTAGCCGATCGCGCAGACGCCGACTTGGTTGTATTGAATACGTGTACGGTAACCAGCAGCGCCGATGACGACGTACGTCAAACGGTTCGACGTGTGCATCGCGAAAACCCAGAGGCTGAGATTCTAGTTACTGGCTGCTATGCCCAGCGTGCTCCGCGCGAACTAAGTACGCTACCAGGAATTAAGTGGGTCGTAGGGAATTCGCACAAGGTGGCGATTCCGGAAATCATTGCGCGGTCCGGCAACGAAATCGACTTTCACGGTGAGATGTTTGTCGGCGACATCACGATGCATCGCGAGTTTCTGTCGGCGCCCATCCTGGAAACGCGCGGTGACCGGACGCGGCCCAATCTAAAGGTGCAGGATGGCTGCGACAACCGCTGTTCGTTTTGTATCATTCCATCGGTGCGCGGGCCAAGCCGCAGCGCGGCGGCAGAGCACGTGGTGGCGCAGGTGCGCGATCTGGCGTCGCGCCATCGCGAGATCGTATTGAGTGGCATCAACCTCGGCCATTGGGGCAGGGATGCGGGCAAGACCCACGAGTTCCGGCTGGTGAATTTGGTACGGCGGTTGTTGGATGAAACTCCGGTGGAGCGGCTGCGCCTCAGTTCGGTCGAACCGATGGATTTTTCCGATGAACTTCTCGGCGTTATGGCTCAGGCGGGCGGGCGTGTGGCCGCGCATGTTCACGCACCGCTCCAGTCCGGTTGCGACGCGACCCTGAAGCGCATGAAGCGCCGCTATCGATCGCGGCACTATGCTCAGCGTATGGAGCGCGCCCTGGCGTCACTGCCCGATGCCGCTTTCGGCGCCGACGTGATGGTGGGCTTTCCGGGCGAGACCGACAGCGAGTTTGAACAAAGCGCGCGCTTCATCGAGAGCATGCCGTTTACCTACTTGCACGTGTTTACCTATTCCGAACGTCCCGGTACGCCGGCTGCGGGCTACGAAGGGCGCGTTGCCATGCCGGTGCGTAAGGATCGGAATCGCTTGCTGCGCGAGATCGCCGCGGCGAAGAATCTGGCTTTTCGACGGCGTTTTGTAGGCCGGACTTTGAGCGCCGTGACGCTGGAGAATAGCCGCGCTTTGTCGACTAACTTCATTCAACTGGAACTAGAGGCGGGCTGTCCGGCTAACCGCCTGATGAACTTTGAAATCGGCGCCCTAACCGAGACTGGCCTGCGTCCGCCGGTCCTGTTTCCCGTGCTGGCAGGGTAGCCTCTGAGGCCGGTGCTATATTGGCGTGTACATGACTGAATACTCCATTGGCGTCGACATTGGCGGCACCAATCTTCGGGCGGCTGCGGTTACCAGCGAAGGCAAAATAATCGACAAGATTTCCGGCGCAACCAATCTGCTGGCCGGACGCGATCGCGTCATCCTCGATCTGGTCAGCAATATCCGGGAACTTCGCGATCGCGTTGGTGTGCAGGGATTGAAGGGGGTTGGCATTGGCATCCCCGGGTTCATCATGCTGGACAAGGGCATGATCGTCGGCTCCCACAACATGCCGGGCTTCGACCACTATCCCGTGCGCGACGACATTTCACAGAGACTGGGCAGCCCCGTGATTCTTGAGAACGACGCCAATGCGGCAGCGCTCGGCGAATGCTGGATGGGCGCGGGCAAAGATGTCGACGACCTGGTGCTGTTGACCCTGGGCACCGGTATCGGGGGCGGGATCATTTCAGGCGGGCGCGTGCTGCACGGAGTGGTCGGAATGGCGGGCGAACTTGGGCATATCACGATCATGCCGTACGGCAATCCGTGCGGGT
>JAYUSQ010000200.1:0-14829 GCA_043755595.1 Acidobacteriota bacterium | reverse complement strand
TTCCCACGGAGGTCTGGATCAACAAGCCGCTCCACTCAGACGAAAAAGCTCACTAAACTCTCCGCAAGAGTGTCTCAAAGTTGTTGACACGCGCCGCTTCGCGCTCGCTATAAAGGCCTATCGCCGGATCTCTACCGTCTAACCGTCGAACGATGGATCACCAGCGGCGTGCGTGGAGCGGTTGTCGAAAATCTCAAAACTGAAGATGGCGCCGACTCGATCGCCTGGAGCGCGCAGTTCAAAGCGCCCCGGTTTGCGCAAAGCCCGCAGGCCAGGTTGATGATCTTTCGCGCAGGTGTGATCCAACTCCTGGACTTCGCGAGATTCACGGAGAAGACCAGGAAACTCCCCATTGTCCTGGGCTCCGATGCGGTATCCGAAATCGCCTCGGTCAAGCTGCCCGAAGGATTTCAAATCGACGAGCTACCGGATCCGATCAAGATCGATTCCCCCTACGGCAAGATCGATGCCAGTTGGAAAGCTGAGGGCGGCACGGTGACGTTTGTGCGGAAGATCGCGATCAATGCCGCCACCGTACCCGCCGCCGAATATGCGGCTTTGAAGCGGTTTTTAGATACCGCGAATGGCGCCAGTGAACAACCCGTCGTGCTGATCCGGCGTTGACCTCCCGCTAGAATCCAGCCTGTTTCAGCATCGCCTCAAACTGGCCGCGCGTCCGCATATCGATCGCCTGGGCTACGAGTTTCCCGCTCCGGTCAAACAGGAAACTTCTGGGAATTCCATCCACTCCGAAATTGCGCGCCGCAACGCCGCCTGGGTCGAGCAGCACCGGGAAGCTGAACGGCTCCTTGGCCAGGAACGCTTGCACTTTCGCGGCGTCCTCATCGCTCAACGCCAGCACCACCAAGCCCTTCTTCTTGTATTTCTTGAACAAGGCGTCGAGATCCGGCATCTCCTTCCGGCACGGCGGGCACCAGCTGGCCCAGAAATTGACCAGCACGGTCTGCCCCTGGAGCCCGCGAAGATGCCATTGCTTCCCGTTCAGATCCGTGAGAGTGAAATCGGCCCCGGCGCGTTTCTGGTCCAGCGCTTCCAGCCGCTTCAGGGCCAGGACGTACGAAGGATCGGCTAACTCGACCGGGATGTGCTCGTAGCGGGCTAATTGCGCGAGTGTCAGATACGGCTGCGCAGGGTTGCCTTGAGGGTCGGCCGGCTGTGGTTTTTCGGCCAGCGCCCCTGCCAGCGTTTTGGCTACCTCTTCCAAGGTGGCGCGGCCATAGTCGCCCTCGGTCGATAGATTCGCCAACCCACTGGCCAAACTCAAGCGGCGGGCGCTGTCGGCCGGGAGTGCCCGGATCTCAAGCGCCAACTGGCGCGTGACACCGGCTCGCTTCTCATCAGGAACGGCTCGCAGCCCTCGCAACTGATCGGCGATCACCTTTTCCCCAGGGGTGTAGGCCGATTGTTTTTCCTGACAGAAACCATTCGTAATCAACAGGATAGATAGAGTACAATAAAGTAAACAATTCATTGCATCAACTCCGTCGCCAGCAGCAATCCCATGGCGCCGCCCCGCGCGTCCACCGCGAAGATTGCCTGCCGGTCATAATAGTCGCGCAGCGATTTCTGTTTGCCTGTCGAAGCGCAAACGTCCATCAGCACGCCGTCCTCAGCCGTTCGCCGCTTGATCGCTTTCCACGCCGCGTCGCGCGCCAATTCAAACGCCGCGCCATTCACCCAGCCATTACGCAACCCGCGCGTCAAAGCAAGCCCGATCATCGCGGTCGCAGTGTATTCGGGATAGCTTTCCGGGCGGTCAATCACCTCGTGCCAAGCGCCAAGATCGTCCTGGTGGCGAAGCAGCGCTCGGAGGTGCGATTGAAAGGCCGCCAGGATCTCGGGCCGCGCCGGATGCTCGACCGGCAATTCGGTCAGAGTCAGCGCCATGCCCAGCGCCGGGAAGCCATTGCCCCGCCCCCAGGCAGCCTCGTGTAGCGGCGAATGACGGTAGATACCGTCCGGGCGGAGGTCGAGCTTCTGCATGAAGCGAAAATGGCGCAGCGCCATGTCGTAGTATTTGGCTTCGCCCGTCAACCGGCCAGCCTGCGCAAGAATCGGGCAACCCATGAAGAATGAGTCGCTCATCTCGTTGTGCAGCGGCATCGCTTCCTTCATCGACCCGTCGGCTTCAAAGGCCATGCCAGCCGCCGCGAGCACGAGTTTCAGGTAAGCGGGCTTCTTCGTGAGCTTGAACAACTCGCCAAAAAGCAGATGCCCCGATTCGTGGCTAGCCGTAGCTTTCGCGGTCAACGAAGGCTTTTCTCCCGACGCGTACGGGGCCGCGATGCGCTCAGCGTCTTCAAGCGCTCCTAAACGCAGACGGCCGATCACCGCCATGGCGGGGATATAGACCGGCTCGGCGAGATCGTGGCCATAAAGGACAGCGAGTTGCCGGGCTACCTGCTCTGGCGTGCGGGCGAGCCGTTTATCGATCTCAAGGCGCCACGGTGAGGCCGGATGTCTGGTTTGGCCAAGAGCCTTGCCTAGCCTGCCCACAGGCACGATCGTTACCGGGATCTTGCCCTTCAGCGCGGCGGCCAAACGGTCGGCGGCAGCGCTCTCGCCAGCGACATAGATATGATCCGGCGCGCGTTGCAGAAGATGACGCCAAAGATAGTGCGCCTCACCGCCCGGTCCGGCGTAGGCTTCACCGCTAGGCGGGAACTGAAGATTCGCCGGATCCCCAAAACGGTGGACCAAAGCCGGTATCGATCGCTTGGCCGCCTCTCGTCGCGCCGCATTGACGGAAGCTTCGCCGCCGTCCAATCCTCCGATGACCAAAACTCCCTTGCCGCCGTTGCCGGGCAACGCAAGCATCGGTTGGCCAGAAACGGCTACGCCAAACGAGGACGGAGTCTCGGCCGCCGCCGCCAATTGGGCCGCCAGCAATAGTAATCTCGATAGTTTCATTGCTCGATCATCATAGCTGGACTGGAGAGTGGATGGCTACCAGCCGATAGACAGGCATGAGGTTTCGACTCATCGCTTTGATCGGACTGGTGCTCGGGTTGTCGCGGCTGGCCTTTCCGGCTACACTCGACGTCAAACATGGTTCCACAACCAGAACCAGAATCACCCAAAAGCACCGCAAGCAGAAGTTGCGGCCGCGTCCAGTCCGCCGGGCGCCGGCCCCGAGACAGCACCAGATTACACCGCTGATTGAGGCTCCCGAATTGCGGTTGAGCCTGGTCACTACCCCCGCCTTCGACACTCCGCCGCTCGTGATTCGGGCGGCGCTGCCGGGCAAACTGGCCGCCAAACAGCCCTGGACGATCAAGACGGCGAAGAGCATCCGACAACTGGAGCCTGTAAAACCCTTGCGACTACCGTACTGGACCGCCGAAGGCGCGGCGGCCGATGCCCACGTCTCGCGCGATTCCCGGTTTGCCGCTGCGCCCAATCATTTAGTGGCCATGGGCAATCCTCATCTCGCGTACGATCAACAACGCGCTTTCACGCTCCGCATGGCAATCCGGCTTTAGCTCTCGTCTGCCTTCGGGACCGGGCAGCCGCCGTCACTTTGAAATCAATCCAAACTTCACCAACACGCCATTGGCAAATTGCACGGAGATACTGGAGTCACGAAGGTCGTAAGTGGAATTGATCATCGTTACACCCGCCGCCTCGCTGACTTTTCGGGAAGCCGGGTGCCCCAGTACGTGCGCGACATCGTCTTCGCTCATGCCTTTTTCAAGCGTGCGAGGATAGACGCGGGCTCCGCCGCCGCCAGCCCCTGCACTCGTTTCCCGCCTCGGAAATGCAACGTACTCGCGAAGCGCCGCCATGATTGCCTCCGGCGTCGCTGCTTCCGGCGGTACACCGTTCGGGTAATGCAAGTTGAAGCGCGAACCCGAGCGGAGCCGCCTGGCTTGAATCCACTCGTCGCGGTCACTTTGTGCGCCGCTGGCGCGGTCGCGGCGTCGTGATTCCTCGCGTTGGCGGTCACGGCGTTCACCGTCCAACCGGCGCTCGATCCGCTTTCGATCGTCACCTGTCGCCCGGCCCCGCTGCTTTTCCAGATCCTCTTCGCGATTCGACTTTCGAACATGCGTGCTCGGCACCGATGGCGCTCCAGCCATATCACCGAACGAACCGAATCCGCCGCCTCCCAGTTGAAACTCGATTAACTTCGGCTTGAGATGCACCTTGGTGATCGTCACCTCGTCGCCTTTGCGTAGCGAGGCGCCGTACTGTTTGATGGCGTCGCCTATCTTGCGAAAATCGGCGGGATCCTCGCGGTTGGGAAAGAGATTGATGCCGCCATCATCGCCAGGCATGTCAATCTTGACCACGACGGTTTGCCCTTCAAATGCGTGGCGCAAAGCTTCGTCCTGTGCCACCAAGACGCCAGGAACCATTGATACTAAGGCCGCAACGGCCACTCCGAGTCCGCGAAACATGATTCCAGGATACGATTTATCGTTCAATAATTGAAGAGTAAACGAGAGCGGAAAATTTTTCGCGCAGGCTCAATCGGCTCGGCGTAAGCTGCACCATCAGAATGCCAATCAGATCCTCGGCCGGATCGATCCAGAAAACCGTCCCCTGCGAGCCACCCCAGTAGTACGTGCCCGGCGAGTACGGCAGGCCGGAAGCGGCCGTGTCGGTCACCACCGCCATCCCTAGACCAAACCGCGTGCCTGGCGTCTTGAACGATTTCAGTTCCCCAATGTGATTTTGCGCCATCCAGGCGATCGTCTTCGGACCCAGAATGCGGTGGCCATTGAAAGTGCCGCCGTTCAGCAGCATCTGCGAGAAGCGCCAATAGTCGGCCGCGGTCGAATAGAGACCGGACTGGCCACCCGCGTAGGTTTTAGCTTTGGCCGCTGCCGGCGAGACCCGCGAGGAAGAAGTGGGATCGTTTTTGCCGTTCACCACCAGCATCGCGCGCCGCTTGTCTTTCTCCGCCGGCGGCCAATAATGTGTGTCGCTCATGCCGAGCGGCGTCAGGATCTTCTCTTGGATGTGGCGTTCAAGTGGCGCGCCGGCGATCTGCTGCACCAGATAACCCAGCACCTCATGAGAGCTCCCGTAATGCCAGGTGGAACCAGGCTCAAAGTACAATGGCAGCGCCGCCAGCTTGTGCATGTGGGCGGCGAGAGTTCCAAAGCTGAGGTACTCGGGCCGCGGCCATGGGATGTGAACTCCTGACGTATGAGTGAAAAGATTCAGCACGCGGATAGGATTCCTGGCCGCCACCATGCTGCCCGGCAGCGCCTCAACACGCGCCTGTTTGAACTCCGGCAGATACATCGAGATCGGGTCGTTCAAGGTGAAGTGCCCCTCTTCCAATTGCGCCAGAGCCGCTGTCACGACGATCGGCTTGGTCATCGAGGCCAAGTCGAAAACAGCGTCGGTGGGCATCCTGGCCGCGACGTCCAACCCCATCCTGCCATACGCCTGATGCTGCACGATCTTGCCATGGCGCGCCACGAGAGTGACAAACCCGGCAGCCTCCTTGCGCTCCACCACCCCGGTCAGCCAGTGGCTGATTCGATCCAACCGCTCCGGCGACATTCCAGCCGCCTCCGGTTTCGCCAACGGTAGCGGTCCGGGGATAGTAGCGGCGTCGGCTTGGAAAGCAGTGGCAAAAACCAACGTTAGGTGGACGGCTTTGATCAAGTTCATCGTGGTGAATTCGAGTAGTCATTATATAACTGCGACAATGGTCAGTTGGCTCGCAAACGTTTAGAGTTCTTCTATGTTGAGGCTGGCGGCGGCCACAAAAGCGCAGCCACTGCGCTGAAGGCGGTCATCGACTCGCAAGACCGCCCATGGGATGTCACGCTCACCCATCTCAACAGCGTCGCTTCGTCAACCGACCTTTTCAAATCCCTCACCGGCCGCGGGCTGGAGGATTGGTATAACTGGATGCTCAAGGAGGGTTGGACGCTTGGCGCCGCCCAGTCGATGCGTGTCATGCATGGACTCATCTGGCTGGTGGGCGGTCCGATCGCTAAACTGGTGCAGCGCCATTTTGAGAAAGACACCCAGCCGGACCTGGTGGTCTCGCTGATCCCGCATTTCAACCGATACATCCATCGCGCTATCCGTCAATACAATCCCTCGGTTCCCTTTGCCACGGTCATCACGGACTTCGCCGACATCCCTCCGCGCGTGTGGCTGGAACGTCAACAGCAGTATGTGGCGGCTGGCACCGCGAAAGCCGTCCAGCAGGCGTACGGCTTCGGCCTGCCGCCGGATCGCGTCCTGAAAACCTCCGGCATGATCCTGCGTCCGAGTTTCTACGGTGTCAAGCCAGTAGATCGGGTGACTGAACGAGTCAAACTCGGCTTGAAACCGGACACGCCGACCGCCCTGGTGCTGTTCGGCGGTGAGGGTGCTCCCGCCATGACCGATATCGCCCGCCGGTTGTCGGAATCCGGACAGGATCTCCAATTGATCCTGATGTACGGACGCAACGAAGCCCTCGGAGAGAAGCTGCGCGCCCTGAACCTGCGCGTGCCGGTTCATGTCCAGGGTTTCACGACCGGCGTGCCCTTGTTCATGCAGATTGCGGACTTCATGCTCGGCAAGCCGGGCCCGGGCAGTATCACCGAAGCGTTGGCCCTCCGGCTGCCAATCATCGTGGATTGCAACGCCTGGACGATGCCGCAAGAGCGCTATAACGCCGAATGGTTGCTTGAGAACAAGCTTGGGCTGGTGGTGAAGAACTGGCGTGACGTAGCCGATGCGGTTCGGCAGATGCTGGCGCCAGGAGTTTTAGAGGGCTATCGTGCGCGAGCCGCCAAGGTGGAGAATCGCGCGGTATTTGAGATTGCCGACTGGTTGGAACGGATTATCGAGCGCGGGCCATAGGCGCTATTGATACAATCTGAGCTATGGGCGCGTTCCCGATTCCAAGAATCACGGTAGAAGAATATTTCGCGTTAGACGATGAGGCTGAGCTTCCTAGCGAATACCACGACGGCCAGATGTTCGAGATGGAGGCGGCCACTCAGTCACATGGGCTCATTGGAGCAAACGTTGTGGGCACCCTTTTCCAGTGTTTGCGTGGGACTTCCTGCCGGGTTCTGAACCCTGTCCGGGTGCGAATCAGTCCAACAAAATTTGTCATTCCCGATCTGACCGTTGTATGCGGCAAGACGATTACCACTGACCAGCGCGGCGAAGCCATCGTCAATCCTAAAGTTATCGTCGAGATACTTTCTCCCAAAACGGAAGGCTACGACTATCACCGGAAGTTCGACATGTACCGTCAACTCCCTACTTTCGAAGAATACATTCTGATCGCGCAGGATCAGCCGCGAATCGAAATATTCCGCAAAGCGCTCGATTCCAGTTGGAACCTTTCCACTTACGAAGGCGCTGGGGCCGTTGCGCGTGTACAGTCGCTTGAACTCGCACTGCCGCTCGACGAAATCTACTCAGGCGTCGATTTCGTATAAGCCGAATCGCCGTCCGCATTGAGCGCGGGCCGTTGGCACTATTGGGTACAATCTGAGCTATGGGCGCGTTGCCGATTCCGAGATTGTCCGTCGCAGAATACTTGGCTTTCGACCGTGATGCCGAACATCGACACGAATACCACGAAGGCGAAGCTTTTGAAATGGAGCCTGCCACCGCCACCCACGCGATAATTGGCGCCAACGCCGCCAGACATCTCGGTGAGCGCCTTGACGGCAAGCCCTGTCTTGTCATGTTCCCAGTCCGAGTGCGGACCAGTGCCTCCAAATATGTTTATCCCGACCTAGCTGTTGTCTGCGGCAAACTCGTCACGACCGATGATCGGGCCGAAACCATCGTAAATCCGAAAGTGATCGTCGAGATTCTGCCGCCCAGAACCGAAGGCTACGATTACCACCGTAAGTTCAACTTTTACAGGCAAATCCCTACATTTGAAGAGTACCTCCTGATCGCTCAGGATCAGCACAAAATTGGGTAATAATATACTTGCCTAATACAACCCTCCGTGCTAGTGTTATTCAAGGGACCCAAGAGATTGCCCGACTGGGCAGTAAAACTTGGTATGACTACCAAGAGGTATCGAGATCTTGTTGCACGAATTGACTGTCTTGACCGCATTGAGGAGCTTTCCCTCCTGGTCCATTCCCCAAACGACGAGGGGCTGCTAGCCATGATGGTAGTCGCCTACAACGATGAGAGCGGGGACACGCGTTCATACGCAGTATCTGGTCTTATCGGGGCACTACCAACGTTTGTTGAACTCAGCAGGCTGTGGCAGTCCAAGCTAGATGAGTATGGCCTTAAAGAATTCCATGCTGCTAAATGTGAAAACAGACTGCCACCGTTTGAAAACTACAATCGCGACGAACGTGATCTGTTCCAACGAGAGTTCTACAGCCTAATTGCTAATTCAGCAGTTTGGGGCGTTTGTACTGCCATATGGCAAAGCGCCTACGACCAACGACGGCCTGCCTTTGAACAGCACCGAGTGAAGCCAGAGGGCGACTTTACTCATCCATACTTCCTAGCCTTTCAGCACAACATCGAAAAAATGAGCCTCAAAATGGACGAAGGCGGGTTTTCACCAAATGAACGAATTGCCTTTGTCTTCGATCAGCACCAGGAGTTAGGGGGAAGGGCAAAGCTGCTTTATGACTCCCTTTCTGGAGATGTGAGAACTGCCCACCGCCATCGGCTTGGGAGTCTTACCTTTGCATCTCGATCTAAGTACTTGGAGCTTCAAGCAGCGGACGTTTGGGCCTATGAGAGTAGGAAGTACGTGAGCGACGTGCTGATTGACGAACAACCAGATGAAAAACGCTGGCAGCTTGAACTGTTACGTCGTGGACAGCGGATGAGCGTTTTTGGCTTCCCTGAGAGTAGCCTTGACAAGCTACTTACTTGGCTTGAGGAGTCTTAGTCTGGCTACCCCGCCTGTTTTAGTCTCCTCGATACGCCCACTTAAAGTCCTCATTTGGTGTTATAGTCGCAATCTGAATCGTACCACCCACAAGAGAACAAAAATCAGCATGCAAACCGAGCGCTTCTGCCCCCATCAAGGATTTGATGTGATGGTAGACCTTATCTACAGCATCAGAAAGCACCTGATCTTGAACTGCTTTCAACTCACGTTTGTACTTGTGAAATCGAGAGTCATCATCTCGAAGCAATGGCCCGACCTTACATGAAGTGAAGTAAAGCCCCTCCTTCTCTGAAACGGTTTCCGGTTCTACTATGGGGGTCAATAGTGACTGCTTTGAGTGTATGAGATTAATTCGCGCCCTTGCAGGTGTGCCCCGATGGTACCCATCTATGAGCACATCAACAATGTCGCTGTCATCAGGAAGCCAGACGTTCCCAGAATCACACTCGCCCTTCAGTTCCCGATGAAGTACTCCTCCCAGCAATTTTGCATACGCTAAAAGACTGTCAAAGTCATCGTCTATAACAAGTCTTTCAACGATGGCACGAGCGCGCCTGTAAAACCAGAATGTTATATTATCGTTGTTCTTCGGGCTAAGCCCCGTATGCCCAGTGAAGGCGTGTGAAACGCGTAAGTTTGCGCCAAACGTGAAGATCTTCTGAGCATCCGTTTGGTACGGACTACCGTCATCCTTAACCGTAAGCCCATCGGAGCTAATCACAAACCCGCTCGCGGTGTACAAGCGCCCAATTGCCGTTGGCACCGGAACAGTGTATCGCATTCGCATCAAAGTTCCCTTCGGCCCGCCAACCCATCCCATTTTTTGTGCTTTCCTTTTTGAACTAGTAAAACTCGGTATGGACTGTGAACGCTGAAAGCATTCGGTACCATGAAAAGCGAGGAACGATGACAGAACCAAACACACCGTTGCCAGAGTGTCACGAAGGCCCCGAAGCGGCAGCACGATTCGACGCCATGATGGATTCTGTGCTGGCTACTCCGCATACGCTCATCGAGCGAAGGCAGAAAGCCTACCGCAAAGAGGTGGACGCAAACACAAATCGAAGAGGACCGAAGCGGAAGGTTACGCCCCCCGCTTCCCTCGACGCTGCCGTTTAAACCGGCGTTTGTGTTTCTTCAACGTCGGTTTTGCCGGTGAGTTCCTTGTACATGACACGCTTGCCGAAGACCTGGGAGACGGCCAAGTCAAACCGATCTGCATCGTTCATGCCCAGCCGATTGTTGTAGCGGAACGCCTGCTCGTCCAAGTAGCGAAACAGATGAAAGGGTTCTACGCTCACGTAGGTACCGCCAAGGGTCCGCTTGAGCAGGCTCCAGAAGTTCTCCAGCCCGTTGGTGTGGGCTTCCCCGCTCACGTAAGCAACAGCGTGGTCTACAACTTCATGCTGGAACTCATCCAGTCCTTCATACGACTTCAACGAATCCGTAAAGATGGCCGAACCAGCCAGCACGTGCTCACGAATCTCCGCTTGCAAGGCTTTCTTCTTGCGGTTCGGGATGACCTTGGTAATGACCTTGCCCCCGCGCTCCAGAATGCCCATTACAGCGGTTTTGTCCTTACCGCCAGTGCCAGTGATCTTTTCGGCGTGCTTGTCACGGTGCATGTTGCGGGCCTTGCCACCGATGAAAGTCTCATCTGCTTCAATCTGCCCAGAGAACTTGTTGCCGCTCTTGCCCTGATGGGACAAACGAATGCGGTGCAGCATGAACCATGCGGTTTTCTGGGTTACTCCAAGGGCGCGATGAATCTCATAGGAGCTAATGCCGTTCTTGGCATTGGTGATGAGCCACATCGCAGGGAGCCATTTGTCAAGGCCCAGCGGAGAGTCCTCAAAAATCGAGCCAGTCTTGATGGAGAACTGGCGTTGCGGGTGACGGCTGCTGCACTGCCACCGTTGTTGCTTGGCCAGGAAGCCAACGCTGGAGCTTCCGCAAGTCGGACAGGTAACCCCATTCGGCCAGCGCTTCCATACCAAGTACTCAAGGCAATTAGCGGGGGTGGCGTAGTGTTTGATCGCTTCTTGGAGGGTGGCTGGTATCTGGGGTCCCATGTAAAGAGTATACCCGAGAACTGTGTATTAGGCAAGTATATTATTACCCAAAATCGAGGTATTCCGGAAGGCGCCGGATGCTCGCTGGATCCTGTCCAGCTATGAAGGCGCGGCGGCCATCGCCCGGGTAGAATCGCTCGAAATCGAACTACCACTCGATCAAATCTACGCAGGCGTCGAGTTCGAATAAACCCGCTCACCGTCCACAAAAACTTCGTTCACCGTCAAACCCTTCGTCGCCGCGTCCAGTTCAAACAGGACCAGATCCGCGCGTTCCCCTGGCGCCAACCCGCGTTGCCGCGCGCGCACACGGCACACTCGCGCGGGATTCCGCGTGGCCATCGTCACGGCCTCCAGCAAGCTCAGCTCAGCGAGCGACATGAGCTTCTCAATACCCCGATGCATCTTCAACGAAGATCCGGCCAGCCGGTCCTGCCCCACCAAAGTCACACGGTCATCGCCGTGCAACTCGACATCCACCTCGCCCAGCCTATACCGCCCCGGCGCGCAACCGGCAGGCATCACCGCATCGGTCACCAGCACCGAACGCTCAATACCCTTGGCTCGCAGGGCAACCTTCAGGAACGACATCGGCAGATGAATCCCGTCGACAATGAAACTGGCGGACAAACGATCCTCGGCCAGTTGCTCCCAAATATAGTTGGGGTGCCGGGCCATAACCGCGTGGGCTCCATTGCCAAGATGCGTCGACATCGTCGCGCCCGCGCTGACCGCATCGGCGATCTGCCGCCCATTCGCGCCCGTGTGCCCAATTGAAACCACAATCCCGGCGCGCACCGCCTTTTCGATATAAGAGCCAATCCCGGGCCACTCAGGCGCAACGGTCAACAGTTTCAGGTTCCCCTCGCCCAGGTCGATCCATCGCTCCAACTCGGCGCAATCCGGAGGACGAACGCATGGCCGGGGATGAGCGCCGCGCGGTCCGTCTTCTGCTGAGATATGAGGCCCTTCCATATGGAAGCCTTCCATCGCCCGCCCCTCGGGTCCGTTGAGCGCCGCCTTGGCCCGTGCCAGATTCTTGAGCGCGCCCGCCATGCCGTCGTAGCTCCCGGTAATCACCGTGGGAAAAAGTCTGGTGACGCCCGTTGCAAATTGCGCCCGGACCGAGCGCGCAATCTCTTCATGAGGAGTCTCCGGTGAACAATAGTCGACGCCGGCAAAACCGTTAACCTGCACGTCGATGAACCCGGGAGCGACACGCTGGGTAACATCCACTTTCCCGATGATCGGCTCTAGTTGCAAGAGCACACGGTCAAACCGGATCGCCACCGGATCGCCAGAAGCGTAATCGAGCCCAATACATTCTTGCTGATTCATGTTTTATGCACAGCTTTCACACAGTGGCCAGCCTGTAACTGTATCAAACCATTGACGAAATAAGCTGCGGAAAACCCCATTTTGAGGGTATTTTTCGCTGGTACCGCACGCCCGCTCCTGATACAACAGTATTCGATCTGTACGGGCGCGGGCCCGAAGGGAAATCTCGGGGGAGGTGACCTGAAAGCCCGCGCTCGCCGGTCACGCTCGTTCCCTCCGTTCGTTTCAGTTCTTCAGACCGGTACCGCCAGCGGCACAGGCGTCAGCCATCCAAACCTGTCGCTGGCGGTACCGTTTACAATCCCAAAAAATTCAGACTGCAGCTTCTCGGTGATCGGACCGCGGCTGCCTGAGCCGACCTTGACCCTATCGACCGACCGCACCGGAGTCACCTCGGCAGCCGTCCCCGTGAAAAAGATCTCGTCGGCGATATACAGCATCTCGCGGAGAATATTCGTCTCCACCACTTCGATGCCCGCTTCGCGCGCCAGAGTCACCAGCGTGTCGCGAGTAATGCCCCCCAGCACCGATGCCGACAAAGGCGGCGTCAGGATCTTACCGTCGCGAATCACAAAGATGTTCTCGCCCGAGCCTTCACTCACAAACCCCGCGGTATCGAGTGCGATGCCTTCGGCGTACCCGTTGATATCGGCTTCCATGCGAATCAGTTGCGAGCTCAGATAATTACCGCCCGCCTTAGATAGCGTCGGCATCGTATTCGGAGCATTGCGGTTCCAACTGGAAATACACACGTCCACGCCTTCAGCCAACGCATCGGCGCCCAAATACTTGCCCCACTCCCAACAAGCGATGTACGTCTCGATCGGGTTGTTTCGCGGCATCACCCCAATGTCGCCATATCCGCGCAGCACGATCGGCCGGATATAGCAGGACTTCATCCGGTTCACCGACACTACGTCGATCATGGCCTGGCTCAAAACATCGATCGAAAAGCCGGTATCGATGCGATAAATCTTGGCGGACTCAATCAGACGCCGTACATGTTCGCGCAGGCGGAAGATGGCCGGCCCGGAAGTCGTTTCGTAGCAACGGATGCCTTCAAAGACCGAACTGCCGTAGCTCACCACATGAGATAGAACATGAAGTCTGGCATCTTCCCACCGGATCAACTTTCCGTTGTGCCAGATTTTTTCGGTAGGCGTCATTCAGCTATTATACTGTGTAGACCTCAGCAACTTGGTTTGCGCGTTGTGCATCTGATTCTCAAGGAGGCTCGTTCATGAAACGTTGGACAAAATTGATTTCGTTGACAGCATTGGGAGCCGCGGTAGTATTCGGCGCCAAGCAACCTAAACTCAAGAACCTGAAGCCGGGTTTTAACATGTTCAGCAAGGAACAGGACGTTCAACTGGGCAAGGAATCCGCAGCTGAAATTGAAAAGCAGATGCCGATCGTCAGAGATCAAGCCATCGCGTCGTTCATCGACGGCATTGGCCGGCGGCTCCTGCAGGCCCCCGAAGCCGAAGCGCAGAGTTACGCGTACAGCTTCAAGGTGGTAAACGATAAGTCCATCAATGCTTTCGCACTCCCTGGCGGACCGACCTTTACCCACACCGGATTGATAGCCGCAGCCGACAACGAATCGCAGGTCGCCGGCGTCCTCGCGCATGAAATCGCTCACGTAGTGCTGCGCCACGGCACCAGCAACGTTTCCAAGGCGAACCTCCTGCAAATCCCCGCCATGCTCGGCGGAGCGCTCGGCGGCGGCGGCCTACTCGGGCAGTTGACTCAGTTGGGCGTGGGCCTCGGCGCCAATTCGCTGATGATGAAGTTCTCGCGCAATGCCGAGACCGACGCCGACCTGCTTGGCACGCGCATCATGCATGGTGTCGGGTATAACCCGATCGAGATGGCTCGTTTCTTCGAGAAGCTTGAGGCCGAGTCCGGCAAACAGGGCAAACTCTCGCAGTTCTTCTCCGATCACCCGAATCCGGGCAACCGCGTCAAATCCGTACAGGCCGAGATTCAGTTGCTGCCAAAACGCAATGCCTACGACGCCGATGCCGGCCGGATCGCCGCCGTCAAGCAGTCGGTCGGAGGCCTTCCTGCCCCCCCTCCGCCACCGGCTCAGGGTGCTGCGGTTCAAGGCAACGGCAATCCCAACAACCCGTCTGCCGCCCGTCCAAATGGCCAATTCCAGGAGTTCAAGAGTCAACTGGTGGCCTTCCAGTATCCGGCCAATTGGCAAGGCCATCAGGATCAGCAAACCAAGGAAGTCAGCCTCCTCTCGCCTGCGGGCGTCGTGGGCGGCGGCATCGGCTACGGAGCCATCATCAACTTCGTACAATCGCAGAATCGGCCCGATCTCAATCAGGCGACGCAGCAGTTGGTGCAGCAGTTCCAACAGCGCGACGCCAATTTGAAGATCGCGGCGCAACCCCAGCAGTTGACCGCTGGCGGCGCTCGCGCACTAGCTACCCGCTTGCAAGGCCCGTCCGGCTTTACCAACAATACCGAAGAGTTAACCCTCATTACCGTCGAACATGCCAGCGGGCTGTTCTACATGCTTCTCATCGCGCCATCCAG
>JAYUSQ010000199.1:0-14856 GCA_043755595.1 Acidobacteriota bacterium | reverse complement strand
TGAACCACACGGACTCGCCCTTTCGTGGGATACTTATTCTACCAATTGCATTGGCGTCTCCGACAGGGCCATGATAGAGACCTTGTGCCGGATCACTGGCCATCCCTCGCGATTTGACGCGATTTGGGCAGAGTATCCCGCTAAGAAAGCGTTGTTCCGGCGTCGGGCCGTTGAGAATGTTCCCATGCCGGAGGCTACGCGCAATTTGGTGGCCTCACTTGACGGATACCGTTTAGCTGTGGTGAGCTCAAGTGGACGAGCTGAAATTGAGCCGGTGCTCGAAGCGGCGGGGGTACGGCGGTTTTTCGAACTGCTGGTCACCGGCGAGGACGTCCGGGAACTGAAGCCGTCTCCGGAGCCGTATCGGACGGCGGCGGCGCGGATGGGCGTTTCGCGAGCCCTGGTGTTGGAAGATTCGCAAGCCGGTATCGCCAGCGGGCGGGCGGCGGGCTTTGAAGTGCTCGAAATCGGGCATGCGGCGGAAATGGCTTCGTTGCTGAAGCGCCGGCTGGAACTTAGATAGCGTCTGCGGCATCTAATGGAATAGCAGGGTAAAAATAGGGGCCGGCTAAGCCCACGTTGGACGAACATGGAACAATTTCAAGAACATGCGCCGCACGATCCAGCCGAGGCTCTCAGCCTCGGGTTGTTTGACCACGGCGAAATTCACGATCAACACACCGACGAAGCCGATGAGCACGAACATGGCGCGCCGGTCGAAGAATCGGCCTATAGCGATGACCCCGTGCGTGTCTACTTGCGGGAAATGGGCTCGGTCCGTCTGCTAACGCGCCAGGGTGAAATCGATCTGGCTCAGCGGATGGAGCGTGGCGCCCTGCACATTCGTAAGCTGCTCTCGCGAGCGCCTGTCGTTGTCCGGTCGGTCCTGGCGATCCAGGAAGATATCCGGCAGTCCAGGATCAAGCTTGAAAACAGCGTCGACCTTGGCGTTCCCGCCGGCGAAGCGGTGCCGGATCGCGTTCGCACTGCCGCTATGCGCCGGTTTGGAAGAGTAGATAAGCTTGCGCGTGAATTGGCTGCCTCGGAAGCGAAATTGTCTGCGATCCCCGCACGTCAGGTACACGTCCGCAACCGCCTGAGCGGCCAAGTGGCGCGTGCTCGCGTTTCGGTTTCGAAAGCGATTCGCGAGATTCCTTTCTCAGCCGCCACGTGGATCGCCTTTACCGCTACTTTCCGCAAGGAAGCTACGGTGAGCCGCGCCACGATGAAGGCGTTGGAACATAGCGAAGCGGAAGTACTGCACGCCAAGCAAGCGCTGGTCGAGGCCAACCTGCGCCTGGTTGTCTCCGTCGCCAAAAAGTATGTGAATCGCGGCCTGCACCTGCTGGATCTGATCCAGGAAGGCAATATGGGCCTGATGAGGGCCGCCGACAAGTTTAACTACCATCTCGGCTACAAATTTTCGACGTACGCCACCTGGTGGATCCGCCAATCGGTCAGCCGCGCGCTGGCAGACCAATCGCGCACCATCCGCGTGCCCGTTCACATGAACGAAAGCCTGACCAAGCTTCTCCGCGCTTCACGCGAATTGGAGAAGGAATTGGGCCGCATGCCGACGAACGAAGAGATCGGCCGCCGTCTGGAAATGACCGAACTCAAGGTTCGCGAGTTGAAGTCTTTGTCGCGTGATCCGGTCTCGCTAGACCTGCCGGTTGGCCGCGATGGCGAATCCGTGCTGGGCGACCTGCTGGAAGATCGGTGGGTTCGCCCGCTGACCGAAACGCTGTTTGAAAACGATGTGCGCGAGGAGACAGCCGGGGTGCTCGCCGCCCTGGAGCCTCACGAGGAAAAAGTCATCCGGATGCGTTTTGGCATCGGCTACGATCGTGAACACTCGCTCCGTGAGATCGCCCAACGTTTCGACCTCACTCATGAGCGCGTCCGGCAAATTGAAGCGCAAGGGTTGCGGCGTCTGCGGGCGCCCGAACGGGCGCATCGGTTGCGATCGCTGACTAGCGCATAAGACAACGAAATTACCGGAAGGCCGGTTGTGTCCACGCCATCGAGCCGAATGACGACTCGATGCGTGCGCGTACGTATTTATCGCCCGCCGCCAAACGATACACCGGAGCCGTTTCGAAACTGGTGGCCAGGACCTTGCCGCCTTCCCCGATGAAATAGGTCGTGAACTTCTCGGTCGCGCGCGGCGCGATCTCGACACGGTATTCGCTGGCCGAACTGACAACGTCCGCCAGCACCACACCTGAGCTCGCATAGAACTGCCCCGCCTCGATCGCTCGCATGATCGCGTCGCTGGTCAACTCCTCGGCGCGCACACTAACCCAGCCTCGGCCAGGGTTAGAAAATTCCTGCCCGATTCGCTTGAAGTGATGAGCGTCGTCGACCGCCACCCCATGGGTGCGCCGCCCCGCCGTCAGCAACACATCCCACATTTCGTCGAGTGACTGAAGGCCGCCGCCGCCCTTGTTGTTGACCGTCGGGTGGCCGTTGTAGACCTCAATCAATCCGAGGTTCTTCACCTGCAACAAATCGCCGGCCGTGAAGGCCCATTGGTAGTTGGGATGATTGAGCGAGGGAATTCCCTTGGCCGCCCGGATCGCGTCCACGTTGTTCTGCAACGTATCGGCCATCGACGAACCTTCCCGCGGCTCCACCTGGCGCTCCGGCTGAAAAGCGTTCACGTGAATCGGATGCTTGGCAAAGCTGGCGGTCACCTCTTCGCCGGGAATCAGCAGAAACTTCCCTTTCGCCGCATGGATGGCGTTGAGCCCGGACACGTCGGTCAAATAGTTGTGATCGCTGAGCACCAGGAACTGATAGCCGTGCTCCCGATACCACGTTGCTACTTCGTGCGGAGTCGAATCGCCATCGCTGTTGAGCGTGTGCGTATGCAGGTTGCCTTTGTACCAACGGCTTTTGCCGCCCCTGGCCGTCTGAGTCAATGCGACGGCCAGGGTGGCCAGAAAAAGCAGGAACAGGCGGATTCGCCGTGAATCGAACATTTCACGAGTCTAGCCGAGTGGCGCGGCTGCTCGCTTAAAAACTTAGCCGGGCGCTGAATTGCACCACCCGCGCCCCGCGTGTCGATGTAAACTTCCCGAACCTCGGATTCTCCACGCCTGTCGCCAACCCGACAAAGTTCGTGTGGTTGAAGGCGTTGAAGCCATCGGCGCGAAATTGCACCCGAGCCTTCTCGGTCAGCGAAAAATTCTTCCCAACCGAAAGATCCATGCGTAGGTTGCCGGGTCCACGAATAGCGCCCTGTCCGATGGTCCCCGGGCGCAGCGTCGCCCCCGATCGTGCACCGTTCGGCACCCGGGCGAATGCGGCTGCATTCAAATACTGGAGCGTATCGCGCCAATTGCCGAGCACCGCGTCGCCGCCGATATAGTCTGGCCTGCTGCTGGCGATGGCCGAAGCCTGAGTGATGATCAGCGGTTCGCCCGTGGCCGCGGTGAGGATTCCCGACAGTTGCCAGCCGCCAAACGCATGGCGCGTGGCGCGGCTTTTGAGCGAAGCCATCTGCGGCAAATCGTAGACGAATTCGGCGCCGGCGTAATGAGTGATGTCGCCGGTCGACGGTCCGCGGTCGGCGCGAGGATTGAAGAAATCCTGAGTCCGTTCGTTCTGGTCGCCCTGGTAGACAGCGCCGATATCGCCGCCCGCCGTCGAAAGCGCTTTGCCCCAGGTGTAGTGAAAGGCTCCCGTCAGATTGTGCGTGTAGCGCTTTCTGATCGAGCTCTGCCAGGAAGAGTAGAGGGTGTTTTGAGTGTTGTCGATATACAAGCCCTGACCCAGATTGGGGTTCGGACGCTCGCCCGTTCCGCGGTCTACCTGATTGAAGGTCCGCTGCATAATGAACTTCACGCCGCGGTTGGCCACGAAGGCGGATTCGAGCATAACCGAACTCGTCAAGGCCCGCTGGATGCCCAGGTAAAGATTCATCGAATAAGGGTTCTGCAAGTCCGGGTTGACGGCCGCGAAAACGTTGACCCTGCCCGTGCGCGCCGTCTCAGCCTCTACCACCTTCCGGGCGTCGTCATTGAACGTGAGGTAGTTCAGGTTATAGCGCTGGGCCTCGGCCCGGCTCAGCACCAGCCGATACGGAATAGTCTTCGTCGAGACGGCCTGCTTCAGCGTTCCCTGCATCTGCGGGCTGAAGAGCACCCCGAACCCGCCGCGAATTGTCGTGCTACTCTTGCCGTCCGGGTTGTAACTGAATCCGAGTCGAGGTCCGATGTTGACCGAGGAGTCGTTGTTGTAGGGATGTTCGGGATCGCGGAATGGCCCGAAGGTAAACTTGTTGTCGCGCAGTCCGTCCAGATTGAACAGACCGGCGCCGGACTTCGGATCGATTCCACGCGCCACGATCGCCGAATAGGCGTCGTAGCGGACGCCCAGGTTGATCACCAGCTTCGGGGTAATCCGCCAGTCGTCCTGCGCGAAGAACCCGATCTCATGGCTGTTGCCGTTGTAATAAGGCATCCCGAAGGTATAGTTCATCGAGTTCGGAACGTCGTTCAAAAGGTCTTCCCGGCCCAGGTAACTGATCACCGGGTTATTCACCTTGACCCGCCCGCCGGTGCGGAAGAAAAAATCGCCGCCGAATTTGTAGGAGTGCTGTCCGCGATGCCAACCAATCTTCTGCTCGAAGCTGACACCCGGACCGTACTGAGTCCAGATCTGGCTGGCGGGCGTGCTGAAACCCAGATTTGACGAGATGCTGGCATATCGACGGCCGTAGAGCGTATCCTCCGGCACGCCCTTGTTCAGGAAGGAGTCGAAGGTCTCAAGGTCCTGCTTGTTGTAGCCGAAACGCGTCTCCGAAGTCCAGGCCGCACCACCGGTCACAAAGCTGGCCGTGCCGCGCTCCTGCCAGCCGTGGAATTCGGTGTTGTTGCTCGTATAGATCATCGGCTCATCGCGAAAGGGCCGGCCGCGTGTGTAGGTGAGCGCGAGATTGCTGTTGTTATTGACGCGGAAATCGCCCTTGATCACGGCGTGGTTATCGTGAGCGAGCGCGGGGCGCGCCGCTTGGTAGAAGCCGACATCGGCAGCAGCCGCGTGGGGTTCGGTTGGTAAAGGCGTGGCGTCCAGCGCCGGTTTGAATTGGGGCTGACGGCCGAGGAGTTCAGCGCGAAACCGGGCGGTGGGCACATTGCCCGTCAGGAACGAAGAACTGGCCTCGCGATAACCTTCATAAGCGCCGAAGAAAAAGATCCGGTCGCGCTTGAGCGGGCCGCCCAGCGATCCGCCAAACTGGTTGAACGTCATCGGAGCCTTGTACGAAAGAAACTGATTACGGGCGTTGAGATTCTCAGACTGGAAGTTTTCAAACAGCGATCCGTGCAGGCTATTGGTGCCCGATTTGCTAATCAGGTTCACATTGCCCGACAGCGCCTGTCCGTATTCGGCGGGGATGATTCCCTTGACCACCTGAACTTCCTGGACCGCCTCGATGCTCATCGTGTCGATGTAGTTAAAGTTGGTAAAGAGCGCTCCACTCCGTCCTTCGGCATTTCCGTTGGCGTCAGTCCCGTCCACCGTAAAAGTGGTGGCCGAGCGGCCCAGGCCATTGAGGCGGACCCCGCCATCGCGATTGCCGTGACCCGGCGCCGACCCGGCATTGCTCACCGTAACGCCCGTGCCGACGCTCAGCAGGTTCGTGTAATTGCGGCGTGAGAGCGGCACAGCCGACACAACCCTGCTGTCGACGCTTTCGCGCTGCTCGGCCGAAACCGTATTCACCAGTGGCGTGCTCGAGTCCACGTTGACCGTCTCAGAGACCGCGCCCACTTCCAGCGTGAAGGTGCGGCGAACATGCTGCGCGGCCGCCAGTTCCACCCCGGTGCTGGTAAAGGCCTTGAAGCCTTGCGCTTCGATCCGGATGCTGTAGGTGCCTACCCGCAGAAGGTCGAAGGCAAACTCACCCGACGCACTGGTGACTTTCTTCTGAGAACTGGCCGTGCCTTCGTTGAGGAACGTGATCGACGCTCCGGGCACCACGGCCCCGGTCGAGTCTGCGACGGTACCGTAAAAAGTCGCGGTGGTGACCTGACTATAAGCCGAAATCACCGTGAAGCAGGAACAGACGGCCAGCGTAATAGATCGCATGATGAGCATCCTATGCCAGTAAGTTTTATCAGATTTGGACGGGCAGCACAAGGGGCGAAACGATTTTGTAAAGGGGCGGCTAACCGCTGGCAGAGCAGGTGGGACGGCTCCGCCTCGCCAGAAAGAAAACGCGTACCTTGGGGAAATAGCTCCTTCCATACAGCTAGCCTGGATATAATTGTTGTTTCTATGAAGCTCGCCTATCGCGCACTTTTCCTCGCGACCGTGTTCGTCGCGGCCGTGAATGCTCAAGGCCCACGCGGAGTTCCGCCCGCTAAACCAGCGGGGCGAACTCTGCCGGACGCACCGGGTCGCGATACGGTCGTCAGGGTTTGCGGAGCCACCTGCCACGGCCCGGAGATCGTCGCCGGCAAGGGATATTCGCGCGATAACTGGTCGGCCGTGGTCAACGGGATGATCGCTCGCGGCGCCAAAGCCAACGCTACCGAGTTCGGCGAAGTGGTTGACTATCTCGTCAAGAATCTCCCGCCTCGGACCGGCTCGGCCGGCGCCGGCGGGGCTGGCTTTATCGGCGCCGGACCGGACGACGCGCACGTCGTCGATGGAGAAGGCGCTCAACGCGGGCAATCCATCTACGTGGCTGAGTGCATCACCTGTCACGGCAACCGCGGCCGCGGCGGGCCCGATTCCCTGCCCCGCGCCCAACAAGGCGCCGATCTTGTGCGCTCTCTGGTCGTCCTAAAGGACCGCTATGGCGCTTTGATTGGCGATTTTCTACGCAAGGGCCATCCCATGCAAAGCGGTAAATCGAGCGCTTCCATCATAGGCAAAGACCTTGTCGATCTGTCTCATTTCCTGCATCTGAAGGTCACCGACACGCTCCGCAGCGGTCCCTTCAACACGCCGGTCAACGTGCTGACCGGAAACGTAAAAGAAGGCGAAGCGTACTTCAACGGAGCGGGCGGTTGCACCAAATGCCACTCGGTGACTGGTGATCTGGCGGGGGTCGGCAAGAAGTATGAGCCGGTGGCCCTCCAACAGAAGTTTCTGTTCCCGCGCACTTTCGCATTCGGACGCGGCGGAGGCAGAGCGGCGGCAGGCAAGCCGACAACACTCACGGTCACCCCGGCAGGCGGCAAGGCCGTGTCGGGTGTGCTGGTTCACCTGGACGACTTCAACGTTTCGTTGCGCGATTCCTCGGGCGAGTACTTCTCGTGGAAGCGCACCGCTTCGCTTAAGGTGGAGCGGAACGACCCCTACGCCGAGCACGTCGCGTTGCTCGACAAATACACCGACAAGAACATCCACGATACCGTTGCCTACCTGGAGTCCATCAAGTGAGAATCGCATTCGCTCTTTCGTTCCTGGCCGCGGCCGCCTTCGCCCAGACACTCGATCCGGCCAAACTAACCAAGGCTCCTACGGATTCCTGGCCTTCGTTCAATGGCGATTACTCGGGCCGGCGCTTCAGCCCGCTCACCGGCGTCCGGGCCGACAACGTCAACGCGTTGAGTCTCGGCTGGGTGCATCGCATCAACGTGACCAACAACAGCACGTTCCCCGGCACGATCAAATCCTCGCCCGTCGTGGTCGATGGCGTGATGTACTTTACGATTCCCGATCACGTCTGGGCCATCGACGCTCGTACGGGCCGCGAGTTGTGGCATCACACTTGGCCTTCGCGCGGCGGCATTCATATCGGCAACCGCGGCGTTGCGGCCATGGGCAAGTGGCTGTACTACGTGACGCCGGATTGCAACCTGGTTTCGCTCGACGCCAAGGACGGCAAGGAGCGGTGGCACAAACAGATTTGCGATCCTGACCTGCTCTATTTTGCCAGCGCCGCACCGTTGGTCGTGGGCAATCACGTCATTGCAGGCATCAGCGGCGACGATCTCGACGTGCCCGGTTACATCGAAGCGCACGACCCGGAGACCGGCGAGCGGCAATGGCGCTGGTACACGTATCCAGAGCCTGGCTCGGCCGAAGCGAAGAGCTGGCCCAGTGTCGAAGCCATGATGCACGGCGGCGGTATGACCTGGGGCTCGACCACCTACGACCCGGAGCTGAACCTACTCTACTTTGGAACTGGCAATCCGCAGCCCGTGATCGCGCACAAGGGCCGCATGGGCGACAACCTCTATACCGAGTGCATCATCGCGTTGAATCCCGACACCGGCAAGATGAAATGGTATTTCCAATCCTCGCCGCATGACACGCACGATTGGGACGCGAATCAAACCGCCGTGCTGATTGACGGCGTGATCGATGGGCGGCCGCGTAAGTTAATCGCGCAGGCCGCGCGCAACGGCTACTTCTTCGTCCTCGACCGCGCCACCGGGAAGAACGTGTCGACGACGACGTTCGCCAAAGCGAACTGGGCCAAGGGGCTCGACGCCAAGGGACAACCGATTCCCGACCCCGCAAAGTTCCCGCAACTCGACGGCGCGCTCGTGTCGCCGAACCAGGCCGGCGCCGCCAACTGGCCGCCGCCAAGCTTCAGCCCCGCCACCGGCCTTTTCTACGTGAACGCTTCGAACGCCTATAGCGTTTACTACATCTACGACGACACCGACAAACCGGAAGGCTGGGGCGGCAACGATCGTGGCGGCCATTCCGAAGGCGTGCTGCAGGCGATCGACTACAAGACCGGCAAAATCAAGTGGAGCCATCCATGGAACGGTCCCGGTGGACCGCGCTCGGGCGTCTTGAGCACGGCGGGCAACGTGGTCTTCGCCGCCGACCCGTTTAACAATTTCGTGGCGTTGAATGCGACGACCGGGCAACCATTGTGGCGTTGTAACTTAGGCGCCGGCATGAGCAACGGGCCGATCAGTTATGAATTAGATGGGTCGCAGTACGTGGTGGTCGCGGCGGGAGATACGCTGTTCGGGTTTGTGATGAACGCCAAGTAGGGTGGGACAAGTTCGAGCTGGCCGCTGTTCTGCCGGAACAGGTATAGTGAAGGTGAAATGGCCGAAGTGGAAAAGTCAGTTCTGATAGAGACACCCACGGAAGAATTTCCGGGCCCGGTCGCAATTCGTCTACCGCCGGGAACGTTTCTCGCTGTAAAATCCGTGGATTGGGCGATTACCAGCCCTGAACTAGCACCTGCGCGCAAGTTTGAGTTCAAGGCAGAGGGGCCTCGCGAAACGCTGGTCCGGCACTGGATCGAGAGTCACCTCCCGACAGCCCAAATCGAGGAGATTACCGTACTCGCCACAGCAGTATTCGAAGACGAGTCCAAAGCGGCAAGGTGGCTCTCCCGAATTAATGCTGCGACCGACGGCCGCCCGCCAATCGATCTCATTGGAGAAGAAAACGGCTACGCGCGAGTTAAGAACCTGCTCCTGAGAATTGAGCACGGAGTGCTCGCCTAGCCAATGCGGGTTGTACGCTTGACCAAGCGTAGGCACGTCGGCCTCGACGGCGCTGGTGCTGCGATCACCGGTGGGCTGTGGAACTCTCCCGGCAAACGGGTCATGTATGCCGCCTCATGCAGTGCCCTCGCGATTGTTGAGTATCTGGCGCACTTGGACACGCTGCCAGCCGCACTGATCCTAATGCTAATCGAGATTCCCGACACATTGGAAATCGAGCGCGTCCACCTGCAACCGGCAGACGTAGCGGCATCCCGGCAAATCGGCGACGACTGGCTCGAAAGCAAATCCACCGTTGCGATGGAGGTGCCCTCGGTCTTGGCGCCCAGGCAAAAAAACTACCTCATCAATCCCGGACATCCGATGATTGGCGCCATCAGGATCGTCGAAAGCAATCCCTTTGCGTTTGATAGCAGGCTGCTTTCATCGATACCGCCGGCTTAATCCCATTACGGTTTACAGAGCCCGCAGCCAAAGTGAACGGTATCGAAGCGTAATCCGCGTGGAGCCGTTAAACTTTCTCCCACCTCCCGCCTCCAGCGTTGTGTAGCGCCAGGCAGGCTCGTGTTCGACCGGCTGGGACAGGAACACCGGAAGATTTATCATTTTTAACTAAGACCAGGGACTGCCGCTAATATAATCAAAACGATTACTACCTCACTGTTCCAGGAAATACCGTTCGAATCGAACCAGCCGAAGTGGGCCAGGCGGGTGACAAACCCAAAAAAGCCGGTGGCTCGCTCCTTCGTTTCCAGGATCAGCGATAGGCTTCGCGGTGATCGCGGACACGGTGGATCGTGATCGAATCGGCGGTTTCCTTGAAGAAGACGCGGTGGTTGCCGGCGCGAAGGCGGCCTCGAACTCTCCCGATAGCGGCTTGACGCGGCCCGCTCCGGTTTCGGCGTAACGGAGGATGGCTTCGAGTATGGTCATGGCGGTGCGCTTAGGGATGTCACCGATCTCGCCCGGGACGTTGGGCTCGAAGTGAATCTTTCACGGCTCGTTGTTCTTGACGCCGCCCCGGATCTGCTCCATCGAGAAGCCGAGCCCCGCGACCACCCGCTCGAAAGGAATGCCCTGGCCGCCGTTGCGGAGTACTCATCGGACGCACGGAGCGCGCGGCGGTCCTCCTCGGTTAGTTCTTCCTCTTGGCCCTCATCGTCATGGATCATGACTTCGAGCAGATGGACGACAGCGGCTAGTTTGCCGGGGCCGAGTTGTCCAAGCAGTTCATGCGCTTTGGCAGCGAGGGTGTCAACGGCCATCGCGTCTCCCTGGGCTCCATGCGCCGCGGCGCAGGTGGCCACGGCGGCTAGAGAATTAATCGACCGGATCACGGCCCGTAGATCTTTCTCGGGCAACCGGCGCGGTTCTCGCCGGCTTCAAACCCAGCAACTCCCAGCCTGCCAAGGTCAAATAAAATGTGGTACGCCCGATAAGATTCGAACTTATGGCCTTCTGCTCCGGAGGCAGACGCTCTATCCAGCTGAGCTACGGGCGCGCAAACTTCTACTGTGTGATTGTACCCCGGCCTGGCCCGGCGGCGCAAACGTCCTGACCAACATCCTAAGCGGCGCCGCGCTGGCAACGTACAATAGTAGAGTGATTCGCCTAGCCATTTTCTTCGCTATCTCTACATTCCCCTTGCTTGCCGACTCGGCCGCAGGGGTCCAATGGGCTCCTCCATCCGCTTGGAAACCGCAAGCCCAGCGCCCAATGCGTGCAGCGACTTATGAGGTGCCCGCCGCCGCAGGCGATAGCGAAGCAGCCGAGTGTGCGGTCTTCTACTTCGGTCCCGGCCAAGGCGGAGGCGTGCAGGCCAATGTCGACCGCTGGCTAGGCCAATTCCAGGAGAAGCCCGCCACACCGCCTCAGGCCAAGAAACAAACCGTCGCTGGCTTCGCTGTCACCACGGTCGAGCACGGCGGAACGTTCCTGGCCGGTGGCCCCATGCAACCCAACAAGGCGGCCAAGCCGGGTTACCAATTGGTCGGCGTCATCGTCGAAGCACCAGAGGGGAATGTGTTTTTCAAGCTGACCGGACCGGCCAAGACAGTCAAAGCGGCGAGGTTGAGTTTCGACAAGATGATCGGTTCCCTCAAAAAATAGGAGTCCTTCCAAGAGATGCATCGAATCCCGGCCGCTTTCTTCGCTCTATCGTTGACCCTTTCTGCCGGAGATTGGCCGCAATGGCGCGGAGCCCAACGTGACGGTAAGTCGATCGAAACCGGATTGTTCCAGAAGTGGCCCGAAGCCGGTCCATCGAAAAAGTGGACTGCCGAGGGTCTGGGCAGTGGCTATTCCACTGTCGCGGTGGCGCAAGGCCGCATCTACACGATGGGCCAGAGGGACAACACCGAATACGTGATCGCGCTCGAAGAAGCGACAGGCAAAAAGGTGTGGGAAACGGCCGCCGGCGAGGCGTTCAACGAGCGTCGCGGCGACGGGCCGCGCGGAGTGCCCACTATCGAAGGCGATCGGCTCTGGGCGATTACCGCCGATGGCAAACTTGTTTGCCTGGACACGAAAACCGGCAAGCCGCTTTGGAAAGCCGATTTCGTCACCCAGTTCGGTGGATCGATTCCACATTGGGGCTACAGCGAATCGCCGCTCATCGACGGCAACAAAATCGTCGTGACGCCGGGTGGCGGAGGCCATTCCGTCGTGGCGCTCGACAAGACGACCGGTAAAGTAATTTGGAAGTCGCAAAGCGACAGCGCCGGCTATTCCTCGGTGTCGGTTGCGACAGTTGGCCCAACCAGATCGTATGTCGCTTTTACCGCCAGCGGCGCCGTGGGCCTGCGGGCCGACAACGGAGAGCTGTTGTGGAGCTACGGCAAGGTCTCCAACCGCACGGCCAACGTTGCGACGCCGATCGTCTCCGGTGATCGTGTTTTTCTCTCATCCGACTATGGAACCGGCTGCGCGCTGCTGAAGTTGGAGTCGACGGGTGCGGGCGTGAAAGCCACCGAGGTTTACTTCAGCCGCGAGATGAAGAACCATCACGCCACATCGATTCTGCACAAAGACTACCTCTACGGTTTCAACAGCTCCATTCTCACCGCGATGAAGTGGGACAACGGTGAAGTAGCATGGCGCGACCGGTCCACCGGGAAGGGCTCCGTGGTGTATGCCGACGGCCATTTGATTGTAGCCGGTGAAAACGGCGTTGTCGCTTTGGTAAAAATCGGTATCGGAAGCTACCAGGAGATCTCGCGCTTTTCACTGGAGTTGTCAGGCAAACCCTTGTGGGCTCATCCCGTGGTGGCCAACGGCAGCCTCTTCATCCGTGATCAGAATTCCCTCTACTGCTTCCGGTTGCAACCCTAAACGCACGCCGTCGGCCCCTGCCAAACCTTAAAACTCAGGCATATCCCTAGGAGCAGTCCTGTCCAAAGGACTAAGCCCCTTGGGTTTTCGCCTACTTACAACCGCGGCTGGCATCGCGCACAATGGGCGTAACCAATTGATAAAACCAGCGAGGCCCCCGGTGGAAGCGCGTTGCCGCTCTCGCTCGGTCTCGAAGGGGTGAAAGCAGATGTCACAGGAACCTGTTCTCGGAAACCGAAACGATAAAACCAAAGCGGCCCTTGCGCTTGTTGTGGTGGCCCCCCTCTTCTTTGGGTTGGTGATAGGGGCTGTCTCGCTTGGCAGTGGATTATCACGGGCACTGCGGGCGGGATCGGTCTGTCGAGATGCCAATGGTCTCGCCGCGCTCGGCGTCAACATGGCCGATCCTCAAAGCCAAACCTTGATCCTTCGCAGTGCCGCAGGTTTGGGTTTGAGCCTCCCGGGCACCGCATCGATCCCGAATCCCAACGGCAAGGGAGCCTTGATTCTGACCAGGGTTATCAAGGTTGGCCGCAAGACCTGCGCTCGGGGTATTGCGAATTGGAATGGCGACCCCGCCGCTTGCCCCAACTACCAAAAATTTGTCATCGCCAGCCGAATCGTCATCGGCAACAAGCAGCGCTGGCAGAGTGGCGCGGGCACGCCAATCTCAGAGCGTGGTGTAAGCGGCGGGCTGACAGACGCCGACATCGTTTCGATCGCCGGTAACCGGGCCTCTGACCTGAAAGGCGCCCAGGGTAAGCCTGCGTTTGCCGCGCTGAAGGACGACGAATCGGTGAGCGTCGCCGAGATGTTTACCGACGTTTCCGACCTCAGAGTGCCCTACCTCATCGACGTCGACTCGGTTCAGATTCGAGACATCAGCTAATCCCATGCCGAGTTCGGTCGTGGCCACAACCCGGAGCTATGTCAGCCGTAACCGGCGCGCACGGCGACAAGGGTTTGCCCTGGCCCTCACCAGTCTAATGATGGTGTTCATCGTGTCGATCATGGGGATGGCTGTCGACGCGCTTGTGCTCTTTTCGATTCGCGGACGGCTTAGCTCCGCTGCTAACTCCGCAGCGTTGGCGGCCGTTCGCGATGTCAGTCTCGGGGTCGACATTGCCGATGCCAACGCGAAGGCCACCGAATCGGCGCGCCGTTTTTTGAGCGCCGGTTTTCCCGCCAACTACCTGGGCGTCGATCCAGCGCACACTACTATTTCCACTGGTTTCAACCGTTCGATGGAGGCTGGACGGCCCAACGGAGAGTTGCTCGTCTCGGTTCTGGCCGAAGTGGCGGCGCCGGTGTATTTCATGAAATTTTGGGGAGTCACCCATGTCCCGGTATCGGTCGAAGGCAAAGCAACTCGCCGGAATCTGGTTCTGGTAGTGGTTCTCGACAAATCGGCGGCAAAACCGCCAAACGCCCCAAGCCGTTGCGAAGCAATGATGTTCGCTGCCAGTCAAATACCCGATTACTTCAGCCCCTACGACAGCATCGGGGTCGTGTCATTCGGCCAGGCGGCCTCCATTGTGTATCCCGCTTCGACAGACTTCAAAGGCTCCGGTCCGAACTCCCTGAAGGCGCTAGTCTCGCGGATCGGCTGCGACAAAGAATACGGTCGGGAATCCAACCGGGCTGCGTCGCTTGAAACGGCCTATCGAGAAATCCAGCGTATCGATCGAAAACTCGCGGCTAACGCCGTAATCCTGGTCACCGGAGAAGGCGCGAACGTCCATCCCGCCAGGAACCAGGCCAAACGCATGCGCGAAGATCCAAACTACCGCATTCGATTCGACTCCATCCACATCCGGCCTGCCGGCGGAAAGCGGCAGCCCGCCAAGGAGCCCGAAGACGCTTACACCCGAAGCGTAGACCTTCAGGAGCTGGCCGGAGTCTTTGCCGCCCACGCCTCTGCACTCCAAAGTCTCACAAGGTAGGGCCAACCTGTGAAAATCGGCGGCGGTTCGCGCTCAGGTTTGTCTGAGGGTGGGCGACATAAAAGTGGGTCAAGCGGCCCGGCGGTTATCCCAGTAGTCCTCGAAGCGACCGTTGAGATAGCAGCAACGTAAAGCCAGAACGGCGT
>JAYUSQ010000198.1:0-14917 GCA_043755595.1 Acidobacteriota bacterium | reverse complement strand
TCATGCCCGCACCGAAAGTGACGTTGGGCACGCCCCAATAGAGCGGGATGCTGGTGTCGAGCGGAATACCCAGTTCCTGGACCACGTTGCGCGTATTGGCCTGGAGGGGCACATTGGCGTTCTCAAACCGGCTGACGCCGGCGCGGAACTGGTTGACCTTGTTTGAGCCGATGACCCACGTATGGGCGATGAGCCCCTGGTGCGCCTGCACGTCCACGTTGGTGCCGTGACGGGGTATCTGAATCGGGTTGTACTGAGTCTCACCGGAGTGCGAGTAGCGGAAGAAGAAGGTGGAATTGGAATTCTGCACCCAGTCAAAGCGGGCGTTCTGCTGATTGTTGTCCGTGGGACGGCCTTCGGTGTTGATGAAGTTGTTGGCGGTGGCGACGCCGGCATTCACGGTGGGCATCCAGTCCCGCATGTATCTGGTGGAGATCGCCTCGATCCGGTTGGCGGGGATCCGGTTGCCAGGGAACGGAGTTGAACTGGCAACGCCATTGCCCGCCGCATTGAGAATACGAGTCCTGACGTCGTACACCGGATTGGAGACGGCGGAGAAATCTCCGTTCACCCAGGCGCTGGGCGGCACCGTCGCCGGCTGGACTAGCGCCTTGCGCTCCCGCAGGCCCTCGTAGTTGACCATAAAGAACAGCTTGTTGCGGCCGTTGAAAATTTTCGGCAGAAACATCGGCCCACCGATGGTGAACCCGAACTGGTTGCGCTTGAACGGCGGCTGGGGCGTTGATTTGGCGTTGTAGTAATTCCGGGCATCGAAGTAGGAGTTGCGGACAAACTCCCAAGCCGAACCGTGCAGATCGTTGGTGCCGCTCTTGGTGGTCACGTTGATCTGCGTGGCGTTCTTGCCATACTCGGCTGGCGTGATGCCGCTTTCCACCTTAAACTCCTGCAGGGCGTCGAGGGAGGGCAGGAAGATGTACGATTGCCAATTCGGGCTGGTGTTCTCGAGGCCGTCCAGGAGATAGCGATTGAAGGTGATTCGCTGCCCAGAGACCGTGAGCGTGAACAGGCTGCGCGTGCCGCCCTGCCTCAGGCCCATCACAAATGACGCAGGCGCGGCCGTCGTGGCGCCCGGCGTGAGCGCGGCCAGTTGCAGATAGTTGCGGCCGTTGAGCGGGAGATCGAGAATGCGCTGGTTCTCTATCACAGTGCCGAGTGAGGTGTTGTCCGTCTCAATCAGCGGGGCGGCGCCCTGCACTTCCACCACCTCGGCGACGTTGCCAACCTGGAGTGTGACATCGAAGCGGGCCACTTGCGCTACCTGCAACTCGACGTTCGAGCGCAACTGCGAGCTGAAGCCCTGCATTTCGACACGCAGCGAATAAGAGCCGGGCGGAAGCGCAGTCAGATTGTAGACGCCCGCGCTGGAGGTGGTAGCCGTGCGTTGCGTGTTGGTCGACGGGTTGGTGGCAGTCACCTTGGCGCCCACAATCACCGCCCCGGCGCTATCGGTAACGGTTCCCGTGATTTCCGCCGAAGTGATCTGCGCTGGAAGAGGTTGGCATAGGCAATACAAAGCGGCGGTGATAACAGCCTGGGTTTTCATGGATCGTCCGATCATGTAGTCTCCTGAAGCTAAACGTGGCGTAAACGGGGCGAGCACCAGTATATTTTAGGTGCGAAACGCCGTCAAGTCGATGGCCGGGAAAGCCACGAGGCGGCCATGAAATGGCTGGGGCGCGAGAATCCAATTGAGGCGGATATAATTGTGGATATTACAGTGAAGACTGTAGTGGGACTATTCTTGCAAAAGCGAGGGTTAACTAATGATGAAGCCGTATCATGTACTGCGCGCGATACTGTTCGCGACGGCAATTCCCGCCTGGACGCAAACTTCGACAGGCGACATCCTGGGAACCATTTCAGACGCTTCGGGGGCGGCGGTGGGCGACGCCAGGGTTACGATCAAAAACCTGGAAACCAACGCCACTCGCCAATCGGTCTCAGGCGCTAGCGGCTCATTCCGCGCGGCGCTGCTGCCGGCCGGGTCATACGAGGTCTCAATCGAAAAAGCCGGCTTTGCGAAGTACCTCCAAGGGCCTATTGAATTGCGCTTGAACCAGGCGGCCGAGCTCAAGGTCACGCTGAACGTCGCCTCCCTGAACGAGGCTGTCACTATTTCGAGCGAGGCGCCGCTCATCAACACAACCAACGCCGAAATCAGCACTCACTTCGATTCTCGCCGCATTGCCGATCTGCCGCTTTCGACCAATCGCAACGTCCTGAACCTGGCGGCGTCGGTTCCGGGCGTGGCGCAGATTTCCGCTGGCAATTCGAACTTTGGCAGCAATGGCAATCAAGGCACCGAGTCGGCAGGCTTGTCGTATTCGGCCAACGGCATGCGCCAGCGGTCGAATGCATTCATCATCGACGGCCAGGATTCATATTACGTTTCCACCGGCGGGCTGCTACAGCCAATGAACAACCCCGATATCATCGCCGAGGTCCGCATCGTGACCAACCAGTTCCTGCCGGAATATGGGCGCGCGGGCGGATCGGTGATGAATATCATTACCAAAAGCGGCAGCAATCAATACCATGGCAGCCTGTTCTGGTTTCATAACGACAACAAGCTGAATGCGATGTCGAATGCCGACCATCGCAGCACAACGCTGAAGGCTGCGCCGTTCCGCGTCGAAAACCAGTTTGGCGGCACCGTGGGCGGCCGCATCATCCGCGACAAGACGTTCGGCTTTGGCTCCGTGCAGCGCTGGACGGACCGGCGGCTCGGATCGGGCACCTCAATCCTCGGCGCACCTAGCGAAGAGGGCCGGCGCATTCTGCAAAGCGCCGCCGGGACGCGCCCCACTGTCAGAGCGCTGCTGGAGAATTTGCCAGCCGGGCAGCCCAATGGCCAAGTGAGCCAGATCAACGTGGGTGGACAAGCGCTGACGATTCCGTTGAGCACATTGACCGGATCGGGTGGACAGACTTTCAACAACTGGCAGTATTCCTACCGCATCGATCACCGCTTCAACGACAAGCACAGCCTGATGGCGCGCTATTTGGACGACAACACGTCGTCGCTCGGCACGGGCCAGTTGACGCCGGTGGGGTTGAGCGAAGTGCGCCCGAACAAGACCAAGTCCGCCGGTATCACGTTCGCCTCTACCCTTTCGCCGCAGACTCTGAATGAGCTGCGCATCGGCTATAGCCGGCAGGAAACGGCGACCAATGCGACCGACCCGGCGGTGGCCGAGCGCATCCCGTCGATCGAAATTCCGGAGTTGGGCCTACGCGGCTTCAACAGCGCCACCAGCCGCACTGGCATCGGGCTGGCGGCGAATCTTCCGCAGCGCGGCACCTTCAACAACTATCAAATCCAGGACTCGGTCACGCTGCTGCGCGGCTTGCACTCGGTAAAAGCGGGATTTGACTTCCGCCGCCAGGAGCAGTTTTCGTTGTTCCTTCCGCAGCTTCGCGGCCGCATTGAGTACGCGACATTACAACGCCTGATCGACGACGAAGCGACCGTGGCGCAGATCAACGCTCCGTTGCGGGGCGGTGAATTCCTGACCTACATGCGCTACTACGACTACTTCTTCTTTGTGCAGGACGAGTTTCGCGTCAAGCCGAACTTCACCTTCAGTTACGGCATCCGGTATGAGACTCCGGGCAATCCGATCCAGAATCTTGCGAACCTGAACCAGCGGATTGTGGCCGCCAATAACAACGACGAGCGCTATCGCCTGTACCATGTGCCCAAGCGCGACAGGAACAACTGGGCGCCTCGGCTGGGGTTTAACTATCGCTTCGGCAAGGGGCCGGGCATGATGAGCTGGCTGACCGGCGACGGCAAGCTGGTGCTGCGCGGAGGATATTCGCGCACCTATGAGGTTGCCTTCAACAACATCGCGCTCAACATCGCCAGTTCGTTCCCGTTGGTGGCGGCGTTTAATGTGCCCACGGTCGGCGCGGTGACGCCGAATGCGTTTGGGCAGGTGGAAGCAATTCGCGGCGGCGCGGTGCCTGCGATCGCCAATCCGAACATACTGGTGCGCACCATCGTCTCAAAGGACTTCCGCTCGCCCTATGCCGAGCAGATTTCGTTCCAGTTCCAGCGCGAACTCGCGGGCGGCTGGGTGCTTTCGTCGGGTTACGTCGGCACCAAGGGCACGGCGCTATTCCAATCGATCGACGGCAATCCGACCTTGCCCACCACCAACGGGGCGGCCCGCTCGGTGCGAGTCGATTCCGGGCGCGGCGTGATTCGTGAGCGCTGCAATTGCACGGCGTCCACGTATCATTCGTCGCAGACCAGCCTGGAGAAACGCTTGTCGCGCAATTTCCTGATGGGCGCACACTACACCTGGAGCTCCTTCATTGACGGCGCGTCGGAGATTTTCAACCCGTCGGTGTCAGGTGAAATCGCTTTCCCGCAGAATCCATATGACCGCCATAGTGAACGAAGCCGGTCCACCTATGACCGCCCGCATCGTTTCTCCGTCAACGGCGTGTGGGAACTGCCGGCCTTCCGCGGGCGCAAGGACGCCGTCGGTCACATTCTGGGCGGCTGGCAGGTGAACGGGTTCCTGACGCTACAGTCCGGCGCGCCGTTCGGCGTGCTCAACGGCGTCGATCCCGGCAATGTCGTGCTCGGTAATATCGTGGGGACGTCGATCCGGCCGTTCCTGAACAACAGTCTCGATCTGTCGAGCATGGGCGTGCGTGAAATCCAGGCGGCCGGCGGGCGTTCTTTGTTCACGGCCGTGACGGCGGCGAATCCGGTGGGCAACGCCGGACGCAATATCTTGCGCGCCGACGGCATCAACCGGCTGGACTTCGGGCTTGTGAAGAATATCAGAGTGCGCGAGGGTCACAAGGTTCAGATCCAGGCGAACTTCTACAACGCAACGAATACGCGGGATTGGGGCATCCCGGATGGCGTCTTCACTTCGGCGGCTTTCCTGAACGAAGGAGTGTCCGAGGTGCCGGCGCGCAAGGTCCAGATGGGCTTGCGGTACCAGTTCTAGCTTGCTCCGGCTGATCCCGGTTCGCCATCTTGCGATGGTGTCTCAGACAAGATGACTGGACTGCGAATGAAGTTGCGGCCGGAGCGGCTGGCGGTGGCGCGGTTGGAGCCGCGCGAGGCAGTGCCTGCTTGGGCCACTGCGGGTGACCTGTGGAGTCTTGCGCGGTCAGAGGACGAGTTGTCGATCGTTTGCGCCGATGCGGATGTGCCGGCGGGCGTGGCGAGCGTAGAGCGCGATTGGCGCGCGTTGCAGCTCGCCGGGCCGATTCCGTTCGGGTTGACGGGCATCCTCGCTTCGGTGCTGAGCCCGTTGGCGGCCGCTGAGATTGCGATCTTTGCGTTCTCGACATTCGACACCGACTATGTGCTGGTGAAGTCGCCCGATCTTGTACACGCACTGGAGGCCTTGCGCGGGGCCGGGCATGTGATACTTTGAAACTCATGTTCAAGAACAAAGCTATTCTTTCCGGCGCGGTCGTACTGTTGGCGGGAGCGGGCGCCTTTATTGCGAGCGGTCAACGTCCGAAACTGCCGGGGGAAGATTGGATCACGCTGTTTAACGGCAAGGATCTGAGCGGCTGGGTGGAGATCGGCAAAGAGAAATGGCTGGTCGAGGACGGCACGATTCATGGCAAGGGGATTTCCAAAGCGTACGGCTATCTGCAGACCGACAAGAAGTACAAGGATTTCCATTTGTCGCTCCGCTTCAAGTGCGAGGGCGATGGCAACAGCGGGGTTTTCTTCCACACCGATTTCAAGCCGGGCACTCCGGACGTAAGCCAAGGGTTGCAGTTTGAGATCGACTGTGTCATGAATCATCACACGGGCGGCATTTACGGCGATGGGCGGCAGTGGATTGTTTGGCCCGCGCCTGAGAACGAAGGCGTGGTTCGGCAATCGGACTGGAACGATTATCAGCTGCGCGTCGAAGGCAACCGTTATGTTTCGCGTTTGAACGGCGTGCAAATGATCGATTTCACCGATCCTACGCCGAAGTCGTTTGACGGCTATATCGCTTTGCAACTGCACTCGGGAGGGGAAGGCAATATGCGGTTCAAGGATATTCACATTCGCGATCTCACACGCCGTTGAGGCGGCTGTTCTACTGCGATCACCACGAGATCCCGTTGCCGCCGGGTCATCGTTTTCCCAAGCGGAAGTACCGGATGGTGCGGGATCTTTTGGCGGACGGCGAGGCTGGCTTCGAATTCGTCGAGGCTCCGGCGGCGGATCCGGAGGTCATTGCACTGGCGCACGATCCACTCTACGTGGAGGCTTTTCTGCGCGGTTCGCTCGATGCGGCGGCGGTGCGGCGGATTGGGTTTCCGTGGTCGGAGGGATTGGTCCGGCGCACCCTCACTTCAGTGGGAGGGACGCTGGCGGCCGCCAGTGAGGCGCTGGCCGCCGGATGGGGCGGAACGCTGGCGGGCGGAACACATCACGCCTTCCGGGGCTACGCCGCGGGCTTCTGTGTGTTCAACGATTTCGCTGTAGCGATTGCATCGCTTGGACTGCGCGCGGCGGTCATCGATCTGGACGTGCATCAAGGCGATGGCACGGCGGCTTTTTTCGAAGAAGACCCCGAAGTCTTCACGCTGTCGCTGCATGGGGCGGCGAATTTTCCGTTTCGCAAACAACGCTCGACGCTCGACGTGGCGCTGGCCGATGGCACGGGTGACGCGGTCTACCTTGAGGCGCTGGAGGCCGCCCTGCCCCGAGTGGAGGCCTTCGCTCCGCGGATCGTCTTTTATCAATCCGGCGTGGATGGCTTGGCCGAAGATGCGTTGGGACGGTTGCATCTGACGGTGGGCGGTTTGAAACAGCGCGATGCACTGGTGTTTGAAACAATACGGCGGCTTGGCGTGCCGTTAGTGATCACGCTGGGCGGAGGGTATGCCCGCCCGATCAAGCGCACGGCTGAAGCTCACGCGCAAACGTTCACGCTGGCGGCGGCTTTGTTACCCTGAGCCAAGAGCTTAGCTTATGAGATTGCCTCCGATACTAGCCGTCCTCCTCTCGGCTCCGGCCGCCGCGGTCGCCCAACTACAAACACTGGAACTGTCGTTCACCGGCATCGAGTGCGCCTCTTGCCTGGACTCGCTGCCGGCCCGCATACAACGCTTGCGAGGCGTCGAAAGCGCCCGCGTGGACGCCGCCAAGAAACTGCTGGCCGTGAAGTTTGCCGGGCAGAACCGCATACGGCTGGAGCAGATTCGCGACGCAATCGAGCAGGACGGCACGAAGGTGCGTGACGCTTCGTTGACGGCGACAGGCCTGCTGGCGGAGGCAACGCGGGGCGATGGGCGATGGCTGCTGCTGTTGCCCAATGGCTCGCAATTTGAAGTATCCGTGGATGGCGGGCCACCATCGGTTCAGTATGCGCTCAAGCCCGGCCGGGTGGCGGTGGCTGGGTTGATCGGGCAGGTGCGGCCAGCCGCCGGACCGATGATAATCGCGGTCAAATCGATAGAAGCTGTAGACCGGTAGGAGGCGTTCCTCAGCCATTTCGATTGTTTGTTTTCTCAGACAAACAACGGGAATCGTAATCTAACTCATGTTAGGAGCCGATAAAGTTGAGTACAGAACCATATGAGCGTAGCTACACAACTGGCCGCTTTAGGAGCGGCGCAGGCCAAGAGCCCGATTCAAGAGCCGAGTCAATACAAATCGCCGACGCCAGCGATTCCGGAGACCATCGCCGACACTGGTTTACCTGAATCGATGATTGAGCATATCATCGTCAAAGCTTTGTATTTTCAGGGAGATACACTTGGACGTGACCTCGCGGCCTGGGTCGGCCTGAAGTTCAGTGTCGTGGAAAGCATCATTGAGTCGCTGAAACATCAGCACCTGGTGCAGGTCAAGAAATCGCTCGGGATGGGCAACATTTCCGCTATTTATTCGCTGACGGAAAACGGGCGGGCGACGGCGCGGGAACATCTGAACCACTCGCAATATGCCGGCAAGGCGCCGGTGCCATTGGAACAGTATGACGCGATGGTGGCCGCCCAGAAGCTTCCCGACAGTTGGTTGAATATGGAGATGCTTCGGCGGGCTTTCCGGCACATGGTCGTATCCGAGGAGATTCTTTCGCGGGTCGGACCGGCCGTGAACGCGGGGAAGAGCTTCCTGATCTACGGGCAGCCGGGCAACGGAAAGACCTATTTGGCCGAGGCGCTGTTTGGGCTGGATCCGACGCCGATTTATATTCCTTATGCGATTGAAGCGCAGGGCATGGTGATCGAATTGTTCGACCCGCTTCATCATCAACCGGTCGAGACGCAGGAGGAAGATGGGAGTTTGCTGGCGCTGGCCCGCCAGCCAACCTATGACATGCGCTGGGTGAAGGTGCGGCGTCCGTTCATTGTGAGCGGCGGCGAACTCGACATCGGCATGCTGGAGTTGAACTACAACCCGGCCGCAAAGTTTTATAGCGCGCCGATGCAGTTGAAGGCCAACAACGGCATTTATCTGATCGACGACTTTGGGCGGCAAAAGGCGACACCCGCCGAAGTGTTGAACCGGTGGATCGTGCCCATGGAACGCCGGATCGATTACCTGACGTTCAAGAACGGCACCAAGATGCATGTGCCGTTTGAATGCTTCCTGATCTTTTCAAGCAACCTGCAGCCAACGCAATTGGGCGATGAAGCCTTCCTGCGCCGAATCCAATATAAGATGTTGCTGAAGAGCCCGGAGGAAGTGGAGTTCAAGGAGATCTTCGACCGGTTCTGCGCACAAAACAAGCTGCCGTTTGAGCCCGAAGTCTTCGACCGATTCCTGGCGAAGCACTATCGCAACACCGGCAAACGGCGGCGGCGATGCCACCCACGCGATGTGATTTCGCATGCCATGGATCTGATCCGCTTTGAGAAGCGCATGTGGAAGTTGACCGATGAGGTGATGGACCACGCCTTTGAAAGCTGCTTCACTGAAGTCGGGCACGACGCCTGATTTGGGGTGCGTGCGCGGCGGCCCGGGAATATTTCCGGCCAGCGGCGGCATCAAAGGATCGACATGCTTATTCGTATTCCGAGGGGCTGGGAAATTCCGGAACGTGACGCGGCTTCGGAGAGCGCTTGGGTACACCGGCGCGAGATCGTGCGGGGCTTGGGCTTGTTGGGCGCCGCTTCGCTGCTGGGTGCGGCCGAGCCTAAGCCGGTCTACCCGGCCAAACGCAACGCGGAGTTTACGCTGGATCGGCCGTTGACCGCCGAATGGGCAGCCACCAGCTACAACAATTTCTACGAATTTCATCCGACCGACAAGAGCGCGGTGAAAGACAACGTAGGTAAGTTTAAGACGAAGCCTTGGGCGATTGAGGTGAAGGGCTTGGTGGCGAAGCCGCAGACGCTTGATTTCGATCGACTCCTCCGGACGATGCCGTTTGAAGAGCGGCTCTATCGCTTCCGATGTGTCGAGCGTTGGGCGATGGCGGTTCCGTGGACGGGTTTTCCGATGTCGGCGCTCATCAAGCTAGTGGAGCCTAAGCCCGAGGCCAAGTACCTTCGCTTCGTCACGGTTTCGCGGCCCGATGAAATGCCCGGTATGCGGATGGCTTCCTGGTATAAGTGGCCATACTACGAGGCGTTGCGGATGGACGAGGCGATGAATCCGATGGCGATGTTTGTGACCGGGATTTACGGCAAGCCTTTGCCGGCGCAGAACGGCGCACCGTTTCGCGCGATCACGCCCTGGAAGTACGGGTATAAGAATCCGAAGTCGATCGTGACGATTGAATTCACGGCGAGCCAGCCGCATACTTTCTGGAACGACTTTGCGGCCAAGGAGTACGGATTCTATTCAAACATCAATCCGGGGAAGCCGCATCCGCGATGGTCTCAGGAGATGGAGACGCTGATTCCTAACGGCGAGCCGAGGAAGACGCAGATCTACAATGGCTACGCTAAATGGGTCGGCGCGATGTATAGGGGCGACGAGGATTAACGGCGTCGTAAAGCACTAGAGCCGCGCGGGCCGGGCTTTAGAGACTCCAAAATGCTCGAGTGCTGCGTTGCGCATCAACTCCGGGGGTAGGAGCCCTTGTTGGAGGATGAAATCGTGGAACGCCATTGCGTTGAACTTAGGACCGAGTTTCTCCTCGAGTTCTTGTCTCAGCTGGACCAGCTTTATGTAGCCGTAGAAGTATGACGTGGCTTGGCCAGGGCTGCGGAACGTGTATCGGTCCGTCTCTTGTTTGGCCATCGCTTCGGACGTCACGACGTCTTCCATTAAGACCCTGGTTGCTTCGGCCAGCGTTACTTTGCCCATCTGCAACTCGGGATCGAGAAAGGCTCGCGCCGCGCGCAGGAGACGGAAATCAAGCGACGCCAGTTGGCCTTCGAGCGGCATGAACGGGAGCATGATGTACTCCGAGTAGAGGCCCCAGCCCTCGACATTGGTTGAGTTGAAGGCGAAGATGGCGCGCGCATTCGACACTCCACGCTCCACCATTTTGGCAAACTGCATTTCGTGGCCGGGACGCAGTTCGTGCGCGGCCAGCGACCAGGAGGCGGCCTTAAACGTGAAATCGTCGTATGGCAGAGCTTTGCCGGCCGACGATGGATTGTTGAGCGGCAGAACGAATTCACCCATCTCGCCCTTGTTGCCGATCAGACGGGGCGGGCGCATGTTGGGGGCGGGCGAAGCGGCGGACTCCGCAGCCGAGGCGATGCGGATACGGGCGTCGCGCGCAGGCAAGGTAACCAGCTTTTCGCGCCGAACGATTTCTTCAATCTGACGCAACCGGTCGCGATAGTGAGGCAGGATTTCCTCACCTACCAATTGCTCTTTCTTCAGTTCACGGATGACTTGGCGATAATCGGTGAACGCCCAACCACGTTCTTTGGCCAGGCGCGCGGCCACGGTCTGCATTTCAGCTTGAATCCGCTCAAACGATTGCCTCGCCACGATGGCGAGCTCGGCCGGGGGCACGTCCACACCATAGCCTTCCATGGCGACGGCGTAGAGTTGCGGCGGCAGGCGGAAATCGGTAGTCGAACGCGGCAGGATTTCCGCTTTGACGAAGTCGTTGTATTTTCCGACTTGGCCTTTGAGGGTCTCCAGGACGTCTTTATAGCCCTCGATTTTGTACTTTTCAAAGAGTTGTCCGACGCCCTCGAGGAAGGAATTCGATTGGGCGAGATTCTGCTCGACCTCGGTGCGAAACGGCGGTTGCAGGGATTTGTTGGCAAAGGCCGCGCGGCTGCGCTCCTCGGCGACCGTCGCCACCGGCCGGTAGCCTTGCTCCATACCTGCGTACCGCTTCAGCCGCACCAGCGCGGCGTTACGGCGTTCGGGCGCCACCTGATCGTCCAGTAGGGCGCGGAGCCCTCCGAAGATCATCCGGGTCACAAAGTAATACGGCAAACGAAGCTTTTCCGACAGTTCGCTTTCGCGTTCGCCACGCTCGGAGGCAGCGATCATGATTTCAAGGTCTTGCGCCACCAAGGGATCCCGCTCGGCCTTGCGCCGCCGCCGGAGTTCGGAGATCGCCTGTAGATTGGCCGCACGCGCGCGCTTCCGTTGGGCCGCGGAAATGTCGCCGATTCGCTCGTCGAACCCTTCGACCCCAATCGAACCGGCACCCTCGGGAGCGAACTTGGCCACCACGTCCAGCAATAGCTTCGCGTGATTGTTACTGGTCTCCACCCAGGCGCGCGCATCGGGCAGTTCCCGAATCATCAGATCCTTGAACCGCATCTCAAAAGCCGGCCCGGAATGCAGTTGGAGAGCGATAAACCCGCCGGTTTCGATTCCGGGCTCCGTCTCGGTATAGTCAACCGAAGTCTTCCCGTTCAATTGGATGCGAATGTGCGGCCCGTTGGCCTCCACGACGTACTCATTCCAGCCGGCCTTGTCGAGCCCGGCGATCGCTTCAGGCGCGGCCTGCACCAGCACCTTCTTACGCCGCGACTCATCGTATAGACAGCCCCAATAGTCCTGCCCCAGATCAGCCTGATAGCCGATCACCTCATGCGAATCCGGCATAGGCTTGCTACGGAATTGCACGCCGGAATTGGCGCGGCCCGACGCGTCGGTCATTTTGAATTTGAGCTTCAAGATGAAGTGTGGGTAGAGTTTTTTGGTCCGGAGAAAATCGTTGTATTTCAGAGCGGGCGAGCGCCCGACGATTTCCCCGCCCTTTTCCACGCTCCACAATCCGGGCGTATCCACCACGAACTCGTCGAGGTTTTTGCCATTGAACAGCGGTTTGAAACCGGGCTGCGCCAGTGCGGCCCCAGCCAACGCGAGTAAGAGGAACAACGTCCGCATTACGTGAGGGTTACTCCAATTCGATTGATCCCGTCGAAGGCCGCCACTTTGTAGCATTCGGCCAAAGTCGGGTAGTTGAAAACGGTCTTGACGAAATAGTCGATCTTGCCGCCGTAGGTGAGCACAGCCTGACCGATGTGGATCAATTCGCTCGCCCCTTCGCCGATAATATGCACGCCTAGGAGCTCTCGTGTTTTGGCGTGGAAAATCAGTTTGAGCAGCCCCGTCTGGTCCCCAATAATCTGGCCGCGCGCGATCTCTTTGTAGCGCGCTTTGCCGATTTCATAGGGAACGCCAGCCTTGGTCAAGTCTTCCTCAGTCTTGCCCACCATCGAAATCTCGGGAATCGTGTAGATGCCATACGGGAACAGCTCCGGCACACTCTTCGAATCCACGCCAAACGCGTGGCAAGCCGCCAGCCGCCCTTGTTCCATCGAGGTGGACGCCAAGCTGGGAAAGCCAATCACGTCGCCAACCGCATAGACGTTCGGGGCCGCCGATTGGTAGTGTTCGTTCACCGGAATTCGCCCGCGATCGTCGGCCGATAAACCAGCCTTTTCCAGGTTCAGCGCCCAAGTGGCGCCGGTGCGACCGATCGAATAAAGCGCTTTGTCGGACACCACTTCCTTACCGCTCGCCAGTTTGATACGGACAAAATCGCCATGGTCGTCGGTGAACTGCTCCACCCCGGCCACTTCTTCGCCCAACCGAAGCGTGGCGCGGTTCTCGCGCAAATGGTAGGCCAAGGTGTCGGCAATCTCGTTGTCGATAAACGAAAGCAGTTCGCTCCTTTTGTCGATGACCGTCACACGGACGCCCAGCGTGGCGAACATGCTCGCATACTCAAGCCCGATGACGCCCGCGCCAATGACGGCGAGCGACTTCGGCATCTTCTCGATGTCCATAATGTCGTCGCTCGTGAAGATTTCCTTGCCGTCAAATGGAATGTGATCGTCACGCGTCGCCGCCGTTCCGACCGCAATCATGATCTTCTCGGCCGTCACAGTGCTCGAATGGCCGTTCGGCACTTCAAGATGCAGTGTATGGGGATCGGTGAAACTGGCTAGGCCAACCAGCAGTTCCACGTGGTTACGCATCAATTGGTGGCGCACCACGTCGATCTCATGGCGGATCACCGAGGCCGTCCGGAACATCAGATCCTGCATCGTGATATTCTGCTTGACCGTATAGGAAGCGCCATAAATGCTGCGCTCGCGGTAACCGGATAAATACAGCACGGCCTCGCGCAAAGTCTTGCTGGGAATCGTGCCGGTATTAATGCACACCCCGCCTAAAGCCGTCTTCTTTTCGACGACGGCCACTCGCTTGTCCAGCTTGGCAGCTTGGATTGCGGCCCGTTGGCCAGCCGGCCCGGAACCGATCACCACTAAATCGTAGTCGTACGCAGCCATGTTTTCCCATTGTAGCTATCGGCTCAAACACCCTGCTCCCGCCAGAGGGTAAGTGAAACCCCTTATTGATATCGGAACCGTTGGGACCTAGGCTTTTAGTATGCGGATCCATGCCTTTTTGCTTGTAACGACGGCGGTTGGCGCCGGCCGCGCGCCAGCGCAGGACGTCAAGGAAGCGACGCGCACAACTTATACATACGACTCTAACGGCCGACGGCAATCGCCATATGGGCAAGCCACGTCGTCGAGCGCGGGAGGTTCATCACAATCGCAGACGGTGGTGGACGTTAACGGGCGAAGAGTGCAGCTGGAATCCGCCGAGGAGAAGGTGATCTCGGAGGGCCCGGACGGCAGGGTGATCGAACGTCTTGTGAAGAAGTTCGATTCGCAGGGCCGGCTGACCGGACAAGAGAAGTCTCAAATCGAGGAGACTAAGTCGAGTTCGGGCTTGACCGTGCGCGCCACCGTTTATGACCGCGATCTCAACGGACAATTTGCGTTGCGGGAACGCAAGACGACGGTGACGAACAAAGACGGGCTGACGACCAACTCGCAAACAACGGTCGAACGGCCGACCGTGAACGGGAATCTCGACCTTGAGGAGCGCACCCTGGCTGTCATCACAGGGGACGAGGCCAAGAGTCTGAAAGAGGTCACGGTGTTTCGCAAGGATCAGCAGGGATCGTTTGCTCCTGCGGTTCGGGAGATCACCGAGACGACCAAGCAGGGCGACCGCGAGGTGGCCAATACGAACGAGTTCAATTCCGCTTCGACGGGCCGGATGGAGCTGATCGGACAGAAGGTTAGCCAAACCGTGAAGAATGCCGATGGGAGCCAATCGCAAGTGGTCGATGTTTTCGGGGCCAACAATCCGGGGCAAAGTTCATCGGGCTACAGCCGCGAGCCGAAGCTCCGGGAACGGCAACTGATCGAGCGGACACCCGGGGCCGATAAGAGCATGGTAGAAAGCTTTAGCATTCAGCGCCCAGCGCTTGATTCCGGGAGACTTGGCGCACCACAGAAAATTTCCGAGACCGTTTGTCAGGGGCATTGCCGGCCGTAGGCGTTCGAGGCAGGAACCGATTAACCCTGATGAATGTGGATAGGAAGCAAAGATGGGTTTAGAGCAGTTTCAGACTTTTTGTGGAGTCCCGCTCCGTCGAAAATCACCCCCGTGCTGCCACTGGGACGGGGGTCGGATCCGGGATCTGGTAGCCGAGGCGGCGCAGAGCCTTGAGGT
>JAYUSQ010000197.1:0-43801 GCA_043755595.1 Acidobacteriota bacterium | reverse complement strand
TCGGTCTTCCTCTATTACTGCACCAAGGCCGGTCTGGACCTGGCGATCGTGAACGCCGAAAAGCTGGAGCGTTTCGCTTCGCTGCCACCGCACGAACGGCAACTGGCGGAGAACCTTTTGTTCAATCGCCCCATTGCAGGTGAACCGGAAGATTGGCGGCTGCAATCGAAAGAGCAGAAGGCCGCCCTCAACCAACATCACATTGCCGCGACTGCGGAGTACTTCCGTGGGGCAGCGGTCAGGGTCAAGAAGAAGGCAGCGGACCTGCCACTCGATGAGCGCTTGGCCAACTATATTCTTGAGGGCACCAAGGAAGGGCTGGTGGCCGATCTCGATCTCAAGTTGAAAGAAGGGGCCGCGCCGCTCGATATCGTCAACGGTCCGTTGATGGCGGGCATGAGTGAAGTGGGCCGGCTGTTCAACGCGAACGAATTGATTGTCGCCGAAGTGTTGCAATCGGCTGAGGCGATGAAGGCCGCCGTCAGTCATCTGGAACAGTTCATGACGAAGGCCGACACGGCGGCGCGCGGCAAAGTGGTGCTGGCGACGGTGAAGGGGGACGTTCACGACATCGGGAAGAACCTGGTCGAGATCATCCTATCCAACAACGGCTATACGGTCATCAATCTCGGCATCAAGATTCCGTCCGACGAACTCATCAAGGCCTATCGGGAGCACAAGCCCGATGCGATCGGCCTATCGGGGCTGCTGGTCAAGAGCGCCCAGCAGATGGTGCATACCGGCAACGATTTCCGCGAGGCCGGGATCGATATCCCGGTGCTGGTGGGCGGTGCGGCGTTGTCTGAAAAATTCACGACGCGCAACATCGCGCCCGCCTATGCGGCTCCTACCTTCTACTGCAAGGACGCCATGACGGGCTTGGCCACGCTGAACAAGATCATGGATCCGGCGACGCGCGCGGAATCGCTTGCCTCGCATATTTTTGCGGCGATCGCTCCTGCGGTTGAGCCCGCCGAGGCTGAGGCTCCAGTCAGCGACATTCGCAGCACCAAGGTGCGGCTGGACACGCCGATTCCGCTGCTACCGTACGGGGAGCGTCGGGTCCGCTCATTCCCTAATCTGACGGAGCTATGGAGCTACATCAATCCGTTCATGCTCTACGGCCGCCATTTGGGGTTCAAGGGGAATTTCGAAAAACTGCTGGCCGAGCGCGATCCCAAAGCGCTTGAGCTGTTTAACGATGTCGAGCAGATTAAGCTTGAAGCGGCGAAGTTTCTCAAGGTGCGTTCGGTGTGGCGTTATTTCGAGGCCGAGCGCGCCGGGAATGCGATTCACCTCTTTGAGGCCGGGGCCGCTTCGCCGATTCACACTTTCCACTTTGGCCGCCAGCCGCGCGAGAACGGGTTGTGCCTGAGCGACTACGTCATGCCCCCGGTCAACGGCCGCCGCGATCAAATGGCGCTCTTCGTCGTCACCGCAGGCGAGGGCGTCCGTGAGCATTCCGAAGCCGCTAAAACGGCCGGATCGTATCTAAAAGCGCATGGGTTGCAGGCGTTGGCCATTGAAACCGCCGAAGCCGCCGCTGAATATGTTCATCGGCGCATGCGCGAAGAATGGGGCTTTGCGGACCCTGCCGACCTGACCATGCAGCAGCGTTTCACTTCGCGCTACCGGGGAAAACGCTACAGTTTTGGGTATCCGGCTTGCCCTAATCTAGACGATCAACAAAATTTATGGAAGTTGTTGCAACCGGAAGAGATCGGCGTTCAACTGACAGAAGGTATGATGATGGAGCCGGAGGCGAGCGTCAGTGCGCTGGTCTTCCATCACCCCGATTGCAGCTACTTCACGGCGAGCGCCGTCGAAGAGCCAGAGATGGCGGGGGCGGCGGTCTAACGTGAGGGTGAGTTTACCAAGAGTTTGCAATTCTTAACGATCCAGATGGGGACGGGAGACGTCTTCTGGCTCCAGAATGGGAAACATGAGCTGGGCAGCGACGCCGGATACCGACCTGATGCTGCAATTGCAGGCGGGCTCGATCGATTCGATGACCGTGCTGTGCGAACGGCATTGGGAACGCCTGGTGGTGTTTGTACAAGGCATCGTTCGCAACCGCTCGGCTGCCGAGGAAATCGCCCAGGAGTCGTTTCTGCGCGTCTACCTCTCGCGTGACCGGTATGAACCCACGGCCCGGTTTACCACTTGGCTCTACCGGATCGCCACCAATCGCGCCCTGAACTTCCTGCGCGACAACCGGCATCATGCCAGCGTCGAAAGCCTGGACCAACCGGCCATCGACGGTCTGGCGCGGCAGGTGACCGATCTGCGCCTGCGGCCGGATCAGTTGTTTGAAACCAACGAGCGGCAACTCCGCTTGCGGCGCGTTGTGGGCGAGGCGATGGATGCGTTGCCTGAACGGCAAAAGCAGGCCGTGGTCCTGCATCGCTATCACGAGATGAGCTATGAGCAGATCGCCGCTGAGTTAAACTGCACCGTCGCGTCGGTAAAATCTCTTTTGTGGCGTGCTTATTCAACGCTGCGGGTGGCGCTTGAACCGGCCATGGCCGGAACTCAATCGTAGCCCCGTCCTCGCGGATGTGCTCTGATAACAAGAGCCGCATGGGCCGATTCCTACTCGTTCTTTCTTTCATCCTGAGTTGCCTTCCGGCTCCCGCACAGCAGGAGCTATCGGTTCGACAGGCCGTCGAACGTGCGCTGGCTACCCATCCGTTGTTGAGTTCGGCAGCGAGCCGGATGGACATGGCTGGAGCGGCTAGGCGACAGGCTGGACTCGCGTTGAATCCCCGCCTCGTGCTGCAACATGAGAACGCTCGGCCGGGCTCCAACGCCCACCCCTTCGTTCATTACCGCGATACGGACCAGTTCGCGTATTTGCAACAAACCCTTGAAACCGGGGGAAAGCGCGATAAGCGCGTGGCGTTGGCTGAGTCCGGCCGGCAGCGCACCGAACTTGAACGTACGCTGCTCCGGCAGCAGATTGCGGCGCGGGTCAGCCAAGCGTACTGGGCCGCCTTGGGGGCGAATCGTTTGCATGCGTTGCTGGTGGAAAGCGCGGTGAACTTGCGCGGTATCGTCGAATATCATGAGGTCCGTTTGAAAGAGGGGGCGCTGGCCGAAGCCGATCTGATCCGGGTGCGCGTGGAGGCGCAACGGCTGAACGTTGACATCAATCATGCATTCCTCGCGTCCGAGCGCGCCCGTATTCATTTATTTCGCGAGATGGGTCAACGGGAGTTTCCCACAGTGCAATTCACCGATCGGGTAGAGGCGGCGCTGGCCGAGTCGATCCCCGCCGACGTGAATGTGGCGCTGGCCGAACGTGCGGAGATCAAAGTGGCCCGCGCCCAGGCGGAGCATGCGCGCGCTCAGCAGACTTTGCAAACCGCCTTGGCTACGCCCAACGTCGATGTGCTGTTTGGGCTGAAGCGGACGGCAGGATTCAATACCGTGGTGGGCGGGGTCCAATGGGATTTGCCACTCCGCAATCGCAACGAAGGCAATATTGCATCGGCGGTGGCCGAGATTCGATTGGCCGAATCGAACCTCGCCGCCGCTGAGGCGTTAGTGCGGGCCGAATTCGAAGCCGCGGTGTCAGCCTATAATTTGCATCGGCGAGATGTGGTGACGTTTCTTGAGCCCCTTCAACTGCAGGCCGGTGAAAGCTATCGCATCGCCGAAGCGGCCTACCGGGAAGGCGGGGCGGATTTACTGCGGCTGCTCGACGCGCAACGGATGGGGATCGAATCGCGAATTCTTTTTATCGAAGGCTTGACCGAAGTCCGCGTGGCGCAAGCCGAGTTGCAGGCAGCCATGGGGGTGCAGCCGTGAGGAGTAAATGCCTGGCCGCGTTCGTTGTCTTCCTGATAGGTTGTGGCGGACCAACGCCCGGGCCGGTGGTGGAAGCCCGCGCACCCGAGCCCGTCAAGGCGCCGGCCTCTGAGGTTGAGGTAAAGCAAGGCCAAGGCGCCGGAATTGTCACCGAGATCGTGCGTGAGGAATCGGTGCAGGAAGGCCTGCGAGTTACTGGCAGGCTGACGGTGAACGAGAACCAGACGTGGCATGTCGGCGCGATTACCGAAGGCCGTGTGGTGAAGGTGATGGCCAATCCTGGCGACGCCGTGAAGGCCGGTCAAGTCCTGGCGCGCATGCATACGCATGAGGTTCACGATGGCCGCGCCGAGTATCGCAAGGCGCTCAACGAAGTGTCACGCGCCCGCGCCGCCGAGACACACGCTCATCAGGTGCGTGATCGCGCCAAACGTCTGTATGATCTCAAGGCTGCCTCGCTGGAATCGGTCGAACGCGGTGAAGCCGACGTAAAGAATGCCCAGGCTTCGGTGGAGTTGGCGTTGACCGAGTTAGAGCGCGCCAAAACGCATCTGGTCGAGTTTCTGCAGGTCCCGCTCGACGATCCGGACAAACACGCCGAGGGACCGCATACCGAGGAAAATCATGGCGATGCCGATCTGGTTCCCGTCAAAGCCCCGGCGTCAGGTACGTTGCTGGAGCGCAAGGTGACGGCCGGATCGGTGGTGGCCGCCGCTGCGGACATGTTCGTGATTACCGACCTTTCGACGATCTGGATGATGGCGAATGTAGGCGAGGCGGCGATCGCCGGCATCCGCCCCGGCCAAGCGGTTCGGGTAGAAGTGCAGTCGCAGCCGGGCCGCACCTTCCGGGGCCGTGTCGTCAAGCTTGGTGAGCAACTCGAGGCAGCCACACGCACGCTGCCAGTGCGGATTGAACTCGCGAATCCCGGTGGGTTGCTTAAGCCCGAAATGTACGCCGATGCGGTGTTCGCAGCCGGTAGCGCTCGGACGGCGGTCTATGTCGGCGAATCGGCTCTGCAGGAAGTGAAAGGTCAGACGGTCGTGTTTGTCGAGAAATCGCCCGGCCACTACGAGGCGCGTGCTGTCGAGCCGGGCCGCTCGCTCGATGGCCGCGTCGCGTTGTTGAATGGGGTGGCAGCGGGAGACAAGGTCGTCATCAAGGGCGCGTTCGTGCTCAAGTCGCAACTACTGAAGAAGTCCCTCGCGGAAGAGGAGTGATATGATACTGCGCGTTTGTAGTTACCTGGTCCTCGCCGGACTCCTGTTTGCCTCGCCCGTTTTGGCGCAACGCACGGTTCCAGATTGGCGTCAGGCGGTCGACCCGCTGCGGGCTTCCTCCCCTCGCGCCGCCGCGCGCCAAGCCATCGTCAATCCTGCGCTGCCCCAGATTCGTCAGGGGCAATTCGTCCGCCGGTTGGGTAACACGCTCATGTTGGGCGACCGGCCATTTCGCTTCAACGGGAATAACACTTACTACTTACAAGCTGAGATTGCTTATGGGCGCGAAGCGGGCGTCGAAGAGACGCTCGACAAGATGGCGGATCTGGGGATGGCCGTCACACGCGCCAACGCTCATAACGATCATCCTCCCGCGCAGGACCCGGCGGTCATTCAGACCGATCCTGGCGTTTATCGCGAGGCCAGCCTCGTGGCGTTGGACAGGTCGATCGACGAAGGGCGCAAGCGCAATATCCGCATGGTGCTGAAGCTGACCAACAACTGGGAGGCGTACGGCGGTATCCGGCGCTACGTCGGATGGAAGCTGGGCCGGCTGCCGATGGCGAGCGAGTATTCGCAGTTCTACTCGGACGGTACGATTCGTCAGTGGTTCAAAGACTACGCGCGCACCATCCTGGAGCGCCGGAACACGGTCACGGGAGTGCTCTATAAGGACGAACCCGCGATCCTTGCCTGGGAACTTGGCAATGAGTTGCGCAATCCGGCGCCGGGAAACGCCAGTGTATTGGTCGAATGGATGACTGAGATGGCGGCGTTCATAAAGAGCGTCGATCCGAATCACTTGGTCGCCGATGGCGGTGAGGGTTTTGACGACGACCCCAATTTGTATCGCGGGTTAAGCAATACCTATCCGGTGAACGGGCGCGAAGGCTGTAGTTATCACCGGATGGTTGAAATTCCGGACATCGATATGGTGAGCTACCACTTATACCCGTCGTCGTGGGGCCTGAACGATACCACGGATGTCGCGATCTGGATCAAACGTCATGAAGAGATCGCGAGGGCAGCCAACAAGGTGGCTTACTTTGGCGAGTACGGCCGCCGCGCCAACAATCAGACTCCGGCAGGATGCAGCGCTTCGCCTGGCCGCGCCTTTGATGCCGAACGCGCCCGCATCTTCACGCCATGGCTGACCGAGAATGCGCGTGGTCAGGGATCGGCCGGCCACATGGCGTGGCAATTGATCAATGACGCGCGCAACGATTGCGAAGGCTTCCAAATCTACTGCCCGCAGGATGGCGCAACCTGTAACCTGCTGCGCCAGATGTCCGGCCTTGCCAATGCGCTCCAGCCCGTTGCAACCTCCGGGGCCAGCTTTCGTCCGCAATGGCTGGCAGGGGGTTCGTACGCGAGTTTGTTCGGCCTCGGTTTTCCGCAGGGCGCCAGCCTCACGCTGGTCGATAGCCGCGGCGAAGCGCGCCCGGCGTCCTTGGCTTTCGCCAGTCCGTCGCAGATTAATTTTCTAGTTCCTGCCGGGGCCGCTTTGGGTGGAGCGGTGCTCCGGGTCCTGCAAGGCGAAGAGATAGCGCAAACGGCGACGCTATCGATTGTGCGCGCCGAACCTGGAGTTTTCACAGCCGACGCCAGCGGATCGGGTTTGGCGGCGGCCGTGGTGACAACGGTCAAGGCCGATGGCTCCAGCACAGCGCGGCTTGCTGCCGAAGGCCCAATCGATGTCACGGCGGGCGACGTGGTGCTGTCGCTTTACGGAACCGGCTGGCGGGCAGGCGAGAGGGTGGAGGCGATCGTCGGCGGCCGGACGGCGCCAGTGCTTTATTCCGGGGCACAAGGAACGTTTCCTGGTCTCGATCAGATGAACTTGCTCTTGTTCCCCGCGTTGGCGGGTACGGGCGGCGCCGAGGTGCTCGTCACCGTGGGCGGCCGGCTCGCCAACCCGGTCTGGATAGCCATCCGGTAGGGCTTCTACCGTCTCAAGGGTATGGGACGCGAAACGATCCGCACGTATCCTTGAGAAGGGGCGGATTCCGTTATGATTCGAGTATTGGTGGCCGACGACCATACTATTTTGCGCCAGGGTTTGTGTGCGCTGCTATGCCGCCAAACCGACATGGAAGTGGTGGGTGAAGCCGCTGATGGCCGTTCGGCCGTCGACATGTGCGGTAGCCAAAAAGCTGACGTGGTTCTGATGGATATCACGATGGCGGGGATGAACGGAATTGAAGCCACCCGGCGGATTACCGACGAGCACCCGGCTGCGAGAGTTGCGATCCTCAGCATGCACAGCGACGAGAGTTATGTCCGGCGCGCGCTCAAGGCTGGCGCCTTGGCGTATCTGCTGAAGGAATCCGCGCAGGACGATATCGTGATGGCCATCCGTTCGGTGGCTAGCGGGAAATCCTACTTCAGCCCGCGCGTCCGTTCCCTGCTGCAGGACGATTACCGGCGTGAGTTGGGGCATGCCGGAGTCGAAGACAGCTACGAATTATTGACGCCGCGCGAGCGCGAGATTCTGCAATTGATCGGGGAAGGCCATACCAACAAAGAGATGGCGGCTCAACTCGATCTGAGCTTGTATACGATCGAATCGCACCGCCGGCATATTCTTGAGAAGTTGAATCTACACTCGGGCGCGGACCTGATTCTTTACTCGGTGCGCAAGGGGCTGGTTCACTAACAAGGCGCGAACGTAAATACGGCGACGCCGATAACAAACCACAGCGCCGCGAAGATCATGCCGTAGCCGATAAACTCGCGGAAGTTCACGCGCGCCACACCGGCAATCACCATGTACCAGAACGGAGAAATCAGGTTGCCCATGTGGTCTCCGATCCCGATCGCCAGTAAGCCGCGCTGGACGCTCACGCCCACGGCCAACGCAGCCTTCGCCGTCACGAAACCTTGAATCGCCCATTGTCCGCCGCTGGAGGGGACGAACATCGCCACGACGGTCGCCGAGAGAGCCGTGTAGAGCGGGAACGTGTAAGGTGAAGCGACCGAGGCGAGCAGGTTGGCAAACCGTTCCCCCACCGTCGTGAATTGAATCAATCCGGCGACGCCTGCATAGAGGTGGTACATCACCACCACCGGCCAAGCCGACACAATCGCCTTCTCCAGTGCTTTGGTGAAGTGAAAGACCGTGCCGTGCAACCAGAACGCCAGCAACAGGAAGGTCGCATTCAGCGAATTGATATCGAGACTGGATCGCTTGACGAAGAAATGGAAGTAGAGCCAACCACACAGTAAGGCGCTGAAGACGATGGCGACGGCCGGGTGGCGTTCCAGGCGCTCCGCCAGTTCGCCTTGTGCGGGCGGCAGTGGCGCCGATTCTTCGGCGAAGGCGTTAGCCCCGGGGAACTCCGAAATCAGCCGCGGGTTGCGAGGCTTCAGCCAGCAGCCGACGGCGATCACGGAGGCCGTAAAGAGCAGCACGTGCAAGATCGAAGCCGGTGACCAAATCGTGGTGCTCAACGGCATCACGCCTGTGATGGGTTCAAGAAAATGTCCCGGCGTGGCAACCAACAACGGCGCGCTGGCGGAGAAACCAAACTGCCAAACCGAACCAGCGCCCCACAACAGGCCCAGCAAAAACAGAAAATCCACTTTCAGGCCCTTGCGCTCCGATTCACGCGCGAAGTAAATGCCGGCGATCGGAGCCAACACCATCCCCAGTCCCCAGTTCAAGTAGCCCAGGACGGCGCTCACCAAGGCGGTCCCGGCGATCACTTGATTCTCTGTGCGGGGCAGCCGCGCCAATCGCTGAATGGAACCGCGAAACCAGGGAGTCTGGCCCACCACTCCGCTCAACACCAGCACCAGCGTCATCTGCATCGTGAAAGGCAGCAACATCCAGAGCCCGCGATACCACGCGTCGGCGATACGTTCCACCGGATCGCCAACCGCGAGCGCCGCCGCCATCACTGCCAGCAGCATGACAGCGGCTGCCGTAATGGCGTCGGGAGTCAGGCGTCCAATGGCGCGGGAGAGTTCTTCCAAACGGCTTGACGGCGCCGGAGGGGCGTTCATGGTCCGCTCATTGTACTAGACTGGAGAGTCTCGACCCTATGCTTCTTCATCTGCGGGGCATTCAGAAAAGGTTCGGCGGCATCACGGCGTTGCGCGACGGCAACCTTGAGGTGGAAGCCGGACAGGTGCATCTGTTGATGGGTGAGAACGGCGCAGGCAAGTCGACGCTCATGAAAATCGTGGCGGGGTTGTTGACCGCCGATGCGGGCGAGATGTTGTGGCAGGGACGGCCGGTTCGCTTCACGCAACCAGCGGAAGCCTCGTCGGTTGGGATCGCGATGGTGCATCAGGAATCCCTGTTGGCCCCGCATCTCACCGTGGCGGAAAATATTTTCCTGGGGCGCAATCCCACCACTCGCTACGGCTTGCTGAACCGCCGCCTGATGATGGACGAAGCGGCGCGGCTCATTGCGGCCCATAACTTTCCCCTCCATGCCAGCGCTCGTGTCGAGACACTGAGTCCGGCGGGCAAACAACTGGTGGAAATCTGCCGCGCCATCCAACGCGGCACCAGTCTGCTGATTTTCGACGAGCCAACTTCGTCTTTGTCGGAAGGCGAGACGCACGAAGTATTCAAAATCGTCAGGAAGCTAACGGAACAGGGCACCGGCGTGATCTACATCACGCATCGGCTGGAGGAATTGCGGGCGATCGGCGACCGGGTCACGATTCTGCGTGACGGAGCGAGCGTTCACTCATGCCCGCTGGCAGAATTGCCTCGCGACAAAATGGTGAAGTACATGGTGGGGCGCGACCTCGACGCCGGGTTTCGCCGCCCAGCCGTGGCCCCGGGGGCTGAGATGTTGCGGGTGGAGAATCTGTCGCGCGCGCCGCGTCCGCGTGGCGTTAACCTGTCGATCCGCGCCGGCGAGATTGTCGGCATGGCCGGACTGATCGGAGCCGGCCGTACGGAGTTGTGCCGCGCGCTGTTTGGTTTGGATCCGATCGAGTCGGGCCGCATCTTAGTCGAGGGCAAGGAAGTTCGTATCCGCTCGCCGCGCGACGCCGTGGCAGCGGGGATTGCGCTGATCCCGGAAGACCGCCAGCGTGCGGGTCTGGCCCGGGCCCTGCCGATTGCCGACAACATGACGATCGCCAACCTGAGCCTGGTTTCGCGGTTTGGTTTTTTGAGCGCCGAGGCTGAACGCGCCGTGGCGGCCGACCAGATCGCCAAGCTGCGCATCAAAGCCGATTCGCCAGAGCAATTGGCCGGGCGCTTAAGTGGCGGCAATCAACAAAAGGTGGTCATTTCGAAGTGGCTGGTTCGCGGCGCGCGCGTGTTTTTGTTCGACGAACCCACGCGCGGCATCGATGTCGGCGCCAAGGCCGAAGTGTTTGAGACAATGGACGAACTGGTTCGTAACGGGGCGGCGGTGCTGATGGTCAGTTCGGAACTTCCCGAATTGCTACAAGTGGCCGACCGCATTGTGGTGATGCGCGAAGGTTCCATTTCCGGCGAGCTCCCTGGCCGCACGACTCAAGAAGAAATTATGCATCTCGCCACCCGTCATTAGACCGATTCGCCATGCTCCAACGCCTTCTCCCTTTTCTGACTCTGGTGGCGCTCTTCGTCGGTCTGGCCGTAGCCTCGCCTCATTTCCTGACCGGCACCAATCTGTCTAGCGTGGTGCGGCAGACGGCGGTGATTAATATCATGGCGCTGGGGATGACCATGATCATTATCTGCGGGGGCATCGATCTCTCGGTCGGGTCGATCCTGGCGATGGGCGGGCTGCTGGGCGCGATGGCGATGGAGAAGGGCTGGCCCGTAGGGGTGGGCGTCCTCGCCGGCGTCTTGACCGGCATGCTCTGCGGCTGGGTGAATGGCTTTCTGACGACCCGGTTGCGGATCAACCCATTTATCGTTACTCTCGGCACGCTGGGTATCGTGCGCGGACTGGCTCTCATCATCTCCAACGGCCTGCCGGTTCATCAACTACCGAAGAGCTTTGCGTATCTGGGTGAGGGCACAGTGTTGCGGGTTCCGTTCGTACTATTCGTGCTGATCGCCTGCGCGGTGATCGTACATGTCATTCTTGAGCACACTAAGCTTGGGCGTTACGCCTTTGCGATCGGGAGTAATCAGGAAGCCGCACTTTATGCTGGAGTTAACATCGGGTTGGTCACCGTCGCCATTTACACGTTGGGCGGCATGCTTACCGGCCTCGCAGGGATGATCGAAGCCTCCCGTCTGATGACCGGGCAGCCGACTGCCGGCCAGGGCTATGAGTTACAGGCAATCGCAGCCGTAGTTATTGGCGGCGGAAGTCTACGTGGCGGCGAGGGGACCGTAGTTGGTACATTGGTCGGGGCGCTGATCATGGGCTTGTTAGCCAACGGAAGCGACCTTTTGGGGATTTCCCCATACTTACAGCAGGCTATTATTGGCGCTGTAATTATTCTCGCGGTCGCCATCGACGAATTGCGCAAAAGAAGACTCGGGTGAAGAGTAACAAATCGGTTCCGACGATTCAGGACGTGGCGCGCGAGGCTGGCGTATCTCCGTCTACCGTTTCCAACGTGGTGAACAACCGTTGGCGGCAGACCAGCAAAGAGACGCGCGAGCGCATTCTTGAGGTAGCGCAGCGGCTGAATTACCAGCCCAACGCGATGGCGGCCTCTCTGCGCCGGCGTACGACTCGCACGATTGGATTGATCGTCACCAGCGTGTTGAATCCGTTCTATGCGGCCGTTGTGCGCGGGATTCAAGACGAGGCCCGCCACCATGGTTTTACGACGATTCTCGGTAACACCGACGACGATCCAGAGCAAGAACGCGACATGCTGAATACCCTGCGGGCCAAGCAAGTGGACGGCATGCTGATCGTCACGACCGGAGGCTGTCACGAGACGATTCAAAATGTCAGTGATCTGGGCGTGCCGATCGTTATGGTGGACCGGGGCGACCCGGGACTAAACCTCGACACCGTGGGCGTGGACAACGTGCAGGCGGCCGAAAACGCCGTCGGTTACTTGACGGGACTCGGTCATCGTAGAATTGCCATCGTAGGCGGGCTGACTTCCGGCGTGCCTACCCGCGCGCACCGTCTGCAAGGGTATGTGAAGGCGCTCAATGCGGCCAACTTGCCGGTTGACGAATCGTATCAGGAGATACTGGCTACGAGCGTCGAGAATGGTTCGGCGGCCGCTGCGCGACTGTTGGCGCAGCCGGAACCGCCGACGGCGATCATTGCCACCAATACCTTCATGGCGATCGGCGTGATTCACGAACTACAGCGGCGCGGCCTGAAAATGCCGGATGATGTCTCGTTCGTGATGTTCGACGATCCGGAGTGGGCTTCACTACACACACCTGGAATCACCACCGTGTCGCAACCGATCCAAGAGATCGGCGCGCGCGCGTTCCAGCTACTGCAAGCTCGCATGAGCAAGGAGAACACGGGGGACCGCCAAGAGGTTCATTTCCCTACGAGTCTGATCGTGCGCGGTTCTTGCGGGCCTGCGCGGAGGTAAGTCGCTTATGTTTGACCAACTCGATCGCGAGGGCTTCCTGGTTCTGGAGGACTTCGTTCCCGGCTCCCTCCGGTTGGACCTCATCGCCCGTGTGGAAGAATTGTACCGGCTGGAAGGCGAGACGGCGGGCTCTGAGTTTCGCGCCGAGCCTGGCGTCCGGCGGCTCGCCAATCTGGTCGATAAAGGCGAGATTTTCCGCGAGGTGTTCGCCAACGAAGAAGTCCTGCGCTATGTGTCGCACTTACTGCGGCCGCGCTTCAAACTGTCAAGTCTGAATGCGCGCTCGGCCAATCCGCACGAGCATGGCCATCAACCGCTGCATGTCGACCAGGGTTTGTTACCCGATGCCGGCGGCGCGGTTGTCGCCAACGTAGTTTGGATGCTAGACGACTTTACGCCGGAGAACGGCGCGATGCGGGTGGTGCCTTGCACTCATTTCTCCGGACGCCGTCCGCAGGAAGTGCTGACCGACCCAAACGCCGCTCATCCCGATGAGATCCTCGTTACAGGCCGCGCCGGGACGATTTGCATCGTGAACGCCCACCTTTGGCACGGCGGCACCGCGAACCGCACTGACCGCCCGCGCCGGGCCATCCACTCTTTTTACTGCCGCGCAGATGTGGCTCAGCAGCAATATCAGAAACGGCTTTTATCGCAGCCAGTGCAGGCCGCCATGCCTGAGGCCTTGCGGACGCTGCTGGCGCTGGACGATCGGTTGAATGACGATCTGTGCGCCAAGGTAACCAGCCAAAGCGGGTTCTTAAAGTAAAAAGGTCAGAAGGTCAAACCGACCAGGAAGGTCGCTTGGGTCAGGTTCGCTCGAATCGAACCAGCGGTGATTCCGTCGGAGAGCCGCCGCGAAACTCGCAACTCCGGGGCGATCCGCATGAAGGGGACTTTGATCTCCAGGCCGGCTCCAAACACCACTCCAGCCACCGATTTACTGGGAGTGCGAAGGCCTTGCAGCGTGTTGAAAGAACCGCCTGCCGCCAGGAAGGGCTTCACAACCGGTTGCATCCCGATCCGGTAGCGGAGCATGGCTGGGAATTCCCACTGCCCGCCAGACTGCTTCTGCCCTTGCGATTCGAAGCCCAGCCGGTTATAGAGAGCATCGAGCGTTACGCCGAAACCAGCGGGAAGCCGGACCTCCAGCGTGGGGCCGGCGATCCAATGGCTCGGACGGTTTTTGAATAGATTCCCCGCGACTGCCGTGTCGATGGTCTTGAAAGAATCCGTGAACGGCACGCCGCCACGAAAACCCGCAGAAATGTTCTGGGCCTGCAAACAAGAAGCGAAGACGGCGATGCCAAGTAGCGCAAACCGCAAGCTACTCCTCCTTGAGAAACTGTTTAATGCCGCGTAGAGCCTGACGGGTCCGGTGTTCGTTTTCGATGAAGGCAAAACGTACGAATCCTTCTCCAAACGGACCGAAACCGACACCCGGCGAGACCGCCACGAGCGACTCCTGGAGCAACTGCTTGGCGAACTCAAGCGAACCGGCGGCCCGGAAGCGTTCCGGAATCGGCGCCCACAAAAACATGGAGCCCTTGGGCGTTTCCACCGGCCAACCGGCGCGGTTCAGTCCTGTCACTAGGACGTCGCGACGCTTCTTGTAGGTTGCGCAAATCTTTTTGGTCTCGTCCTCGCATTCGCGCAAGGCGATGATCCCGGCGATCTGCAGGGGTTGGAAGATACCGTAGTCGAGATAGCTCTTGATGCGCGCCAGGGCCTTGATCATCTTCGGATTGCCAAGACAGAAGCCCATGCGCCAGCCGGCCATGTTGTAGGACTTGGACATCGAGAAGATCTCGACGGCCACTTCCTTGGCGCCGTCGACCTCCAGGATGCTTGGCGGCTTGTAGCCGTCGAAACCGAGGTCGGCGTAGGCGAAATCGTGGACGACCATGGTGCCGTGCTTGCGGGCCAGCGCGACGATCGCCTTCATGAAGTCAAGGTCGACGCAGGTGGTGGTGGGATTGTGCGGAAAGCTGATGAGGATCATCTTCGGCTTCCGGTCCTCGCGTTTGTAGAGGTCGTAGAGGCGGCTCAGGAACTCATCGGCGGTCGGCATCGGAATTGTGCAGGCATGGCCTTCGGCCATGATGACGCCGTATTGATGAATCGGGTAGGCCGGGTTGGGAGACGCGACAATATCGCCGGGCCCAATGACCGCAAACAGCAGATGCGCGAGAGCGTCTTTGGCCCCGATCGTGGAGATGGCTTCGGTTTCCGGATCGAGATCGACACCGTAGTTCCGTTTGTAACGTTTGCAAATTTCCAGGCGCAGGTTCGGCAGCCCGCGCGAAACCGAATACCGGTGATTCCGTTTGTCGGTGGCGGCTTTGACCATCGCGCTGACGATCGCTTTTGGCGTTGCGCCGTCGGGGTTTCCCATCCCGAAGTCGATCACATCCTGCTGCGCCGCTCGTAGTTTCGCCTTCATCTCGTTGACGACGGCAAAGACATACGGGGGGAGCTTTTGGATACGATAAAATTCTTCGGCCGGAAGGGACATATCTAACCATCATACCTATTAATTGTTCTACACTGAGGGTCCGGAACACGCATGGAGTTTGTCCAAAAGAGCCACCCAGTTGGCCGCCGCATCGGCATTCTCGCGGGCGGCTTTCACCCGATCACCAACGCGCATTTGGCGCTGGCCGAAGCCGCGCTTGAGCAACTTGACGAAGTGCTGCTGGTGATGCCCCGTGAATTCCCGCATAAGGCTTACGAAAGGGTAGGCTTGCTGGATCGCCTGGAAATGGTGCGGCGCTCGGTGGCGGGCCATCCGCGGCTATCGGTGGCGATCTCAGACGGTGGATTGTTCATCGATATCGCGCGCGAGTGCCGGGCGCACTTCGGTTTTGACTGCGAATTGTGGTTTCTATGCGGCCGGGACGCAGCCGAGCGGATCGTCAACTGGGACTACGGCGCTGAAGGACGATTTGCCGAACAGTTGGATGAGTTCGGATTGTTGGTGGCCGAGCGCCAGGGACGGTATGAGCCGCCGCTGGAGTATCGTGACCGGATCCGGCCGTTGGCGCTGTCGGGCGACTGGAATGACGTGTCGGCGACTGAGATCCGGAGCCGTATTGGCACCGGGCTGGCTTGGAGCCATTTGGTGCCTGCGCCGATTGTCTCCGATGTGTTGCGGTTCTACGGAAATGCCGGCGCGCTCTGATTTACCGGCCCGCTACTCAGCCGGCGAACTGTTTTCCAGGAACGCCTTGAGTTTGTGCGAGCGGCTGGGATGGCGCAATTTCCGGAGCGCCTTGGCTTCGATCTGCCGGATGCGCTCACGGGTGACGGCAAACTGCTGCCCGACCTCTTCGAGCGTATGTTCGGACCCATCCTGAAGACCAAACCGCATCTTGATGATTTTCTCTTCGCGCGGGCTCAAACTCTTGAGCACCTCGGCGGTCTGCTCTTTGAGGTTGAGATTGATCATCGCCTCAGCGGGCGAATTGGCGCGTTTGTCGACGATGAAGTCGCTTAGATGCGATTCTTCTTCTTCACCAACCGGCGTCTCAAGCGAAATCGGTTCCTGCGCGATGCGCATGATCTTGCGCACCTTGCTGACCGGCAATTCCATTTTGCGGGAGAGTTCCTCGGTCGTTGGCTCGCGCCCGAACTCCTGCTGCATCTGGCGCTGCAGACGGACCAGCTTGTTGATGGTCTCAATCATGTGGACCGGAATGCGAATCGTACGGGCCTGATCGGCGATCGCCCGCGTAATCGCCTGTCGCACCCACCAGGTGGCATAGGTCGAAAATTTGTAGCCCCGGCGATAGTCGAACTTGTCGACCGCTTTCATCAACCCGATGTTTCCTTCCTGAATCAGATCCAGAAATTGTAGGCCGCGGTTGGTATAACGCTTCGCGATGGACACCACCAGCCGCAAATTGGCTTCGATCAGCTTCTTCTTGGCTTCGTCGGCGTCGAACTCGCCTCGTTGCACGATCTGGAGCGTCCGGCGAATATCGGCCGAACTGGCGCCGAAATCGATCTCCATATTCTGCAGTTCCTGCTGGGACTGCCGCTGGAGCTTTTTGAAATCTTTCTGGGCGGATGCAACCGGATCTTCCAGTTGGCGTTGCGATTTCGCAATCTCACGCTCGACGGCGCGGAGCCGCTCCACCGCAACTTCAACGCAACGCGAGAGCTTGTAGCGCACTTCGGGCAGAAACTGCAGCGCCCGCACCTGCCGGGATAGTTTCACCATCGTCCGCGCCAAATCCCAGCGCAGCGAACGGTGTTGCTTGGGCTTCAGGGTGCGGGAGATCGAGAGGAGCTTTTGCTGAAAGCCCACGGCTTTCTTGAAATTTTTCTCGACTTCGCCAATCTCGGTGACCAGCTTAACGCCTTCCTGGTCTATGAACTCTTCGGTCAACGGAGGATCTGGCAGTTGGAGGACGTCGCGCACATCCAATGCGCCGGACTCGATTTCGGCTCCGAGGCGGATCACTTCGCCCATGACCAGCGGTGAGCGCGAAAGCACTTTCATCGAACTGGTCTGCCCGCGTTCGATGCGTTTAGCGAGGTCGATTTCGCCATCGCGATTGAGGAGGGGCACCGTCCCCATCTCGCGCAGATACATGCGCACAGGGTCGGTAGTTTTGTCGGAGACTTCCTGAACGAACTCAAGATCGGGGAAATCGTCCGAGACTTCTGCGTCGTCCTTATCCTTGGCGGGCTCGTCGATCAGGTCCACCCCGTTATCGTCGAGATCGGCGAGCAGGTTCTCAAGCACCCGGCCAGCCGACAGACCATCGGACACACCGTCGCCGCCGGCATCGTCGTACCGGGCGTAGTTGCGCCCGCCGCCTTTGCCGCCGCCGGTGTCGACCAGAGGCTTCAGTCGTTCCTGGTTGTCTTCTACTGCCACGAAGCTCCGACTCCGAGTACCGTCACTTTTTGCCGCACGGACTCTCTTCTGTTTATACTAGCCCAAATGCTCAACCGGCCGGACGGGAACGACGCCGCGCATCGCGGTGCGACAAGCGTTGCAACTCCTGGCTCAATTCGAGCGCTTCTACGATCTTTCCAGACTCTTCGGCGGAACGGATACGAACCTTGAGGCTGTCAATCATCGCCCGGTCTAAATCTTGCTCCAGACGGTCCAGGCACGTAAGCACCTGGGCGACCGAATTATCTTCGCCCGATTCGGCCACCTTACTGCTCTCATCGGCGAAAATGACACTTGCCAATAGGGACTTGTCCGGGTCCGATAAGCGTTCCTGTAGACTTTCGTAGTCGAACGGCTGCTGGCCTGACTGGGTCAACGCCAACAAAATGGCGTAAGAGGCCATACGCTCGCTCCCCGGACGTTCGATTACCTCGGTGACGCGCGGCAGCGCTTCCCGGCGGGCGTCCTCGCTGTGAAGCAGGTGGTGGAGCATGACACGCTCGTTTTGCGGAAGCTCAGAGCGGGGCCGGGCCGGCCTGGGCGCGGCGGCTGCCCCTTTGACCTGTTCAAGGAGCAGGCCTTTGTCGATCGAGAGATCGTGCGCCAACTCGGCGGCCACGGCGGCGCGTTCGAATTTGTCTGGCAGCGCCCGAATAAAAGGCAGTAGTTCACGCACGGCCTCGGCGCGGCCCTCGGCCGATCGCGTATCGAAGCGCGAGCGGATCCGGTCGCGCAGCCAGTGGAAATAGCGGGGCGCGTTGGCGAGCAGTGTGCGGTAGGCGTCGGCGCCTTGAGCCTGGATAAATTCATCGGGGTCCACGCCGCCTGGTAATTCCAGCACGCGAATATGGATACCCTCGCGCAGCAGCATTTGGATCGACCGCTCGGCCGCCGCCACGCCAGCCTTATCCGAATCGAAGTTCACGATGATGTTGTCGGTATAGCGGTGGACCATCCGCACCTGCGTGTCCACGAGCGACGTGCCACAGGAGGCGACCGATTCATACACACCGCCACCGGCCAGTCCGATCACGTCCATGTAGCCTTCGACCAGGATGACGTGGCTGAACTCGCGGATCGGTTTGCGCGCGCGATGCAGATTGTAGAGGACGAGGCTTTTTTTGTAGAGGTCGGTTTCGGGGGAGTTCAGGTACTTCGGCTGTTCGTCGTCGTTTAGCGCGCGGCCGCCGTAGCCGATAATTTTGGCTTGCTCGTTTTGAATCGGGAACATCAGCCGGCCGCGGAAGCGATCGTAGAAAGCGCCGCCGCCTTCACGCTGGCCGACAAGGCCCGTTTCGACGAGTTGCTCCGGCTTGAAGCCTTCCTGTTGGAGCTTGCGCGTCAGTCCTTGGCCGTTACGATCCGAAAGGCCGAGACCGAACTCTTCGGCGACCTCAGGCGTCACGCCGCGCCGTTGCAAATATTCGCGCGCCTGCTGCCCGATCTGCGATTGCAACGCGGCCCGATACAGGCGCTGCGCGATTTCGTGCGCTTCGTAAATACCGGCGCGAGTCTTGGTCTTCGGGTCGTTGTCGGACGACCGCGCGGGCAGTGGAATGCCGTGGCGTTCGGCGAGCTCTTTGCACGCTTCCCAGAACGTCATGTCGTCGTAGCGCATGACGAAGTCGATCGCGTTGCCTCCGGCGCCGCAGCCGAAACATTTGAAAATCTGCATGGCGGGCGTGACGCCGAACGACGCGCTTTTTTCGTTGTGGAACGGGCACCGGCCCACCCAGCGCGTGCCACTGCGTTTAAGCTCGACCCGCTCACGTACGACCGAGAGGATATCGATGGTGGAAAGGAGTTGGTTGCGGAAATTTTGGAAGTCTACAGACATCTCAGGCTACGGGCGGGGGAGGCGTACTTCCTATTGTGCCTGAGGTGGCGGCGGGGCGGCTATTGGACGAGGCTGAGGAGGGATGATAAGGTGTTGCGAGTGGTTTCTGATGCGAATGCCTCCCGCAGCCAATTTACAAGTGCTTCCTCATCTTTGAGCAGTACCTGATCCTTGGCCTTGAGTTGGGCAAGGATCGGGTAGAGTTCGTCGCCCTGCGCCAGATTCAGAAAGTCCAGCGTATAATCCTCGAGACTTGGTACGACCAGGAGCAGGCGATGACGGAGCGCGAGCGCTAAATCATGTTGGCGGCTGAAGCCTACTGCGGGTCTCGAATCCACTCGCGCGTGAATTTTGTTGCCGAGCTTTGCCGACAACGCGCTAGCCTGCTGGCGCAATATACTGACGGGAGATTGTGGCAGGTTGGCGATACCGAGATCGGAAGGCCAAAGGTCGAGTAGATTTTCCGTCATGGTTCGATTGTCTCCTAAATGTCGAGAGCGAACAACAGGGGCAGGTGATCGGAGGCAACCTTGGCATCCGGCAATCCGCGGCGGTCCAGCAGACGAAGCCCGTCGATAGTGGTCAAGACCTTCAATTCCGCCTCTACGAAACGATCCTGCAACACCGGACGAACAAGCACTTGATCATACATGTTCCAAAGGTGTGGCGAACCCTCGTAGTAGTGGGTTCCGGGTGGATTCGGACCGCTTTCTCCAAAATGATTCCACATCGGATTGTAGAAAAAACGGCGCTCATTCGCGTCGACAATCCTCGAACCACGATTCGCTATCGCTTTGGTCATCACGGCATTCAGGCCCCGCGACCTAGCCACTCCGTCGTCAAACGGATTCATATTGAAGTCGCCAAGCAACACTGTGCGAGTGTGTCCGACTTTGTCTTCTTGCTCAGCCAGATCGCGAGACAACGCGCCGCAAAGAAATGCGTGGTCACAGTCGTCGAGATTGATTTTGCTCGGGAGATGAACACCGGCGACAATGATCGAATCGCGTGCTGGGAGAACCAGATGACGAACCGTCAGCCGCGGCATGTCGTGTACCGGTCTGATCAGTGAGGGCTCGAACCTGCCAAAAATATGGACTTTGTCGTAGGCATTGGGCGGGAAGAAATGGAACAGACGGCGTCCCGCTGTTAGGTTCAGCGCCACCGCCATGTCTTGAGTCTTCGTCGCCATCTCTGCGAGGACGACAATATCGATATCATGAGCCGCCACGATCTGCTGAACCAGCTTCTCCAGCGGCTTGCGGTGCAAATTCCAAAAGAGAAATCGCAGCATGGCGGTCTGACTCAGCCCCTGTGCTTGACCAGCAACGAAACGAGATAAGCTTGTGCGATCCGCTTCCGCCGAATCGCCTTCCAATCTGAAAACGCCAGCATGGCGGCGTCAACTTGTTCAAGCGCCTCCGATCGAATCCATATTCTGGTCCCATCGTAGTCAGCGGTATGTCGTTCTTGTTGCAGTTGAGCAAAGGCCATGGTGACAGATCTCAAACGGCTGACCGTTTGCGGATTCTCGCCGGTGAACGGGAATTTGTTTTTGTTCTGGATCTGATTCGACGCGTTCTTCATCGTGCCGTGATCGAACGCCCGGGCCAGCGATCCCCGCACATCCACTTCGCTCCAGTTGGACACGGCTTCGGCAATCAGAAGGTGGAAGAGCGCATAGTAGGCCGTCGATACGGCCCGCCGAAGGCTTGCCTGTTTGGCGCCCTTCCGTTCCTTGCAAGCCAGATGTCGGGCCTGTCGTAGCAAGTCGTCGTGAAACGCCATCCTCAATCCCAATCTGGATCTTTGGTTATTACTGTTTCAGACTTGCTGCGAAAGTTAAAGTAGAGGTGAAGTCCCCAGTTCTCGTAAGGGCGAATTTCATCCATCAATCTCCATCAATAGCCGCTTGACGCCGCTCGCCACTTTTCCCAGCGACGCTGCCTTGGCTGCCGCGTCGGTCAGGACGACACGGAAAAATATCGACGGTTCTCCGGTGTGATCGTCGGCGTAACTGTATCTGACGCGGACGACTTCCTTGCCCAGCCTGCTAATCGCATCTCCGAGTATGCTCTCAAGCTTGGTCTGGTCGAAGAAACGGATCGGAGCCATCGGCATGACGCCATTATCCCCCATTTCCCTCCGCCCCAACGCCGGCCGCCTGAATCGAATAGAATAACTCGCAACCCGAGAAACGGTACCATACCACTAACCACAATATGAATTTCCCCAGACGCGACTTCCTTAAACTCCCGCTCGCCGCAGGCTTGCTGTCCGCCGCCGGGCGCCTCGACGAAAGCGATCCCGCGGGCACTAAGATCGCTACCTTAATCAACGTGCTTAAGTCGAGTGACGACGACCTGCTTTTCCTCAAGCAACTCGGCCTCCGCTGGATCCACGCCGATTTTGGCGGCGAGACATCCTACGAAGTCATAAAAGCGCAACAAGACCGGCTCGCTCGCTACGGGATCAAGATCCACTGCGCCTTCACGGCGGTCTACCGTTCGACGCGCCTGCAACTCGGGCAACCGGGCCGCGACGAAGATATCGAAAAGTTCCAAGGGTTCATTCGCAACGTCGGCCGCGCCGGCATCTTCAGTTCGAAGATCGATTTTCACCCCGGCAACACTTACACGAGTCAAATGATCGAAACGCCGCGCGGCTACCAGGCCCGCGAGTTCAGCGTCGATGATTTTCAAAAGAAAATCGAGAAGCCACGCTTCGAACGTACTTACTCGGCCGAAGACATCTGGACCAACTACACTTACTTCATCAAGGCCGTCCTGCCGGTCGCCGAAAAAGCCAACGTGCGACTTGCGCTTCACCCCGACGATCCGCCGATCCCCATGATGAACGGCGTGGCCAAAGTATTCATGCACTATGACGGCTATAAACGTGGCGATCAGATTGCCGGCGGCAGCAAACATTGGGGACTTACTTTTTGTGTCGGCACCTGGTCTGAAGGCGGAGACAAACTCGGCAAGGATGTCTTCGGAATGATCGACGATTTCGGCGCCCGCGGCAAGATCTTCGCCGTCCACTTCCGCAACGTCAGTTCACCTCTCCCGCGCTTCAACGAAACCTTGCCCGACGACGGCTACCTCGACATGTACAAAGTGATGAAGGCGCTCCGCAAAGTGCGTTGCACCGCCTCGCTCATTCCCGATCACTACCCGGGCCTCACCGGCGACACCAACCGGCGCATCGCCGAAGCCTACAGCATCGCCTACATGCGCGCACTCCTGCAGCGCGCCGTCGAAGAAGTTGGATAAAACGCACTCGCCGCACGTTTCGTTTCGATAAACTAGAGGGTTCCTCTATGTCCAAACTCGTTGTGTCCTTCGGAGAAATCATGCTGCGCCTGGCCCCGCCGGGCTTTGAGCGCTTCCTGCAATCGCCTCAGTTCCTCGCCACCTTCGGTGGGGGTGAGGCAAATGTTGCGGTAGCCGTTGCGAGTTTCGGCGGTGAGTCGCGTTACATCACCGTGCTGCCTGGCGGCAACCCGATCACCGATTGTTTTGCGGGCGAATTGCGCCGCTTCGGCGTCGACGCCAGCCACATCGTCCGGCACAAGACCGGCCGCTTCGGGATCTATTTCGTCGAGCCGGGCGCCAATCAACGCCCTTCGAAAGTGATCTACGATCGCGAAGGCAGCTCCATTTCGATGGCCAAGCCGGGAGACATCGATTGGACTCGTTCATTCGCCGGGGGCGGCTGGTTCCACATCACCGGCATCACTCCCGCACTAAGTCAGTCGGCGGCTGATCTATCGGTCGAAAGCGTTCAGGCGGCTCAAGCGGCTGGCCTCACCGTATCCTGCGATCTCAATTACCGCAAGAACCTCTGGAAGTACGGCAAGAAGGCGCATGAGGTGATGCCCGCGCTCGTGGCTCATACCGACTATTGCATCGCCAACGAAGAGGATTGCCAAGCCGGGCTCGGCATCGAAGCGGGCGTAGACGTCCACTCGGGCCAACTCGACCGCGACGCCTATCGAGCGTTAGCCGAAAAAGTCCTCGCCAAGTACCCCAACCTGAAGGGCATTGCGATTACCTTGCGTGAATCTCACAGCGCGTCGCGCAACGGCTGGTCCGCCTGTTTCCACAACGGCAAAGACTTCCTGCTCAGCCGTCACTATGACATCACCCATATAGTCGACCGGGTGGGGGGAGGCGATTCATTTGCGGGAGGTCTGATCTTCGGTCTATTGCACTTGGCGTCCCATCAGGATGCCCTCGAATTCGCCGTGGCCGCTTCGTGCCTCAAACATTCCATCCCTGGCGATTTCAACCGCTTTTCCCGCGAGGAGGTTGAAGGACTGATAAAAGGCGGTGGATCAGGACGCGTGCAGCGTTAAATTGGATTTTGGGTCACGTAGTCGCGACTCTGGCCGATGAGCCAGATGAGTGAGGACTACCTCGCTCAGTGTCCGCGATGTCGTATTTGCGATGGTCTGCCTGCTATGGCGGATTCTGTGGTGTTCTCGCCGCCAGTGTCTTGTACGGGGCAGACTCATCCAGGTTCGAACATATTCAAGAACATTGGCGCTGGTCGCAATTTGACCGGTCGGTTGGACTTCCGTCTGAACACGTCGAGCAGATCCTCGGGGGCGGGAACGGCACTGTTTGGGCCAGCACGGCCAAAGGTGTGGCTTGGTATGACGGCTATTTCTGGCATCCCGCTCGCGGGCTTGAGCCGGTGCCGGGCACCCGCTTGTCGATCGGGGCTGGACGAAAAGTCTTTGCATTTCAACGCAACTGCCTGTTTAAGGGTGACAGTTCCGGGTTCGCCCCAGCGAGTTGGTGCAACGCGCAGAAATGGTTCGACGCGGTGCCGCTCGATTCCGGCGAATCGTTAGCCGTCGCGATCGACCGGAAGCCATTTGTGTTTCGCGCAGAGCCTGGCCGTCCCGCTGAGTTTTCCGGTCAAATCGAATCGTTCCGCGCCTCTTTACTTCTGCAAACGCGTGGTGGGGCTGTTTGGTGGGCTGACCGGCAAGGTTTGGTTCGGAGGCAGTACGGGTGGTCGCAAGGTAACCGGGCGCGCCTGGAATCGCTGCAGGCCGGCCCTCACGCGGTAGAAGTCGAATCTCGGGGCATGGATAAGTCTGCGGGGCCTGTGCGGCGTCAGTTTGACGTCGAGGGACCCTTCCATGCGCGGCCGGCGTTTTACCTGCCGGTCGGTCTGTCGGCAGTCACCGCCTTGGGCCTGTTGCTCGTTCTGGTGCAGCGGACCCGTCAGAATCGATTCACAATGCAGGTGCGCGAGCATCATTACCGCTCATTGATTGAGAACGGGCTGGGCGGAGTAACGCTGGTCAATCGCAATTTTCAGCGCAGCTACGAGAGCCCTGCCATCCAACGGCTGCTCGGCTACGATCCATGCCACATGACCGGCCGCCCCTATGGCAGTCTGGTGCATCCCGATGACGCGGCCATTTTTCATGGCCTGTTGGCGGACTGCGCCGAACGCCCTGAGACCGTTGCTTCGGGCCGTTACCGGGTCCGGCACGGCGACGGGCGTTGGGTGTGGCTCGAAGCCCGCTTTCGCAACCTTCTGCACGACCCGGCTGTCCGGTCGATCGTCGTCAGCTACCAGGACGTTACTCTGCAAATGGAAGCGGAACACGAACTGGAGCGCGCACGCGATGCGGCCGAGCGCGCTTCGCGCGTGAAGTCCGAATTCCTGGCCACCATGAGCCACGAGATCCGTACGCCCATGAACGGCATTACCGGCATGACTTCGCTGCTGCTCGACACCGGCCTCAACCAAGAGCAACGCGAGTATGCCGACTCGATTCGCGATTCGGCGCAGGCGCTGCTGTCGCTGATCAATGATGTACTTGACGTCTCGCGCATCGAATCCGGACAGATGGCGCTCGATCACTCGCCCTTCCAATTGCAGGGTTTAGTTCTCGACGTGGTTGAGTTGCTTCAAAGTATCGCTCGCGCCAAAGGGTTAATTTTGACTGCCTCGGTGTCCCCCGCGCTCCCGCTTGGCTTGCAGGGCGACGCCGGCCGCTTAAGGCAAATCCTCATCAATCTGGCCGGCAACGCGATTAAGTTCACCGCGCAGGGCAGTGTCAGTCTCGCGGCGGCAGGCGCCCTGGGCGACGATGGGCGTTGGCGCGTGACAATTGCCACCAAAGATACCGGGATCGGCATCGCTCCGGAGAAACTGGATATGGTGTTCGACCAGTTTGTGCAGGCCGACGCTTCGACCACTCGTCTCTATGGCGGTACCGGGCTTGGCTTGGCCATTTCGCGTTCGCTCGCTCGTCTGATGGGTGGCGACATTCGGGTCGAGAGCGCTATCGGAGTAGGCTCGGTTTTCTATCTCGATGTTCCCTTAGAGCCTTCCGCCGCTGTGATCGCTCCGGCCTTACCAGAGGCGGAGTGGTCGCTCCCGGCGCGCGCCTGCCTCGGCAAACATATTCTACTGGCCGAAGACAATCCGGTGAATCAACGCGTGGCGTTGCGGATGCTCGAAAAATTGGGGGCCAAAGTCGATCTGGCGGTGAACGGCCTCGAAGCGCTCCAGATGGCTTTGGCCGCCGACTATGACTTAGTGTTGATGGACTGCCAGATGCCCGTGATGGACGGGCTCGAAGCCACGCGGCGTTTGCGCGCGGCCGGCGGCGTGCGGTCCTATGTCCCCGTCGCGGCGCTGACGGCCAATTCAATGAGCGGGGACCGTGAGCGTTGTCTGGCCGCGGGCATGGACGATTTTCTGGCCAAGCCCATCGACGGCCACAAATTGACCGCCCTGGTTGAACGCAACCTGATGGCAATTCGCCCAGACGCCAGATAGACTACAAGAGCGTATAATCAAAGCTGGACGGTGCCAACCATGCTTCGACGGACCTTTCTTTCCTTGCAAGCGGCGTTGCTCGGGACAGGCGGCGCCCGGCTGGCGGCCGGACAGCAACCCCAGCTATCAACGCCACAACAGCAGCAATCGGAGCCTGCGCCGATCCGCGTCTCTGTCAACGAAGTGATCGTGCCGGTCACCGTGACCGACGAAGACGGTCGATTTGTTTCCGACCTTGACCGGAATGACTTCCAGGTCTTCGATCAGGGGAAAGAGCAGCGGATTGGCTATTTCAGCCGCGATCGCAGTCAGCCATTTGTTGTAGGTTTCCTGGTTGACGCCTCCAGTTCAAACCGCACTCACTGGAAGACCTTTCAGGAAGCTTCGCTCGATCTGGTGCAGACGATGTTACCCGGCGACAAGCGATATCAGGGATATCTGATTTCTTACTCCAACGACGCCGAACTCCTGGTGAACACCAACCACGACCCGGAAAAGATGATGGAGAAACTCCGGAAGTTGAAACCGGGCGGCGGCGCGGCTTTTTACGACGCGATTTACATGGCCTGTACCTCGCGCGACCTGGTTAAAGGCGAGCCCATCGAGCCGCGGCGCGTGATTGTAGTGATCGGCGACGGGCATGACACGGCCAGCAAAAAGACCCTCGACGAAGTTCTTGAGCTCGCTCAACGGAACCTGGTGACTATCTACGCGATCAGCACGAAGGCGTTCGGATTCAGCACCGATGGCGAGAAGAATCTGTCCCGGCTCGCTGAAGAGACCGGCGGGCGCGTCGAGTATCCGCTCAATAGTCTTTACAAAGGCATCTCGGGCTACTTATCGACACCGTCCGATGAAGGCAACTACGCCTTGAAGGTTGGCACCGGCGGGTATGCGTCCGAGATTTCGACTGGACTCTTCAAGTCAATCGCCGCTTTGACCGGTGAAGTGACGACCCAGTACATTCTGCGCTACATCCCCGGCAATTCCGATTCATCGAAGGTTTTCCGGAATATCGAAGTCAAGGTAGCGCTGCCGAACGTGCGAGTGCGAACGCGTAAGGGTTATTATCCGTTGGCTCCGCTGTAGCCGTCCGCCGCCTATGCGGACTCCCGGCCCGCCGCCCGATAAGATAAATATTCGCAATCGCATCCAAAATGCCCGCTACTCTGATTGCCCTGACGTCCGGTGAGTTCCTACTCGTCGAAGCGGCGTTGCCGGGCCGCGCGCCAGAGCCGATCGGCGTGCTACTACGGGAATTCGCCGGCGGCCGCACGGAGCTACGGCTGCGGCGCGATTGGGATCAATGGATGGGCGAGGACGAAGAAGAGGTGTTCACGCATCTCGAAGCGGACTTCGCCGCCCGCCTCGCCTCGCTCGGCCCGGAAGAATTTCTCCGCCAAAGCGAAGAGAGCTACTCGCATGCGATCCGGTTCTCGGAGCGGCGCGCGGTCATGGTAGACCGGTTTGAGCGCACACTGGACCGGCTCTACCGTCAACACATCCCGGCGCTCGTGCAGCGATTCCACACGCACTTGCCGGTCTATTCCTGCCGCGCGGCGGCCGGCCGCTGGGGAGAACAAATGGCGGTCGAGGCTGAGGGCTGGCGTGAGACCCCGCCCGGGCTCCGGTTGACCGAAGACATGTTTGTCGCGCAAGTGGTCGGCCGCTCGATGGAGCCCGAAATCCCGGACGGCGCCTGGTGCGTCTTTCGAGCCGGCATCACCGGTTCGCGGCAAATGCGTACAGTGCTGGTTGAAAACTTCGCCGAGAGTGAGCAAGGCGGAGACCGCTACACAGTGAAACGCTACAGAAGCCGCAAACAGCATGTTCCAGAAGATGGCGAATGGCGTCACGAACGTATCCTGCTGGAGCCGCTCAACCCTGAGTTCGAAGCCTGGGAGCTCGAAGAGAACTCACAGTGCCGCGTGCTCGCCGAATTCATTCGCGTGCTGGACTGATCCCGAATCAAACTCACACAAGTCATGAAAATCGTTTCGTCGCGCGAATACTTTCGCAACTCGCTCATCGCCCTGACGGTCGATGAAGTGGTAGACCCCGCAGGCTTCCCGCTCACGCGCGCGATCGTTCACCATCCCGGCTCGGCCGTCGTGTTGGCGCGCGATTCGCGAGGCAGGATTCTATTAGTGCGCCAGTTCCGGGCCCCCGTTCGCGACTATCTGTGGGAACTCCCGGCCGGTAAGATCGACCCGGGCGAGAACGCGCTTCAATCGGCGCGGCGCGAACTCAAAGAAGAGACCGGCTTCACGGCCAAGCGCTGGAAAAAACTGACCGGCTATTGGGCGAGCCCCGGTTTTCTGGGCGAAAAGATGAACATCTATTTGGCCGAGGATTTGAAGTCCGGCACGGCGCAACCGATGGATGACGAACGCATCGAGCGGCGCTGGTTTACGTTGAAAGAGCTGGAAACCAGCATCGTCAAAGGCCGCATAGTCGATGGCAAGACCATGATCGGCCTCTATGTTTGGAAGCTATCGGTCCGGCGTCTGGCCGCCAGATAAGCGAATAGCTTTTCGAGCGCCCGCCCGCGGTGGCTCACTTCTATCTTCCGCTCAGCCGCCGCTTCGGCGAGCGTGCATCCAAAAGGCGGATAAAAAAACAGCGGATCATATCCGAAGCCGCCCGATCCGCGCGGCGCGTCCAGCAGTTCGCCTTCGACCACGCCCTCGAATGTCTCAATCGACTCGCCGGCTTCGGCCAACGCGATCACCGCCACAAACCGCGCCGTGCGATTCCTCACGCCTTTCATTTTCTCTAGGACGAGCCGTTTGTTCGCTTCATCGTCGGCGTCCGCGCCTGCGTAGCGCGCCGACCACACGCCCGGAGCGCCATTTAGCGCATCGACCGCCAGCCCTGAGTCGTCCACAAACACCGGATCGGGCGCGAAGCGCGAATAGTAGCGCGCCTTGAGAATAGCGTTCTCGGCAAACGTGACGCCGGTTTCTTTCGGAGCTTCCACGCCGCGCAGCCCAGGCAGCGTCTGTACGTCGAAACCAGCTCGCAGGCCGCCGAGCTGAAACTCGGCGATCTTGCCCGGATTCGTCGTAGCGCACCAGATGCGCGCGAGCGTCGACATGTGGCCCCGCCTAAAGCCCCGCCGTCTGCTTCTGCAATGCCACCAGTTCGGTGACGCCGTTCTTGCCGAACGCGATGAGCGACGCCAGATGTTCGTCCCCAAAGGAACCTTTTTCGCCCGTCGCCTGCACTTCGACAAACTGGCCCCCGCCGGTCATGACCAGATTCATGTCGACATCGGCGGATGAGTCTTCCTCGTAGTTGAGATCGAGCAGCGGCTGCCCTTTCACTACTCCGACGCTGATCGCCGCCACTTGATCGGTCAGCGGATTGCGCGAGAGCGTCTTATAATCCAGCATCCGCTTCACCGCCATCGCCAGCGCCACCCAGGCCCCGGTGATCGAAGCCGTGCGTGTGCCGCCGTCGGCCTGCAGCACGTCGCAATCGACAATCAAACTCCGTTCGCCCAGATATTCAAGATTCACCACCGCGCGGAGCGAGCGGCCAATCAGCCGTTGGATCTCCATGGTGCGGCCCGATGCCCGGCCCTTGGTAATCTCGCGAGGCGTGCGCGTGGCGGTGGCGCGCGGCAGCATTGAGTACTCGGCCGTCACCCACCCACGGCCCGATCCTCGCATCCACGACGGAACCGAATCTTCCACGGTGGCGGCGCACAGCACCACTGTGTTGCCCATCTCGATGAGCACGCTGCCCTCGGCTGTTTTCAGATAGCCCGGAGTAAATTTCACGGGGCGCATCTGGTCTGGTTTCCGAAGGTCGAGTCTCATTTCACTCCGCTTTTCAAAAAGTAATAGAAGAACAGGCTGACCAGCGAGATACCGCCGAGCAGCAAGAGCCCGCACGGGATCAGGCCCCTGGTGGATGCGGGCGGAGCGGGTTTGGCGCCGCCTCCAGCCTTGGTTTTTGATTTGAATTTCGCCATTTATAGAGTCGTGAGTAGATGCCGTTTGCGACTAAGTCTTGAGGTGCCGCGATACTTGCCCGAAGAACTCGTCGAGCGCCGCCAGCGAGGCAGGTTCAAGATCCTTCACCACCAACGCCACGACGCGCCGTCCGCGTTGAGCCAGCGCCATCTGCGTCGCCAGAAACTGCGCTGTGTGATAGGCCGCCGTGTAGCCGGCCTCGGGCAGGGAATCGGGTTTGGCTGAAAACAGGATCGTCGAAAAACACTTGCCGTGTCCGATAATCATTTCGTGATAGGAGTGATTCATCGCCGGCCCTTCGTAGACATCCACTGGCAAGCGCAGCCTCGAACGAAACACACCCTCGGCCGCGCGGTCGAGCGATTTACGCATGGCCCGACCCGTATCTGAGTAACGCACGTCGCCAAAAAATGTCAGTTCGGCGGTATCGACCAAGCCTGCGGAAGTGGATTCCTTCAGCAGGGCCGCATAAACGGCCGCCGGATTGGAAGCCGAAGGCAGCGGCCCGCCATAGAAGGCGGTATGCAGGAAGACGCGTCCTCGCCAGGCCACCTTCCGTGTGGGGTCGTTAAACTTCGTCCAAGCTTCGGTGGACTGAATTCCCCCCGCTTGCTCGGCTTCGGCGTGCAGCCGTCCGGTGATAGCCTTGTACAACTCCACACTCGGCTGCGTCACAAAGTTCATCTGCCGCAAGAACCCTAGGCCGAACACCGCGTAGTGGATAAACTGCATGTAGGCCGAGAGCGGAGCGCGGCCCGGCAAAGTCACAAACGCGACCGGATAGCCTTGCCGCCTCAGCATCTGGATGCGCCCGGCGTGCTGATGCGGCTCGCCTTTGCGCTGCACTGCGACGAAGACCCGATCCTGTTTCGGGTCCTGCGGCCGAAGATAGTTGGCCGCGCGAGGAGTTTCGCCGATCACGATTTTTATGCCGATTTCTTCACTCTTGCCGAGGCTCTCTTCAAAGTTTTGCTTGGTCCACAATCCGCAACCCGCCCAGGATTTCGGCAGGAGCCAAGCGACTTTGTCACGTCCGGCTAGCGCTTGCGTTTGCAGGAAAGCCGACAAACTCCAAGCCTGCTCCACGGTCTCGTCCGGCAGTACGGCGCCTTCGATCCACGCCTTCAGGTTTTGACCGGCCAAGCCCAGCGGATACAAACTGCCGCGCGTCATCGGAGCGCTGTGCCGGCCCGCCGTTGAGTTTTCGCCGTCCAGTTGCAGCTCTACGCGCCGATAGCCCCGCGGTCCGGCAAATTGATCGAGCAGCGATCCGGGCAGTGTCAGGTAAATGAAGTTCGGACGGCTGTCAACCTTGTGATTCTCGTAGAGCGCATACAACTTCTCCAGATTCACGACGGGCTCATACGAAGTCATGCCCATCGCCATGCCGACCACTAACGTGCTTTCGAGCACCTGCTTCTCACTCAGCATGGAACGGCGCGCCGCGTCGGCGAGAATCGCTTTCAGCTTCGCAGGATCGGTTGAATCAAGGACGTACAACCGGGGGCCCTTGGCCAACAATCCGGTTAGGTTATAAGCAGTCTTGTCTTCTCCGGACCCGCCCATGCCAGCCCAGAACACAAAGCGCAGGCGGGTGCGATGAGCCTTCTCAATCGCGTCGCGAATCTCCTTCAACTCGGCGGCGATCCGTTCGGGCCAATCCTTAGCCGCCTCGGCCCGCCACGGAAGATTCAAAACGCCATAGCTGTTTTTGGTGACTTGGCCGTTGGCTCCGGTTTCGACGCCGATCTCAACCAACGGGCTCTTGGCCGGGTCGAGCACGGAGAGACCCTTGCGCCGAGCCATGGAATCGAGCGCCTTGAGCCGGGCCAATGTGTTGTTCTCAAGCAAGCGGTCGAGTTGTGGCTTGGATGGGGGCGAATCGTTGAACAGGGATACAACCACCATCTTGTTTTAACATAGGGTCGATGCGATTCCCGGCTGCGGCTCTAATGTTTTTGCTACTCGCGTGCGCTGGCGCCACACCGGATTGGAAGTTGCCGGCCGAGATCGAGGGCGGCTGGAAGCTCGGCGTTGTGCCTCCCAGCCCCGAGACATACGACCTCGTGAAGTTGTTGTCGCCAAAAAAATCGATGATGGCGGGCTATGAAGGACCGGGGACGCTTCGCGTAGCGGCTTTCGAACTTGCCAGCGGCCAGGCCTTTGAGCAGGTCCAACACTGGCAGGTTCAGCCGGGCAAAATTGCGTTCGCTCATGGTCGCTGGTTTATTGTGCTCGAGTGCGCCACTCTGAACGCTTCGCAAATGTCGAAGATTGCCGCGCTCCTTGAAAAGACGATCCCGGACTGAAGACACTTGCGCCGCCTTCCGCCCGCTTCCAGACGATATGCCGTAAAATGACGCTTGGAGCGAAATCCATTGATTCCCACCAGACGCACTTTCATCCAGTCTTCGGCCGGCACCGCGGCTCTCGCCGCACAAGCGCAGGCGCAACAGCCGCGGGCGATCGCGGCCAACGACAAGATCAGGTTAGCGATCATCGGCGCCGGCATCATGGGCGCCGGCGATGTCGAATCCGCTTTGGCGGTTCCGGGTGTCGAACTGGTGGCCGCAGCCGATGTCTACCAAGGCCGCCTGACGCGCGCGAAAGAGCGTTGGGGCAATCACCTGTTCACCACGCGCGACTATCGCGAAGTGTTGGCGCGTCCCGACATCGATGCCGTGATTATTGCGACACCCGATCACTGGCACCCGCAAATTACCATCGACGCGATGAAGGCGGGCAAAGACGTCTATTGCGAGAAGCCGATGATCCAGCAGGTGAGCGACGGGCAGGCCGTTGTCGACGCCGAGAAGGCCACCAAGCGGATCCTGCAAGTCGGTTCGCAGCGCGTGAGTTCGATCGCCTACGCCAAGGCGAAAGAATTGTTGAAGAGTGGAGCCATTGGCGAGTTCAACATGATTGAAGCGTGGTGGGATCGCAACTCGGCCACCGGCGCCTGGCAATATTCGTTGCCGCTCGATGCCTCACCCGACACCGTCGATTGGGATCGCTTCCTGGGCCGCGCGCCCAAGCGCCCGTTTGAACCCACCCGGCTTTTCCGCTGGCGCAATTACAAGGACTACGGCACCGGCGTCGCGGGCGACCTGTTCGTTCACTTATTCAGCGGCATGCATTTCATCACTGGTTCGCTCGGACCGACCCGCGTTTACGCCACCGGCGGCCTGCGCTATTGGAAGGACGGCCGCGATGTGCCCGACGTGATGCTCGGGCTATTCGACTACCAGCGCACCGAAGCGCACCCTGAGTTCACACTGATGCTGCGCGTCAACTTTGTCGACGGCGGCGGCGGCAGTCATGTGTTCCGCTTTGTCGGCACCGAAGGCGTGATGCAGGTGAACGGCGATCAGGTGATTCTCACCCGGCAGCCGCGGGAAGTTGCGCCGGGCCACACCGCCGACACTTTTTCGAAAGCCATGCAGGAGCAGGTGATGGCCGAGCATCGCCGGAAGTATCCGATGCAACCGGGCACGCCCGATTCCCTGCGCCCGAAAACCGAAGAGAAGTTCCTGCCCCCGGCCGGCTATAGCGACCATCGCGATCATCACCGCAACTTCCTCGAATCGGTCCGCTCGCGCAAGCCGGTGATTGAGGATGCCACGTTCGGCTTCCGCGCCGCGGGCCCCGCGCTGCTTGCCAACGTGAGTTACTTCGAACGCCGGGCGGTCGAATGGGATCCTGCCACGATGAAGATGAGAGCCTAGAGGTCAACATGCTGCCTTTTCAAGCGAACGACAAGGTCAACATTGCACTGATCGGCGCCGGAGGCATGGGCTCTGGCGACGTGGGACACGCCCTCCAGGTTCCCGGCGTCAAACTGGTGGCGGTTGCGGATCTATACGACGGCCGGCTGGAACGCGCCAGGGAACGCTGGGGCAACGACTTGTTCACCACGCGTGACTACCGTGAGGTGCTGGCGCGCAAGGATGTGGATGCGGTTATCGTGGGCACTCCCGATCATTGGCATTCGAAGATATCGATCGACGCCATGGACGCGGGCAAGGACGTCTATTGCGAAAAGCCGATGGTGCAGAAAATCGAGCAGGGACACGAGGTGGTCGCCGCCGCCAAACGCACCGGCCGCATTCTACAAGTGGGCAGTCAGTATGCCAGCTCCATGGTCTTTCACAAGGCCAAGGATCTGGTGGCGCAGGGGGCCATCGGGGAACTGAATCTGGTTGAAGCGTGGCTGGATCGTTCAACCGCGCTCGGCGCGTGGCAATATTCGATTCCGCCCGACGCGACGCCCGCGCGGGTTGACTGGGATCGTTACATCGCCAACACGCCCAAGCGAGGTTTTGACGCCAAACGCTTTTTCCGCTGGCGCAATTATCAGGATTACGGCACCGGCGTAGCGGGGGACCTGTACGTTCATCTTCTCACCGGACTTCATGTCGTGACCGGCTCGGCCGGCCCGCAACGCGTCTACTCAACCGGCGGAATCCGTCATTGGAACGATGAGCGCGATGTCGCCGATGTCACCCTGGCGTTGCTCGACTATCCCAAGACCGCCAAACATCCGGAGTTCACTTTGTCGCTCAAGGTGAACTTCGCCGCCGGCGGAGTGGGTGAAAATTTCGGCCTGCGATTCACCGGCAGCGAAGGCATCATGAACATTGGCTATAGCACGGTGTCCTTGATGCGCCGCCCGAAAGAGTCTCAACCCGGGATGAGCATCGCGACGTTCCCCAAGGCGGTGCAAGATCGGTTTCTCAAGGATTACTACGCCAAGTATCCCAAGCAGACGCAGACCGCGGATTCCTTGCGCGGCGATCGTGAGGATGTCTTTCGTCCGCCGCCCGATCATGTTCCGCATTTCGAGCATCATGTGAATTTCTATAAGGCGGTCCGGAGCCGGCATCCGTTCTTCGAAGATGCTGAATTCGGGTTGCGCACGGCGGGCCCGGCGTTACTGTGCAACCACAGCTACTTTGAAAAGAAGATTTGCTTGTGGGATCCGATGACGTTGCGGCGGACCGCGTAGGCCGTTCGCTCAGGCCTTCTGCCCGAATACCCAACGGCGGAATGCGCGCGCGATGGTTTCATCGTTCGTCCGATCCAAGATATGAGCTTCGAGTTGCCCGGTTGTGATCAGTCCGGGCGCGTGCAGTTGGTAGAATTCGCGCATGATCGCGTGCAGTCTCTCGACGCCGATCCGCGCCGCGATCCCTGCGAAGAAACGAGAGCCAAGCCGATAAGACGCAATTGGCGTGGCTCGATTCCAGGGAGTCCCGGAACATAGCCGCACCGGAGGCTCGCGAAAGTTGAATGGCGTTTCGACTGCGGCGCCATTGTCGTGGTAGACCGTCCAGGCTTCGTCGATCCAGCCATCGTTCTGAGAAGCGGGCTTCAGACCGCGCCCCCACCAACTATGAAAGACCTCATGCTCCAGCGCATCGGGCGAGGCCGTGCAGGCGCCGTCGTACTCCATGCCGCCTTTGTGCAGGAGCGCGACGAAGCGATCGCCGTGCGGGTACACCCCCACGTTGCGCTCATTACGGTCGATCCACCGCTTGATATTGGTAAGTTGTTCGGCGAGATTGACCGGGCTGGACCGGAACTTCCATGCCTCGATGCTGCGCTTTCCGGAGTTCGCGCTGGCGAATTCCACCGAATCCCGTGGATGCAATTGCAACATCGGCGAGAGCGCGGTGAACGTATCTGGAAAGCGAATACGCCAGTGATTGCGTGAGACTTCTGCCGCGTCGCCATTGGCGATCGCCACGTGCGGCGTCGAGCTATTGCGAATTCGCACGTCCAAACGAAGCGAGAACCGGTCATAGATCAGGTTAGCCGGAACCCACGCCTCCAGATAACGGCCGCCGCCCAGATCGGTGAAGCCGAAATTGAAATCGATCGCGCCGCCGCCAGACCAACGTAGTTCGGGCAGGTACCCTCCTTTGGTCGAAGCGAGCAGCGGCGGGGCGAGCAACGCGTACTTGAGTCGAACGAGGTGGCGATCCCCGCTCTTAAGTTTTTTCGCGATTACGCGCAACGCTTGTTCGCGCTTGGCCCCGAACCGCCGCATGGCGACGGCGCTGGCGGGGAGCGGCGCGCCATCCAGCCAGACTTCTTGCACCGGCTGCCGGAGATCGAAAATCGCATCTCCGTTGTCGACCCCGTGCTGAAAGGCGAAGGTCGCGTCGCCTGCCACCGACTGCGACGCGGCGTCAAAAGTAAGCTTTGCCGCGATCGTTTGAATATCAATCGGAACGGCCAGGCGTCCGGTGGCGGCCACACGCGAGGGCGGGGGAGCGTAACGCATTCGTTTCAGAAACCGTTGCCGCGTGGATAGCAGCCGAGAACGCGGTACAGATCGGCGAGCTCCTGGAGGTGGCCCAGCGCGTTCTTCACTTTCGGATCGTCGACGTGCCCGTAGAAATCCAGGTAGAAAAGGTATTCCCACGGTTTGCCGCGCAACGGCCGCGATTCGATTTTGGCGAGCGAGATGTCGCGCAGCGCAAAGGCGCTCAACGCGCGAAACAGCGCGCCTGGCGTATTGCGCGTGGTGAATACCAAAGAGGTCTTCGCGTGTTCGTGCGACTTCGGCGGCTCGGCTTTGCGGCGCAACAACACGAACCGTGTGAAATTCCGGTGATCGTCTTCGATCGATCGCTTGAGAATCGGGCAATTGTACAGTTCGGCGGCCAAACCGGATGCAATGCCGGCGGCATCGGAGGGGCGGGTTTCGGCGAGCATTTTTACCGATCCGGCCGTGTCGTAATATGGCGTTTTCTCAAGCTGGGGGTTCGCGGCGAAAAAGTTGAGGCACTGGTTCAGCGCCACCGGATGCGAGTACACGCGGCGAATATCGCGCATCCGTACGCCCGCCGGGACGATGAGGTTGTGTACGATCCGGACGGCCGTCTCACCGGCGATCGGTAAATCGAACCGCAAGAGGTGGTCGTAGTTTTCATGAACCGAGCCGTGGAGCGTGTTTTCGACCGGCAACATCGCCGCGTCCACCTCTCCGTCGGCCAGGGCTCGAAACACGCGCTCAAAGTGGGGCAAGGGGCGAGGGGCCACCTTCAATCCCAACATCTGGCGGATGGCTATATGGCTGAAAGCTCCCAACTCTCCCTGAAATGCTACCGTCATGACGGCGGCGGATTTGGATCGAGGCATGAGGTTATTATTTTTTTCCCTGTTCTGGATTCCAGCGATAGGCGGCCGGATTGGCCAGGCCAATTAGATCCATTACGCGATCGAGAGTGTGGTCGACAATGTCGTCGACTGTCTTGGGGTTGTGATAAAAGGCCGGGACCGGCGGCATAATAATTACGCCCATTTCCGCCAATGAAACCATACTCCGAAGGTGGCCAAGGTGGAAAGGCGTCTCGCGCACCAGCAGGATTAGCTTGCGCCGCTCTTTAATTGTCACATCGGCGGCGCGAATTAAGAGGTTCGAAGTGATGCCGCTGGCGATCGCCGACATGGAGTGAATCGAACAAGGCGCGATCACCATGGCGTCGGTCTGGAAAGACCCGCTCGCGAGGCGGCTCCCAATATCTTCAACGGGATAGGAATGGTCTGCGAGTTGACGAATGCCCGCAGCCAGTTGCCCGGTCTCGATAAAAGCGGTCTTCTCTCCGCCCCGGGTCAGGATCAGGTGGGATTCGGCTCCGTCGACGCGCTGGAGCCGCTCCAAAAGCCGAATGCCGTAGGTAGAGCCGCTGGCTCCCGAGATTCCAATCACAATTTTCAATATTCACCAACTTCAAATATTCGTGTTCCGAAATCAGAACAGATTTACCTTTTTGCCATTGCCATTGCCATAGACTAACCCAACCGGATATAATTCTCGCCAAGGAGTTCGGTTGGCGGCGATTCGATCGGTAGGGCAAAGCCTGATCTCAATTTCCGCGATCATATCATGGAGGGGCCAGGTCAAAGATTGAAGAGAGTCCGCGAACGGCTTGGTCTGCGTTACCGCGAGGTTGAGCAGGCTAGTCTCAGTATTGCACGCAAGCGCGGCAGTGATGAATTTGCCGTCGCTCTGAGCCGGCTCGCGGACATCGAGAACAAGGGGACGGTGCCGACCATGTTTCGGCTCTACTCCTTGTGCGCCACCTATCGTCTCGACATGGTGGAAGTGTTGAGCTGGTTTGGTGTCGATCTGACACAATTGCCTGCCGATGCCGCCAGTATTGAGCACCCTTCCACGCATCCGATTGGATTCCAAAGTCTGGGGGCCGGTCAGGTCCAGATGCCATTGGGTCTCGATCCCGGCCTCGATCTGCGGCATACGACGCACGTCAGCCGGTTTGTGCAGAAATGGGGGCCGCTGCCGGTGGTCCTGTTGAACGACCTGGATGTTCCTCACCTGCAGTACGCCTTTGTCGGCACCGACGATTGGTCCATGGATCCGATCATCCCGCCAGGTTCGTTTCTATTGATCGATGAGCGCCAGCGGCGTCCCGATTCGCGCCACACCTGGGTGACCGAGTATGAGCGTCCGATCTACTTCTTCGAGCATCGGGCCGGTTTTTGCTGTGCTTGGTGTTGGGTCGAAGGCGAACGCACCATCCTTCTGCATCACCCGTCGTCTCATCTTCCGCCCTTGGTGTTCGACAAACCTGGAGAAGTGGAGAACCTCGGACGCGTCACGGGTTTCGCTAATCGACTGGACCGGGGTTTGAAACACCGAGGCCGACCCTGACGACTTCAAGCAGGATCGTCAGATCGGCCTGAAACAGAGCTCGGTCGGCAGCCCGCACAGCCGTGGGAACATACCCCCGATACGGGGTCAATCTGATCCACGTTTCAATCAGTCTCGGGAGATCTTCCTTCAGACTGGCAAAGTACTCAGTTAGATCTTCTTTTTGGCCCGGCAGTTCCAGCTTGAGCCAATCGGCGAAAGCAGACTCGTGGCTTGCCCTCATCGCTCGGTCGGCTGCTTCGGCCCCATATGCCTGAGCAAAACCGTGATGCTCATATTGCCCCGTATTATGGTTCCGCAGCGCGGCCAGATATGCCAGACGTCCGAACAAAGTGGTGATCTGCGAAATCGTATGCCGCCAAAGATCCTCTGGCGCTCCGCGACGATACGGACTCGATTCGGTAGTGCGTGTCACGCTTGATAGCCCAATCCGCCGCCAGCCCGCGGAGCGGCCTACCAAGCTGACGAGCCCTATTAACGTTATTGTAAGGCAACCCCGGCGCACCGTCCATAGTTTTTGCGCTGGGGGCGGCCTCCCCCCCGATTGGGAAGCGGGGGATAGTTGTTCGGATTTAAGAAAATACACTAATTGTTTTCAATTAGTTTACGGCTTTATCTTACTCTCCTGTTGTTGGGAAAATCAAACCCACGGAAACCAAAATTACCGAATTACAGGAGACAAAATCATGAAAAAGCTTTTCTCGATCATCATTCTGATGGCCAGCCTGAGCGCCGTTGCCAACTTGGCCTTGGCGAACAATCCGTGGCCGGAATGCTACCCTTGCAACAGCGCGAGCTCGAAGTAGTCGCAGGGTCAGATTAACTAAACAAAGAAGGGCTGGCCTATTCAACGGGCCAGCCCAAACGTTTTTTGCTACCCCCCTCAATACTTCTTGATGAAGGGATGAAATCCTGCCTCGTCGAGGCCGGCTTTGTGTCGGGTAGATTCTTCGGGCGTGTGAACAGGACCCACTAGAACCCGATAGATCCCAGGAGACGGGCTGTCGCCCAGAATTGCGGGCAGTCCCTTGCGAGTGAGAAGTTCACAAGTTACTTGCGCCATCCCTAGATCAGTCGCCGCCACCTGCCAAAACGTATTCCCAGCCAGCAAAGCTGCCGTCAGGGGCTTAAGCTCTGGAGACGCCTGTTTTGCCGGCGTAGCCTGCGGCACCACCGGGGGCTCGGCCGCCTTGGCTGCCATGATCGAGGGCTGGCCTTTGCCTGGGACCGCCGCCGCCGGCTCCACCATGATGAGTTGCTCAACTTTGGCTGAACTAACTCGTCTTACCACGCCGGGGGCTGCCTCGGCGATGTTTCGCGGCGGTACTTCACGAGCGGGGCTGACTTTTGCCAGGGCTACGGGTGGTGCGCCCCCTGGGCTAATGGCCCTCCCGGCTACGTACGCCATGGTGGCGACACAGCCCAGAAGTAAAACCGCAACGAAACCGATTGCGGCTATCTGGCGCTGGCCCAAAGCAAATTCAACGGTGGGCTTTCCGGTCAATGGATCTGATTCTGTCATGGAGGGAGTCATGAATATTCACCCTTATCCAGGAGATCGGATGCCCTCGCGATTGACTGTAGAGCACCTAGAAAAATCGCCTTAGAAAAACCGAGTGAACCCTACTTAGTTTTGCCGGGACAGCCAGAGGAATACGACCGGCATTGAAAATAGATTGGAATCCAGCCGATCCAGCCACCCCCCATGTCCGGGCAGCAAGCTTCCGCTATCTTTGCGCCCCGCGCCCCGTTTGAGGGCGGACTCAGCCAAATCCCCAATCTGCCCGGCCACGTTGGCGGCCAGCGAAAGCCCTAACACCTCCGCCAATCCACGTTCGGGGGCGAAGTGACCGAGGAAAACCCAACCAAACAGGAGAGAACCGGCGACCGACCAGGCTGCGCCCTCCCAAGTCTTAGCGGGCGAAAGGTGCGGAGCCATCTTGTGTTTACCAGTCGCGCGCCCCCCCAGATAGGCAAAGCTGTCGGCGATCCAGTTGAGCGCCAGCGCATACAAGAGCCAATAGGGTGCGATGGTCCGCAAGCCAAGCCCGCAACGCCACGTCGCAAAACAGTAAAGCAGTCCAAGCGATAACGCGGCGCTTTGGGGCAACACTTTAGCAACGTCGTCGTGGCGCATGGCCAGCGCCATCACGGCAAGCACCGCCAGGACGGCCGTCAAAAAGCCTTGGTCCATCGGCGTCAATAGAATCACCAGGCCAGCGGCCAACCCGGTCAGGGGTGGGAACCCGAGCCCATGATCGCCGGCCAGCCGTTGAAATTCAATGAAGCAGCCGAAGGCGACCAGCGAGACCAGGAGGTAGAACAGCCACGGCGGGGCAGCCAGGATCGTGAAAACCGCGCCCGGCGCCATCACCAACGCCGTGAGGATGCGGCGCGTCATTTCCGGGCCAAGGCCCCGATGACCATCGCTTCGCCATCGCCTTGGAGCCCGTCCGATGAGACCCCTCCGAAACGCCGGTCCCGCCGTTGGAAGTCGAGCAAAGCCCTCAGAAAGTCCGGCTTCTCGAAATCCGGCCAAAGCGTTTCGGTCACGTACAACTCGGCATAGGCGATCTGCCACAGCAGAAAATTCGAAATGCGCATTTCACCCGATGTGCGGATCAGCAGATCGGGATCGGGCAGTCCGGCCGTCGAGAGCTGACTGGCCAATGTTTCTTCGTCCACGGTCAGAGTGGCCAGGTTGCCTTGTGTTCGCGCTCGCTCCAGCAGGCGATTGACGGCGTCCACTAGTTCGGTCCGGCCGCTGTAGTTAATCGCCAGGTTTAGACGCAGTCCGGTGTTCCCGGAGGTGAGTGCAATGGTCGCTTCCAGATCTTCCCGTACGGCCGGGCTCAAGGCATCCCAGCGTCCGATCGCGTTGAGGCGAATCCTATTTTTCTGTAGGCGCGGCAATTCGCGTTGGAGGTAGAGCCGTAACAGCCGCCAGAGCATGTCGACCTCGGCGCGAGGGCGTTTCCAGTTTTCCGTGGAAAAGGCATACAACGTGAGAGCTTGGATGCCCAATTGAGCCGATGTCTCGACAATCATCCGCACCGGGTCGATGCCAGCCTTGTGGCCGGCTACCCGAGGTAGACCCCGCTGCCGGGCCCAGCGCCCATTGCCGTCCATGATGACGGCGATGTGAGCGGGGAGACGAGCGGGATCGAGAGACAGCGCCAGATCCCAAGCCGGGTCGCCTGTCTCAAGGGCGTCAAATAGAGCCTTCATGCCGGAGGAACACCTATGGTACACCGGGCTGGCCTCACTCCGCTATCCTGTTCCAAATGGACGAACTCAGAATCCGCCTCGCCGAATTGCCCGATGCCGCTGTCATCGCCGGCTTCAACGCGGCCATGGCCAAAGAGACCGAGCATCTCGAACTGGATGCGGATAGACTGCGAGCGGGCGTCGAGGCCGTGCTGAGCGACTCGTCGAAAGGGTTCTACTTCGTGGCTGAGTCCACGGGCGGCGGCGTCGTCGGCCAGTTGATGATTACCTTCGAATGGAGCGACTGGCGCAACGGAAATTTCTGGTGGATCCAGAGTGTGTACGTAGATACCGCGATGCGAGGCGCTGGTGTCTACAAAAAGCTCTACCAGTTCGTCCGTGATGCGGCCGCCGAAGCGGGCAACGTCTGCGGCATTCGCCTGTATGTTGAGCGGGACAACACGCGCGCGCAAGAAGTCTATCGCCGGCAGGGCATGGTCGCCACCGCGTATGAGATGTACGAAGTGGACTTCGTGATCGCACGGCCCGAGAACGGTTAGTTCGTCCGGAAGTTGCTGAACTGCATATCGATCCCGAAATCCTGGCCCCGCAGCAGCGCGATCACTTCCTGCAGCGAGTCGCGATCCTTGGCGCTGACGCGGACCACCTCGCCTTGGATCGACGCCTGCACCTTCTTCTTGCTGTCCTTGATCGCCTTGACGATTTCCTTCGCCTTCTCCATCGGGATCCCTTGTTGCAGTTTGATCTCCTGCTTCACGGTCGATCCACCGGCCGGCTGAATCGGTTGTTTATCGAGCGCCTTCAGCGGCACCTTGCGCTTCAGCAACTTCGACTCCAGCACGTCGACGACGGCTTTCAGTTTGAAATCGTCGACGCTGGTGACCAGAATCTGTTTTTCTTTTTCGTTGAGCTGGATGTCGGATTTCGAATCCTTCAGATCGAAGCGCTGCTGGACTTCTTTCAAGGCCTGCTGCACCGCGTTCAGCACTTCGGGGAAAGAGACTTCGGATACGACGTCAAAACTATTGTCGGGCATTCTCCAAATCAGTATAGCCGCTTTTAATCAACGGTTTGAGAATGTTTGACGGCGGTTTTGAGGTGGTTTGAGGATTTCCTGGCGTGCGAAGCGCCATGCTGTCCGAGGCAGCCGACGCTGCCCATCCGGCCATCCGGATCAACCACAAAACAGGAGTCCACATGACATTTTCCAACTTATTGATTCTGGCCGCCGTCCTGGGAGGCGCGGCTTATCCTCAAAGCGCACCTGGGCTGCTTGAGCGGATCGGCGTTCCCGACAAGGCGCTGACGCCGCGCAACCCAACTCTCACGGGAACCTGGATGCTGGAACTGCGGCGTCCCGGCCAGACTTTGGTGACGGCGGGTCTGGTGACCTACTTCGCCGAAGGAACCTGCATCGGGCCTACCGCCGACGGTAACACCAGCCCCTCGCAGGGTGTGTGGGTGCGCATCACGGACGGCAAGTTCCTCCAGACTATGTATGTTTTCACGTACGACGCGAACCGGGCGCTCACCACAATCAGCAAGGTGCGGGTCAACGTTCAATTGAGCGACGACGGGCTCACGGCGAAGGGCACCACCGAGGCTGTAGTGCTTGACAAGGATGGCAAGGAAATGGCCACGATACCGGGAGGATCCTACCGGGCCGTGCGCCTGACAGCCGAAAAGCCGGCCGATTTCGAGGCTTTCGTGCTTTCGACTAACTGAGATCAGTGGAAGTTATCCACCACGTCACTAGTGTCCAAGACAGTAGTTACTCCCGGACACGGCGCTGTTAGGTTGCGGAGTAGCGTAAGGAGAGGCGGTGGTCGGCGAGGGGGTGCCCAGCGC
>JAYUSQ010000196.1:0-44017 GCA_043755595.1 Acidobacteriota bacterium | reverse complement strand
GCCGATGAGGACATGCTGCTGCTGCTGACCAACACGGCATTCGAGAAGAAGGATCAGGCCGGCACGATCAAGTACGCCGATCAATTGTCGGCGCTGCTCAAGTCAAAGCCCGTTCCGGCCGGCGCGGACCCGGCCGCATGGGAGAAGAAAAAAGAGATCACTCTCGGCGCGGGTCTGTGGCTGAAGGGCATGTCGCACGCCGCTCAATCGCAATGGAAGGAAACCGACGCGGCGCTGCGCGAGGCGGCCCCGCTGCTACAAGGGAACGCCGATCTGCTCAGCCACGCGCTCTTTAATATCGGGCTGGCGAACTACAAGTTAGGCAACCTGAACGAAGCCCTCAAGTTCAGCCAGGAGTGCGCGGCTTTGAAAGGCCCTAAGCAAGCCGAAGCCGCCAAGAACGCCGTGGTGATCCGCCAGCAAGGCGGCGGCGCACCGGCAGCGAAAAAAACCGGCGGCAAGAAGAAGTAAGCTGACGCACGCGCGTGCGTTATGACTGCGCCCGCGCGTGCTTCAGCCGGTTGGGTGGGTTAGTGTACGTCGGGCAGGAAGTAGAACAGCAGCGCGAGAATCAGATAGACGGCCAGCAGTTGCACGCCTTCAAACCAATTCGATTCGCCGTCGCTGGCAGCCTGGCCCGTGATCGCTACGGCCAGCCCGGTCGCCATCACTTCGGCCGGCGTGAAAACCAGATCCATCGAACGCGGCCCGATAAAATGGCTGAGCACAACCAGCACGGGCGCGACGAAGACCGCGATTTGAATGCTTGACCCGATCGCGATGCCGAGACTGAGGTCCATCCGATTCTTGCGCGCGACTAAGATCGCGGTGCTATGCTCAGCCGCGTTGCCGATGATCGCCACGACGACGACGCCGACGAAGACGCTACTCATCCCCAACTGCTGAGCGGCCTGTTGCACCGATCCGACCAGGATCTCGCTCATCCAGGCAATGAACGCGGTCGCCACGGCGAGCACTCCGATGGAGCGGCTGAGCGGCCATTGGGGCGGGCCCTTTTCGTCGATCCGTTCTGCGTCCACCAGGCCCGTGAAAAGCTGTTTGTGAGTGCGCAGGCTGAAGAGCAGGCTGAGAGCGTAGGTGGCGAGCAGCACCAGTGAAATTTCCAAGCTAAGATCGGACTCGCGCCGCGCCAAGTCGGCTGTTGACACGAGGCGCTCTCCGCCAGCCAAGTAATGATAGGCGGCGGGCACAATGAGCGCAATCACGGCGAGCGTGAGCATCGTGGCCTGGGAGCGCGCGGCCGCTGCATTGAAACGCTGTGTCGGATACTTGAGTCCGCCCGCTACGCAGGAAGCGCCGAGCACGAGGAGAATGTTGCCGATGATGGACCCGGTGAGCGACGCCTTCACGACGGCGAACAGCCCTTGCTTCATGGCAATAATGGCAATAATCAACTCAGCCGCGTTGCCGAAGGTGGCGTTGAGCAACCCGCCGATTCCCTCCCCGGTGCGCTCGGCCAGGTGCTCGGTAGCGTGCCCCATCCATCCAGCCAAAGGCAGCACTGCGAGGCAGGCAGTGAAGAAAATTGCGATATGAGATTCCGGACGCGCGTGTTCCAGCCACACCGCCAGCGGGATGCAGACCAGGAACCAGTTGAGCGAAGGTTTCAATATTTGCGACATCAGGGTATTCGAGTTCTCAGCCACGCTTCGCCGCTTTTTTGTTGGCAGGCTTCTTCGCGACGGCCTTGCGGCGGTTGGCGGGAGTAATGGGCTCTTCGGGAACCGACCAGCGCCCGAGGCGGAACTTGCGATGACTCCCGCCGGTCAGGTTGGAAATCGTAACGGTGACGGTTCCGCTGGCGTCGCACTCATACTTCTCTTCCACTTCCTGTGGCGTCGCCCAGTCGAGTCGAATCACATCGACCTTGTCGAGATCGAAACGGTCCTGGAGGGCGGGGTCGAAGGGAAACAGGATCTCGTCCCACAACATCACTTCGCCGGCGGGGCGTCCGTCCGGGGAAGTGTGGCTGCATTCCAGATACCGGAAGTGGCCGACATTATGGGCCGGATAATATTGCCGGGTTACGGTCAAAGGTTGATCGCCTGAAGCTGGCAACGGAGTTCCTTTCAGAAACAGCGGATCGAAGATGACGGTACGGCCAGCGTCGGCTTCGCGCCATACGCCGAAATTGCGCGTGAATTTCTCACGCAGCCGGTAGCCGGCTTGTGCGTCGGCGCGAATCGCCAGACCGATCGCCGTCGACGAGCGCGTATATTGCGAGCGCTTGACCTTGCGGCCGAAGTGTTCCCGGAGCGCCCGCGCCACCATGGGCAGGTCGCTGCCGCCACCGGTGACGTAGATTGTGCCGACGCGGTCGTGGTATCCGGCCAATAAGTCTTCCACCGCGTGAATTGTTTCGTCGATCATCGGCTGGCTGCGTGCATAGAAGTCGCTGACGGGAACGACCGCCACCGGCCAGCCTTGCCGGGCCCGGTCCAAATCTATCTGCAGGCGGCGGCTGGTGGGCGACAGCGCTTCCTTCTTTTCGCGGGCTTCCTCATGCAGGCGGAACAATTCAGCTTGCGTGAGCGACTCGCGCTGGCCTTCGGTCAAACCCGACGCCTCTAACGCCAGGTCAGCGAGCAGCTCATCGAAGTCATCGCCGCCCAGCGCGGGAATTCCTTCGTTGGCGAGTACTTCGTGACGCTGCTCGGCCATCTCCACAAGCGAAGCGTCGAAAGTTCCGCCGCCCAGGTCGTAGACCGCGATCAGTTCCTGCGCCTTCGCCCCGGCGCGCAGCGAATGCCCGAACTCGATGCTGGCCGCAGACGGCTCATTCAACAATCCCAAGACATTGAAACCGGCGCGGCGAAAAGCCTCGGCGGTGAGGAAACGCTGGTTCCCATTGGCGTTGGCGGGCACACCTAGATACGCTTCGAGTGGTTCATCGGCCGCGAGGGCGGAATGGGACCCGGCAATCGCGTCGCGAAGCGCCGTCGCCAAGCCGGTCAACAAATCGATCATGGCGGCTGGCAACCCGCCCACTTCCACTTGGGTTTGGGGACCGGCCTCGGGCAGAAAGCGCTTCAACGATCGCATGATCGTCGCCTCTGGATCTTCCTGGGCGGCCCAAGCCTGCCAGCCGTAGAGGAAGCGTCCATCGCGAACTGCGACGAGCGAGGGGAACCACTCGTTCCGGTCACCGGCAGGAGTCTCAAATGCGACCAAAGGATAGTTGCCGCGATCCACGGTTGCCACGACGATTCTGGTAGTGCCGAAGTCGATTCCGAGGCGCATAGTCTATTCTATGGCCATCGCCGCCCGCTCTGGCACACCCACCGCGATCGACACAACTTGCATCTCCGGATAACGCAGGGCCGTCAAACGGCCGCCGAGCGCCGCTGCCCCGGTATCGAGGTTGATCGTTTGATTGAGCCCGAGCGGCTCAGTCACCGAAGGATGTGAATAGACGACATGGGCCGCACCTTGATATTCCAACACCCAAGCCGGAGGCGAGGATGCCCACTCCTGTTCCCGTTCGCCCGGCGCTTCGGCGTGCAGCGCAAACGCTCTCACCGCAGACGAGCCTCTCCCGTGCATCGATTCTTTGAGACCGGCATGCGCAACCACCAGGTTGCCTTTGTCGAAGACGTAGTGGCTGACCGAAGACTCCAGGAAAGTCTCAACGTGCTCGCGAAATTTGGCAGCCGCCAAGTCGAACTCGGCGATAGTCGTGGCCATCCCATCGTGCCGGTCGACCTTTTCGCCGCGCAGCCAACTGACCAACCGCGCATCGTGATTGCCCGGGACTGCGTAGGCCACGCCTTCATCGACGGCGTTGATGACTAATCGCAACACGTCGATGTTGCGCGGGCCATAGTCCACCAGATCCCCAAGAAATACGAGCTTGCGGCCGGCGGGATGCTGAAGCCGCGGTTCAAGCCGGTAACCCAGCCGACCCAGCAACTCAACCAGTTCCTCATATCGTCCATGCACTGAACCGACGATGTCGAGTGGACCGGCTTCATCGGAGCGGCTGCTCCACAACGGATACCGGTGAATCTCGGCGGCCTCTATTTCCCGGGCGGAAGGGAAGCGGAAAATCCGGCGGAAACCTTCATCTTCCACCGACCCATTGTGCAAGCGTCCAAAGACGAAGGCCGAAGGGATGTAGTGATGCTCCGCGCTCAGTTGCATCAACATCCGACGACGGGCCGGCGTGGAGAGATCGGCATCGATGACGGTGAAGCGGCCCTGACTCATCCGCCGCGCCGCCAATTCGAGCAGGGCTCCCCAGCCTGCCTCAATGGCCGCTTCGCTATCGTCGTCATCGGCGATCATCTGGCGCACGACGTCCAGACTCAGCACCTCTGAGGCGCGAAAGTGACGAGCTGCGAACTTTGTTTTTCCCGAGCCAGCATGATCGACCAGCAGCACGAGCGAGAGCTCGGGAATCGTGACACGCATCTTTTAAGGTAGTTTCTATGATGCCAGGGATTCGGGCGGCGATGCCAACACGGCGATGCCGGATTGACCGGCGCTGCGATAGGCCGCTTCGACGGCGGCGAAACTTTCCAGGTAGTCTTCGGCGCCGGTTTCAAACGGCAGGTCCGCGCGGAGGCACTCGATGAAGTGTTGCTGGGTAGCAAGCACGCTATCGCCGCGGTAGCCGGAGCGCACTTCGTTACGCCAGACTATTTGCCCGTTATGAGTTACGTCTCCGGTGGCTTCGACACGCAACACGCCGCGTTCGCCTTCGAACTCAGCGTCGCCGAGCGGCGGCGAGTCCGGGGCCAGATCCACAAACCGATTGCCGTCGGCAATGCCGGTCAGTCCGCTGGCATGTTCAAGCACCAACTGGCACATATCTTCGCCCGCGATGAGCGGGTTGCGACGGTTCATCTTTGCCGAGACAGTCTTCAAATTGCCGAACAGAAAACGCGCGGTGTCGATCGGGTGGACCATCGTTTCGTGGATCAACAGCCGCGGCATTTCGCGAAAATAGGGTTGCGCCAGATAAGGCTCCGCGCCCGCGCCGTCTCGTTTGCGGATGCGGAAGCGGTAGGTGACCGGGTCTCCAATCTCACCGGCAGCCAGCCGAGCCTTGACCTGCCGATACCACGGTTGCCAACGCCAGTTTTCGTGAATCATCAGGCGCGCGCCGGCTTGCCTAGTCTCGCGGGCCATCGCAATCGCTTCGGCCAGCGACAGCGCCATGGGCTTCTGACAAATGATCGGCACCCCGTGCGCGGCGGCGATTCCGACGAGGTCCGCGTGGGTATCCGGGCGCGTGGCAATATCCAAAAAATCCAGCGATTCGGCGGCGAGGAGTTCGGCGAGCGTGCGGTAGGCCCTTGGCGCTGCAGCCGACGCACGCCCGAGATCGGGATCGCACGCCGCCACCAATTCCACCCAGTCCATGCGGCGCCAGGCGTCCAGGTGGAATTGCGCGAAGAACCCGCAGCCCACGATGGCGCCACGAAGGCGCGCCACGCCGTTCACGCCCCCGTCACCTGCTTGAGGAAGTCGAAGAACGCTTTCTTGCGCGGCGTGTTGATGCTCCAATCGACCGGCATCGATTGATAGCCATCGGCATAGTCATTCTTGCCGGGATCGAAGTATCCCCAGGAAGCATACGATTCCAGCGCCTTACGCATGTTGTTGGACGGCTGATCGAAATTGAAATGATCGTCTTCGTTGAACACGATCGGCATCGTGCGCCACGACGGCAGCTTGCGAACGATCGAAATCATTTCGGTGATGCGGTTGGGGTCGCTCACGCCATTGCCGTGCAGCAACACGAAGTCGGACGCCGCCACGACCTTGTCCGTAGGAATCGTATTGCCATTGAAGCTGGTCCCAGTTAGCAACCGGCGCCCGCCGACTTTGACTGCCTTCACTTTTTCGAGCAACTCATGCACGTTGGCAGCCTGCATTGCCGGTTGTTGGTAGGAGCGATTGTTGGATTCGTTCACCAGATCCACCAGCACGTGCCGATAACCGCGTTCCAGAATCCACGTGGTTGTGTCGATGGCGGCGCGCTCCACCGCGGCCGTATCCTTAAGGCGCTCATCCTGCCCGAAGTAGAAATAGTTCACGATGGCAACCATCCCCAGTTCGCCGGCTCGGCGCAAAATGCGGTCCAGACGTTTGAAAAAGGCCGGGCGCAGCGAACCGTCTTCGGCGTAGCCGTTGTTGTGCCACGGCTGTTCTTTTGAATAGCCTTCGGGGCTTCCGCCCTGAATCCCAATGGTGAAAGCAAGAAGGCCATGACGGCGCCACAGCGGCATCGCAGCCAGGTATTCGCGAAGGTTGCGATCGGCGGACCACTTGCCGGTATCCGGATACTTCCAACGCGTAGCGGTGGCAGGATTGAGGTCGTCAAAAACGCCCTGAATCATGCGTGAGTTCATCAGCATCCCTTCGATGCGATGTCCTTCGAAACTTCGGCCTTTATAGGTGGGCGAACCATTCAAGAAGAATTGGTCGCCCTGGATCGAGACTTCCGTCTTGCTCAACGCCGACGAAATTCTTGGCAGCAACGCACCAATTGTGGAAGCGGCCAGCAAGTGCCGGCGGGAAAAACGGATGCTATTCACAGTCCGACTATTGTAGCTTGACCAACTCCGCGTTCAAATGAGCTACTGCGGCCTCAAGTTGCAGACGGTGCCGTGGATGGGTCGCCCTGGAGAGGTCGGACTCAACGCGCGTGATCGTCAGCTGTATACTTTCATATTGCCGGACCTTGGCTTCGGCCTCGGCTGTCGGCTTCGCGGCTTGCCGTTCCCGCCACTCGGTTTCGGCCTGTTCTTGTCGCGATTCGACGTCCTTGCTTTCCCAGCCTCGTGACATATATGAACCTATTCTACCCCTTTCTGCGGGTTAACAAGTACTATGCGCCCTGATACCGATCCAACTTTCAATCTTTCGAGAGCGGCGGCGGCCTGTTCCAGGGGCGCCGATTCGTATTGGCAACGCACGGCGCCGGTAGCCGCCAGTTCGAGCAATTCCCGCAGATCTTCGCGTGTTCCAACGGCTGACGCAACGATACGGATCTCGCCGGAGACCAGCGCGACCATCGAAACGGGCACGGCTTCAGGCGGCATGCCCACGACAGCCAACGTGCCGCCCTTGCGCACGCAGGCAAGCGCGCTTTCGTAAGCTGCCTTACTAGCGGACGTGACCATTACGATGTGTGCGCCGCCGAGACCGCGCATCGTCTTCCGCACATCGGCCGTGGCTCCGTTGATGGCGTGCTCGGCTCCAAGTTGCCGTGCTAACGCCAGTTTTTCTTCCGCGATGTCGACGGCAATCGGAGTGGCGCCGCGAGCCTTGACGATTTGAATCGCCAGGTGGCCGAGCCCGCCGACTCCGAAGACAGCGACGCGTTGGCCGGTCGCGAGTCCGGCGGTTTTTAGCGCGCGGTACACGGTCAAACCGGCGCAGAAAAGCGGCGCGGCTTCTTCAAAGGAAACAGAGTCGGGAATTCTGGTGACGTGGGATGCTTTGGCGCGAACGAACTCAGCGTAGCCGCCATCGACGGTCACGCCGGTGATGGCCTGTTTGCCGCATAACACTTCGCGGCCTTCGAGACAATACTCGCACTCGCCGCACGTCCAATGGAGCCACGGCAGTCCTACGCGGTCGCCCAGCGCGAAGGCTCCGACGGCATCGGGGCCGACCTTTTCGATGGTGCCCGCTACTTCGTGCCCGAGCACCAGCGGCAATTTGGTGATGCGTTTGAGCGAGTCCCAATCGCCTTCGGCCAGATGCAAATCCGAGTGGCACACGCCGCAGGCGCGGACGCGAATCAGCACCTCGCCCGGGCCCGGTTCCGGCGTGTCAATCTCTTCCATCGCTATCGGTTGTGTGAAATCGCGAAGTACGGCGGCTCTCATGGTTGAATTGTCATCTTATTATGGTTCTGGTGGAAGACCTATTTAATCGGCTCGACAACTCGTTTGAAACCGGCGGCGCCGAACTGGCTTTCGAGACGCTGATGGCGCGCCTGAAAGCCGAGAAGCAGCACGGGCATATGTTCGAGGCGCAACTCATGCGCAAGCGGCATGCGCTGGGACTACCGCTGACGGGAGAGCCGGCGCCGGCGATTCCACCGGATCAACGCGCGGATTGGGATGCACATGTCGCCGCCTCTGCTCGTCAGGCGGGCGAGGCATTTCTAGCCGAAGGGGAGATTGCGCGGGCCTGGCCTTACTTCCGCGCGCTTGGCGACCCGGCGCCAGTGAAGCAGGCGATTGAGAATCTTGCGCCGCAGGATGCCAAAGACGACGTGATCGAAGTGGCGCTCTATGAACGCGTGCATCCGGTGCGGGGCTATCAGATGGTGCTGTCGACGCACGGGTCCTGCCGGGCCATCACGTGTCTGGATCAATACCCGGATCCCGATACGCGAGACGCGGCGCTTGAACTCCTGACTCGATCGCTTCATGCCGAATTGACGGAGAATCTCGCGCGGGTGATCGAAAAACAGGAAGGCGCGCCGCCGGCGGATCGATCGATGACGGCGTTACTGGCCGGGCGCGATTGGTTGTTTGGTGAATATGACTACTATCTGGATACGTCACACGTGCTTTCGGCCCTGCGCTTCGCCGTAGAGTCCGAAAACCCCGAGGTTTGGCGGTGTGCGCTGGACTTGGCAGAGTACGGCCAACATCTGGGAGCGATGTATCACTACGCGGGCGAGCCGCCGTTTGAGAAGCCATATTCGGATCACGCGATGTTCTTGCGGGGTCTGCTGGGAATTGAGGTGGATGTGAGCGTCGCGCACTTCCGCCACATCGCCGAAACGGCTGACCCGGAGAAGATTGGCACCTACCCGGCCCAAGTGCTGGTTCGTTATTTGCTGCGGCTGAAACGCCCGCAAGAGGCGATTGAGGTGTTCGAGAAATTCCTGATCGAGAGCGACCCGCAGTATCTGACTTGCCCGAACCTGACGCAGTTATGCCAGATAGCAGGCGATCATGAAAGGCTCAGGCGGGTGGCGCGTGGGCGCAATGATGTGTTGAGTTATCTGGCGAGTTACTTGTTCTCCGGCAAGCCGTGAACCAAACTCTCCCTATGGAGCCGGAGTTTGGCCGCTCTTAGTCGTTGAGTTCTTATCGGTGGGCTTGTCGTCTAATCCCCAGTAAAGTAAGCCAGACACCAACGCCAAGCAAAGCAACCCGATCCCGAACTTCACCCACTTTGGGGCGTCCGGTTTTACGATGTCGACGGCTGTGATAGCCAATGCGCCGGCCAGGGCGCCCGCAAGAAGCGCATTGCCTCCTTTGCTCTGAATATGCGCCAAAATGGCATCGGCTTGATCAAGCGCTAGTTTGGGATCGGCTATCAGGTGGTGTGATTGAAAGACACTCGCAAGATCCTGGGGAGAGGTGGTGTTGGCAACGCCGATCAAATACGTTCCACCCTTGTAGACGGTCGTAAGGGCAGCACCTTCTTTCAAGACTTCGGCGATGCCCTTACCTTTGACTTCCTTGACCGGAGCGTCAGGCGACAACGATCCATTGTTGATATTGATCGTAATTGCCCGCGCGTGGGGCACGCCTGCCGCTTGGATTCGCATTTTATTTCCTCGGAGCCAGCATACACCCGTCAAGATCGGAAAGTAACCATTGGTGCTGGGTTAGTTACCGGCCAACTGCATCCGACACGCGCTTACCGCACTCGGTCGTGGTCAGTGAGCCGCCCAAGTCGCGAGTGGCAAACGCGGAGTCGGCGCATAATTTCACTACTGCGTCTTCAATGATCCGGCCTCCGCGGATGGTTTCCGGATGTCCCAGCCACTCCAACATCATCGCCACCGACAGAATCGTGGCGATCGGGTTGGCGATGCCCTTGCCTGCGATGTCGGGCGCGGAGCCGTGCGAAGGCTGGAAGATGGCGTGTCGATCGCCAATGTCGCCCGATGGGGCCATGCCCATGCCCCCGACGAGGCCCGCCGCCAGATCGGAAAGTATGTCGCCAAACATATTCTCAGTGACCATTACGTCGAAGGTTTCCGGGCGCTGCACCAGATATAAGGCGGCGGCGTCGACATAGATGGCTTCCGTTCGTACGTCCGGAAACTCGCGCGCCACTTCGTTGAAAATCCCGCGGAAGTAGGCCATAGTGGGCAACACGTTCGCTTTGTCAACCAAGGTCACCAATTTGCGGCGGCGCTGCGCATGGCGAAAGGCGGCACGGACGATTCGCTCGGCGGCGTGCCGCGAGATCCGCATCGTGTCGCGCACTTCACTGGCGGCTGGATCATAGGTGTCCTTGCGCGAGAAAAACAAGCCTTCGGTATTCTCCCGGTACAAAACAAAATCGATCGCGCCCGGACGCGGCTTGAGGGGCGAGTGCGATTGGTTGTACAACTTGATGGGACGCGCACCCGCATAGAGATCGAGGATTTCGCGGAGATCGATTTGCGGCGTCATCTCGGTGCCGGTTGGCCAACGCACGCCGGGCAGGCCCATGGCCCCGAGCAAGGTAGCATGGGCGGACCGGCACGCTTGCAGGGTCGCTTGCGGCAACGGATCGCCGTTCTTCAGATATTCGCCCGCGCCGCACGGATGCTCAACCAGGTTGAAATGCACACCGTCAAGGCGCCGCTCGACTGCTTCCAAGACACGGACGGCTTCACCTGTTACGTCCGGGCCGATACCATCGCCGGGTAGAACGGCAATTTCAAATGTAGTCATGAATCGGCTATTGTAGCGAAGTAAGAATGATTCAAACGTTTTCCCGTGTGTGCGTATTTTGCGGTTCGGCCTCAGGGCGCGACCTGGTTTACGCCAACGCGGCCCGTCAACTAGGCGCAACGCTGGCCGCGCGGGGTTTGACGCTGGTTTACGGGGGCGGCCGGACGGGCTTGATGGGCACGCTGGCCGATGCCACGCTGGCGGCGGGAGGCAAGGCGATCGGGGTAATGCCCGCAAGCCTCGTCGAGAAAGAAGTCTCTCATCAGGGCCTCACTGAATTACGCGTCGTCGCGTCCATGCATGAGCGCAAGGCGACGATGGCGGAACTGGCCGATGCGTTCATCGTGCTGCCCGGCGGGTATGGTACGTTCGACGAGTTCTGCGAAATCCTTACCTGGAGCCAATTGCTCTTCCACTCGAAGCCGTGTGGCTTGTGGAACGTACACGGTTATTGGCAACATCTGATCGCCATGTTCGATCACGCCGCCGCCGAAGGATTTTTGCGTCCGCAACATCGAGCCTTGCCTGTGTTCGGTGACGATCTGGATTCGCTACTGGCGAAGATGGCAGAGCAACTTCCGCACCTGGCACGGCGCAACCCGATGGAGAAGTGGTGGGAGAAGCCATAAAAGAAATATGATGAAGCGCATGTTATCGCCACGGTTGCTGCCCGTTTTTTTCGCCGCCGCCACGCTGTTCGCTCAGCCGCGCCAGATCCCCAAGGCCGGTTACACCGGCTGGTCAGTCTATGGCGGTGGCAACGACAGCATTCGATATTCCCGGTTGACCCAGATTAACCGGACGAATGCGCATGAGTTGAAAGTTGCCTGGGAGTACGACACCGGCGACGCCTCGAAGGGCACGGAGATGCAGTGCAATCCGGTGATCGTCGACGGTGTGCTGTTTGGGACGAGCCCAGCGCTCCGGCTATTTGCGCTCGACGCCGCGACGGGCCGCGAGTTGTGGAGTTTCCACGCCGCCAAAGCGGCGGGACTGACCGGACGCGCACGCAACCGCGGCGTGGTGGTGTGGGGCAGCGGAGCCGAACGGCGCGTATTCGTCGCGGCGCGGCACTTCCTCTACGCGATCGATGCCGCCAGCGGAAAGCCGGTGGAGAGCTTTGGCGAAAGAGGACGTATCGATCTTCGGGCAGGGCTCGGCCGCGATCTTGAGAACGTAACCGTCGCGGCGCCAACGCCCGGCGCCGCCTACAAAGATTCGATCATCATGGGTTTCCTTACCAGTGAAGATCTACCGGCGGCGCCAGGAGACATTCGAGCCTTCGACGCCCGAACGGGGAAGATCAAATGGTCTTTTCATACGATTCCGCATCCCGGCGAGTATGGCTACGATACTTGGCCGAAGGAAGCGTGGAAGTATTCTGGAGCGGCCAACAACTGGGCCGGGGTGGCGCTGGACGAAGCGCGGGGACTGGTGTTTGTTCCGACTGGATCGGCCTCTTACGATTTTTACGGCGCCAATCGGCACGGCGACAATCTGTTCGCCAATTCCCTGCTGGCGCTGGACGCCAATACTGGCAAACGCAAGTGGCATTTCCAAACCGTGAAGCACGACGTGTGGGATCGCGATCTGCCGTCGCCGCCCAGTTTGGTCACCGTGCAACGAGGGGGCAAGTTGATCGATGCCGTGGCGCAGATCACCAAGTCGGGTCACGTCTATGTATTTGAGCGGACCACGGGCAAGCCGATGTTCCCGATCGAGAACCACCCCGCGCCCCCGTCCGACATCGAGGGAGAGAAGCTGGCGACCACGCAACCGCTGCCGGTGAAGCCTCCGGCGTTTTCCCGCCAGCGTTTCACCGAAGAGATGGTCACGCGCCGCACGCCGGAAGTTTACAAACTTGTGCTGGAACGTTTTAAACAAATCGAGCGCACAGCGGGTCAGTTCCAACCGCCGAGCGCGAAAGGCACGATCATTTTTCCCGGCTATGACGGCGGCGGAGAATGGGGCGGCGCAGGGTTCGACCCCGAGACCGGGTTGCTTTATGTGAACGCCAACGAGATGCCTTGGATCATGCGGATTGTGCCGCGGGCCGAAACGCGGGGGAAGGTCAGCGGGCGCGTGCTGTATCGCCGCAATTGTTCCGGTTGCCATCGAGAGGATCTCGGCGGGAGTCCACCGGAGTTCCCCGCCCTGAACGGAATCGGCAAAAAACTTACGCCGGCGCAGACGCTCGAGATCGTTCGCAAGGGCTCCGGCCGCATGCCGGGATTCGCGCATCTGGGCGAAGCAGCGACCGATTCCATCACCGCCTTCATTCAGTCCGGAACCGAGATAGCCGCCGAAGCGACAGCGGGCAATGCGGCGACCGACCTCAAGTACGCCTTCGACGGGTACAACAAATTTCTCGACCCCGATGGCTACCCCGCCGTCGAACCACCCTGGGGCACCCTTTCGGCGATCGACCTGGACAAAGGCGAGATACGATGGCAGATTCCGTTCGGCGAATTTCCCGAATTGGCCGCGAAAGGGATGCGAAACACAGGGACGGAAAACTATGGCGGCCCGGTCGTCACCGCGGGCGGATTAGTCTTTATTGGGGCGACCAACCATGACCGGAAATTCCACGTGTTCGATAAGCTCACCGGGAAACTGCTTTGGGAAACTCAGTTGCCGGCCGCTGGCAACGCCACGCCGGCGGTTTATGAATGGCAGGGCCGCCAATACGTGGTAATCGCGTGCGGCGGCGGCAAGAGCGGAGCGCCGAGTGGAGGCAAATACATCGCCTTCGCCTTACCCGGGCGATAAACCACTCAAACGTGGTTCTGTTGCAATGCTCAAGCCGATTGCTTACCATGGTTTTTCATGCTCCGCGCCTACTGGTTTGAAGGTCGATTTGTCCGCTTTTAACTGAAGCTGGCGTGGCGAGCGTGCGATTCCCCTTCCCTAAGTAACCGGCGAGTCTCGCAGCCCCCTTCACCCAAACCGGCGCGGTTCAGTCTTCGCGATTGGAGTCAACAAGAGATGATCATTTCGATAAAACCGCAGTCTTCACGCACCGCCGTGGACGAAGTTTGCCAGCGCATTCGCGATTTCGGCTATAAGATTCACACGATCGAAGGGGTTGAGCGCGTGGTGATCGCCGCGATTGGGGTCGGGGATGTGACGGCTTGCCTGGAAGCGTTGGAAGCGATGCCGCAGGTGGAAACCGCCATGCGAATTTCGGCTCCCTACAAGTTCGTCAGTCTGGAGTTCAAGAAAGAACGCACGCGCATCAAGCTGAGGAACTGCGAGATCGGCGGCGGTGAGTTCGTGGTGATGGCCGGTCCGTGTTCGGTCGAGAGCGAAAAACAAATCATGGAGTCGGCCGAGGCTGTCGCCGCCGCCGGCGCGCAAATTCTCCGCGGCGGCGCTTTCAAGCCGCGCACCTCGCCCTACGATTTCCAGGGACTCGAAGAGGAAGGACTCAAACTTCTGCGGAAAGCCGGAGACGCCACCGGTTTGGCCGTCATCACCGAAGTGATGAGCGACCGCGATGTCGAACTGGTCGCCCGCTACACCGATATTCTCCAGATAGGCGCGCGCAACATGCAGAACTTTTCGCTGTTGAAGACGCTGGGGAAGGCGGGACGGCCCGTGCTGCTCAAGCGGGGGTTGAGTTCCACGATCAAGGAGCTGTTGATGTCGGCCGAGTACGTGGTGGCGCACGGCAACAACGACGTTATGTTGTGTGAGCGCGGGATTCGAACTTTCGAAACTTATACGCGGAACACCTGCGATATCGTAGCGGTGCCCGCCCTACAGGAACTGACGCACCTGCCGGTGATTCTCGATCCTAGCCACGCAACCGGCAAGCGGAGCCTGGTGCCGGCCTTATCGAGAGCGGCGGTCGCGATCGGCGCCGACGGATTGCTGTTGGAAGTACACCCTTGCCCGGAGAAGGCCGTCAGCGATGGGGCGCAGTCCCTGCATCTACCGACGTTCGCCGCCATGATGCGCGACTTGCAGCCGTATCTGGCTCTGTGGAGGGCTCAGCGTAAGGCTCAGGACTCAGCGGCGGCGGCGTAGGCGGACAGTGTACTCTGAGAGTTCACGTATTTTGCATCCAAAAGCCTCATGAGACTTCGTCCCGCGGTCCTCGCTTTCTTCATGGTTGCGTTCTGCGCGGCTCTTTTCGGCTTGCTGGACTGGCAGCGCCGGGGCCGGGATTTCTCCGACGCCGAACTTCTGCGCCGGTTACCGGACATCGAAGGGAGTTGCCTGTATCTCGATGTCCGCGCTTTGCGCAAGGCGGGCCTGTTAGACATGATCGCCGGCCATCGCGCGGACGAGGAGCCGGAGTACAAAGAGTGGGTGAAAGCTTCGGGCTTCGACTATCGCGAAGATCTCGACACGGTGATGGCTCACTTTGGAGTCGACATCGATCTCTTCATCCTGCGCGGCCGTTTATCGTGGTCGCAGATCAGCGCCTATATGAAGGCGAATGACGCTAGATGCTCGAATGGAGTTTGCTCAATCGCGCTTAGCCGTGGCCGGTTCCTGTCGGCCTTGCCGCTTTCTGAAGGCGTGGTTGCGTTGGGCACGGGCACCTTTCGGACCGTGGTCTATTCAGTGCTGGAACTGCGGGAGCGCAAATACCTGGATCTGCCGAAGGAGCCCTTCTGGGTTGAATTTTCCGAGGAATACCTCAAGGACCCGCGCCAGCTGCCCGAGGGAACGCGTTCGTTTTTAAGCGCGGTAAGCGGAGCGCGCCATGTTTTCTTAGCGATCGCTCCTGAGGGCAACGGACTGGAAGCGCGATTGAGGGCGACCTTCGACTCCTCCGCTGAAGCGGTTACGCGGCGCGCCAAACTCGAAGAAAGCACCCTATTGCTGAGGAAATTCTTCCAACGCGACAAACAGCAGCCGGAAGAGTCCGACATCGCCAGCCTGTTACTGGCAGGCAAATTCGACCAGACTAACGGCGACGTGCTTGGCCGATGGCCGCTGCCACTGACGCTTTTCGAAAAGATTCTCCGGGGCCGATAGAGCTAGCGGGCGGCGGCGCCCAACGGCTTCAGCCTGACATTACGAAACTCAATCTTGTCTTTGTTCGATTGCAGGCCGATGTGGCCGGTCTTGCTTTTTGGATCTCGCACGTCAAGCACGGTCTTGCCATTGAGCTTGATGAGGAAGCGATCGCCCTGTAACGTAACATCGTATTCGTTCCAGACATCGCCCTTGAACTTCGCGGTCGCAGTGGCGTGATTCACCAAACTACCAGTCGGGAACTTGGCGTTGCCGGTCCAGATCTGTAATTCGTAGCCGGTGACGTGCGGCTCACCCTGCGTAGCCGACCGGAGGAAAACGCCGCTGTTGCAGTTCTCGCAAGCGCGGAATTCCAGCTTCAGTCGATAGTCGTCAAACTGGCGAAAGGTGCGCAACCAGCCGTATGGGCCGGGCTTCGTCGTGATGGCGCCGCTCTCGGCCATCCATTCGGCCACGCCTTGCGGCTCCCATCCCTGGAGAGACTTGCCGTCAAACAGCAAGATCCAGCCATCTTTGGTTTCTTTCGGCGTGAGCGTGTTCGGCTGCGGTTGGGCGGGGGCGAAGGCGGCCGTCAGGATTGAAAGGAAAGCGAGGCGTTTCACGAGGAATATCGTATCAGCAACGCTATACTAAGTGGGTTCAAGCCGTGTTCCATCAAATCCAAAGCCGCCTCCAGGAAGAAGTATCCTCACACATTCAAGCCCGTTACGGCTTGGAGATTCCAGTTACGCTTGAGGAGCCCGCCGATCCAAAATTCGGCGAACTCGCGCTGACCGTGGCCTTTCAACTGGCCAAGCAACTCAAGAAAGCGCCGCGCGCCATCGCCCAGGAATTGGTGGAAGATCTCGGCTCGCTGCCGGGCGTCAAGGCGATGGAGATTGCGGGCGCCGGTTACATAAACATCCGTCTCGATCGAGGCGCTTATGCGGCCTCGCTAGTCGCGGCCGCAGCCGTTCCCCCGGCGGCGCCTGGCAAGATTATTGTCGAGCACACCAACATCAATCCGAATAAAGCGGCTCACATCGGCCACCTCCGCAACGCCATCCTGGGCGATACTTTCGTGCGCATGCTGCGCGTTTCGGGCCGATCGGTCGAGGTGCAGAACTACATCGACAACACGGGCGTGCAAGTGGCGGACGTCGTCGCCGGATTCCGTCATTTGGAAGCGAAGACATTCGCCGAGGTAGCGGCACTGGCGCAGGGCGAGCGCTTCGACTACATTTGCTGGGACGCTTATGCGCGCGTGTCGCAGTACTTTCAGGAACATCCAGAAGACCAAAAGGTTTGGCGCACCGAAGCCCTGCACGCGATTGAAGCCGGTCATGGTGAACTGGCTGAACTAGGCCATCTGGTCGCCAATGCGATCGTACGTTGCCATCTCCGCACGATGGGGCGGCTAGGAGTTGTGTACGATGTGCTGCCGCGTGAGAGCGAGATTCTCCATCTGAAATTCTGGGCTACCGCTTTTGAACAGTTGAAAGCGCGCAAGGCGATCTATCTGGAAGAAGAAGGCCCCAAGAAGGGCTGCTGGGTGATGGCAGGCGCACACTATTCCGAAGACGCCGCCGAGGATGACAGCAAAGTGATCGTGCGCTCCAACGGGATCGTCACTTACGTTGGCAAAGATATCGCCTATCAGATGTGGAAGTTCGGCGTACTGGGCAAGGATTTTCATTACAGCAAGATGCCGACTGAGCCGGACGGTCATGATGTGTGGGTGTCGACCGAGGCAGCACAACCTGCCAACGGCGCGCCGGCATTTGGTGGCGGGACCACGGTCTACAACGTCATCGACTCGCGACAGTCTTATCTCCAGGATGTGGTGCAAGCCGGGCTGCGGGCACTGGGTTATAGCAGTCAGGCCGACAGTTCGATTCACTTCTCATATGAAATGGTGGCGCTCACGCCGCGCACCTGCGTGGAACTCGGCATCGAGTTGAGCGACGAAGACAAGAGCAAGGCGCACGTGCAGGTATCCGGGCGCAAAGGCCTGGGCGTGAAGGCCGACGATTTGATCGACAAGCTGATCGAGAAAGCGCTGGGTGAAGTGGATAGCCGGCACGCCGAGGCGCCGCCGGGAGAGCGCCGGAAGGTGGCGACGCAGATTGCAATCGGAGCGTTGCGCTATTTCATGTTGAAGTTCACACGCAACACCGTGATCGCCTTCGACCTCGGCGAAGCGCTGGCTTTTACCGGTGAGACCGGTCCGTATGTGCAGTACGCCTCGGTGAGGTCAGGTAAGATTCTGCAGAAGCTGGCCGAGCAGGGCGACCGTCTCGATACGGCGCGGCTCACGCCCGAGGTCTTCGCCCGCCAGTTGGAGTCTGAGGACTTCTGGCAATTGCTCACGCGCATTTCCAAGGTGGACGCGGCGATTGCCAAGGCGGTTGCGGCGGGTGAACCGGCACACGTGGCGCGCTACGCTTTTCAACTGGCGCAAGCGTTCAGCGGCTTCTATGACAAGTACTCGGTCAAGTCCGAGCCGGACGCCGAGCGGAAGGCGTTCCTCATTTGGATGACCGGATATTTCCGCGAACAACTAGAGAGAGTGTCAGGCGTGCTTGGTATTCCCGTGCCCGAATACATGTAGTTATGTTGTTGCCTGCGCCGCTGCTCCTCGCCGCGATTCACGTCGTTCATACCGGCTTTGAAGGCGCTCGGCTTGAGCGGGTGGAGCAGGTCGCACCCGCCCACTTTCGTTGTCACTTGCGTGGAGACGTGGACCAGGATGGCCGCAACCGGCAGGCCAATTGGTATTCCTTCCGCATCGACGGCGCGCGCGGACGCGAAGTTACGATCGACCTGACTGGCCTGCCCGGCGAGTACAACTACCAGCCGAATCGCGGCGCTGTCACCAAGGACACCGTGCCCGTCTGGAGCGATGACAACGTATACTGGCGGCATTTCGAGAACACCGAGTTTGACGCGGGCGAACCTCGGCTCCGTCTGCGTCTGCGGCCGGCGCGAAATCGCATCTGGATCGCGCACGTGCCTCCCTACACGAACGTCAACCTGAAGCGCTTGCTGTCGGAATACCGGCGCTCGCCATTTCTGCAAATCGATGGCGAAGCATCAATGCCCCTGCTGACGATCACAGACCCGAAGGCAGAGGAACGAACGAAAAGAGTCATATGGCTGATGTTCCGCCAGCATGCGTGGGAAACGGGCTCATCCTGGGCTGGCGAAGGCGCGGTCCGCTTTCTGCTGTCGGCCAACGCTGAGGCCGGGCACATACGGCGCGCGGCGATTTTCAAGATCTTTCCGATGGCTGACCCGTCCGGCGTACGGAAAGGCAATGTCCGCTTCAATGCGGCAGGGTTTGACTTGAATCGCAACTGGGATGTCGATGACGCGGTGAAGATGCCCGAGATCGCCGCGCAGAAGCAAGCGATCATGAAGTGGGTGGATGGCGGCAAGCCAATCCATCTGTTTCTTTCACTTCACAACACCGAGACCAGTGAGTATTTGGAAGGTCCGCCCGCGGGCTTTGACGACTTGGGCCCGCGTTTCTTCGCTGCCTTGCAGAACGGTTCGACGTTCGCTCCCACGCGCGCGTACTTCCGAGCGGCCGTCACGACGACGGAAGGCAAGGCGGGCCGGATGACGGTTTCACAAGGCCTTCACCACCTGCGAAAGCTTCCGGCTTTCACGATGGAGCAGATGATCGCCCGCAATCCGAAGCTGGGCCACTTTCCCAAAGTCGAAGATCGCTTAGCATTCGGCGCTGAGTTGGTGCGTTGCGCCTTCGCCGCGACTCGATGAAAGCAATACTCGATAGATAAATAGTTGTTTCCTGTTCCACGGTCCCGCCCTCACTGTCTAATCCGTCAGACGCGCAAACATGCGCTAGATCAATCAGACAAGGAGCAGAACAGTATGATTATTCCGAGGAAACAGTTCATCACAACCCTATTGGCCGCCGCTACGCTCGCCGCCGGTTCGGCCGCCTGGGCGGGCGGCAACGGTGAGACCAGACTGAAGGCGCGGTTGGCTGGACCCGCCATTGGCACACTCCGGCCGTCGGGAGCGGCGGACTTTCGTTCGGCCAGCGGACGGTCGCGGCTGAACGTCGAAGTGGAAGACGTTAATCTCGCCGCCGGCACGCAGCTGTCAGTCTGGTCCCAGCGGGGCGCAAACGCTCCTTCGATGATCGGAGTGATTACGCTTGGCCCGCCGCCACTACGCACCGGTGAACTCGAACTCAACACGCAGGATGGCCAATCGGTTCCCGCTATCCAGGCCGGTGACGTGATCACGGTGCGAAACGGAGATCAGGCCATTCTCAGTGGCACGATGTAGGCGATTCAGTTAGGCGTCTCCGGCGGGACAGCCTGTCCAAATAGGCTGCCCCGCCAACTCCCCGGCATTCGCCAATCCGCTCGAACGGAATCTGAACACGTGGCAGCGGCGTTCGATCCGATGGCGTCAGCGAGGTCCCCCCGGCTCCGCACTTGAAGCCCTAAGCTAAACTGATAAGTGCTCGCCCGCCAGCCGCGCGCGGGCTCCGATTCACTTCTCCTGAACTTGCCATGTTTGAAAATCTATCCGATAAGCTCCAGCGCGTTTTTAAGAACCTTCGCGGCGAAGGCAAACTGACCGCCGAAAACATGGAAGCGGGCCTGCGCGAAATCCGCGTGGCGCTGCTCGAAGCCGACGTCCACTTCAAGGTCGTCAAGCAGTTGATGGAAGGCATCAAGGAGAAAGCGTTGGGCCAGGAAGTGCTGGCCGCGCTCTCGCCCTCGCAGCAAGTCATCAAGATCGTCCACGAAGAGATGATCAAGATCCTGGGGACGCATCAGGCCAAACTCCGATTTGCCAACGAGCCGCCGACGATCATTTTCATGGTGGGCCTGCAGGGATCGGGCAAAACCACTTCATCCGCCAAGCTGGCGCGCTGGCTTTCGAAGAATGGCAACTTGCCGATCATGGTGTCGGTCGACGTCTATCGTCCCGCCGCGCGGCAACAACTGGCGGTGCTGGCGCGTGAATTACAGCTTCCCGTTTATGCCGGTCCTGAAGGCGAGAACCGCCCGCTTGAACTGGCGCGCGGCGCCAAACGCGAGGCCATGCAGACCGGCCGCGATACGGTCATCGTCGACACCGCCGGACGCCTGCATATCGACGAAGAGTTGATGACCGAGCTTTCGCAACTGAAGGAAGCGTTCAATCCGACCGAGATCCTTTTCGTCGCCGATGCGATGACCGGACAGGACGCCGTCAAGAGCGCCGAGGAATTCCACCGGCGGCTGGGCATCACCGGCATCATCCTCACCAAGATGGACGGCGACGCACGCGGCGGCGGCGCACTCTCGATCCGGCAAGTGACCGGGCAGCCGCTCAAGTTCGTCGGCGTCGGCGAAAAATCGGACGCGTTTGAGCCGTTCCATCCAGAGCGAGTCGCCTCGCGTATTCTCGGCATGGGCGACGTGTTGTCGTTCATCGAAAAGGTCGAGCAGAATATCGACCTCAAGCAAGCCGAAGAGATGCAGCGCAAACTGCTGGGGGACGAGTTCACGCTGGAGGATTTCCGCGATCAGTTGAAGCAGTTGTCCAAGCTGGGCTCGCTGGAGTCGATTCTTGGCATGTTGCCCAAGACCGGCATGTTCAAGGAACTGCAGAAGGCCAAGGTCGACGAGAAGGAATTCACGCGCGTTGTCTGCATCATCGATTCGATGACTCCGCACGAGCGGCGCAACTACATGATCATCAACGGCAGCCGGCGGCGGCGCATCGCCAAGGGCAGCGGCGTCACCGTGCAACAGGTCAACGATCTGCTCAAGCAATACGGCGAAGCGCGGAAGATGATGAAGAGCCTGACCGGCGGCCTGATGGGCGGCAAAATGCCTGGTGGCCGGGTGGGAGCGATGCTGGGCAAGAAGCTGGCCGGGAAGCTCAAAATGCCGATGCCGCCGGGGTGGTAGGGCGAGGGCAAAACTGCTACTCTAAAGATTCCCGGCAGTTCTCCGATCAAAACATGACAGCCTTTCTCGGTTTTTCGTTGGCAGGCGCTCTCCTGCCGTGTTTTGGCGCCCTCTCGATGGCAGCGGATAACGCCGCCGTTTCCGGCAAAGTATCTTTCAAAGGAACCAAGCCGGTGATGCGTCCGTTGATGATGGACGCCACGCCTGCCTGCGCCAAGCAACATTCGAAACCGGTGCTATCCGAAGAGGTGGCGGCGGCTGCCGATGGTTCACTCGCCAACGCCTTCGTCTACGTCAAGTCCGGATTACCTGCGAAGGCTTGGCCCGTGACGGCCAAAGCGGTCACGATCACTCAAACAGGTTGTATCTACCAACCTCATGTCGTGGGCGCCATGGTGGGCCAAAATCTGGAATTCCTCAACGACGATCCGACCAGCCACAACGTACATCCGCTGCCCAAGATTAACAACGAATGGAACCAGTCGCAGGCACCCAAAGGCGACCCGATCGTCCGCAGTTTCGCCAAGCCGGAAATTGGCCTGGCGATTAAATGCAATCTCCATCCTTGGATGAGAGTCTATGTGAACGTGGTGGAAAATCCGTTCTTCGCCGTCACGGGCGCGGATGGCGCTTTCTCGATCAAGGGTTTACCGGCGGGCAACTATACGTTGGGGGCTTGGCATGAGCGATTCGGCTTGCAGGAGTTCAAGGTGAAAGTGGCCGCAGGCGGAGCCGCGACGGCGAACTTCACTTTCAAATAATGCAGGCATATCTTGAGCTGACCAAGCCGCGGATCACCTGGCTCATTTTGATGAGCACCGCCATCGGTTTTGTTTTCGGACTGAGCGCGAATCCCGGCACGGTGTTCTCCTGGTCCGTGCTATTCCACACCATCTGCGGAACCGGGTTGATCGCCAGCGGCACGGCAGCGCTCAACCAATGGTATGAATCGAATTCCGACGCGAACATGCACCGGACGAAACAGCGCCCGATCCCATCGGGCCGGATCAATCGGCGGCCCGCCCTGGTCTTCGCCGCCGCCCTTTCCGTGCTCGGCTTCGTTCAGTTGACTTGGTTCGTCAATCCGCTGACAGGCTTGCTTGGCCTCTTCACGCTCGCCACCTACATCTTCCTCTACACGCCGATGAAACGGCGTTCCCCGCATGCGACGACGATTGGAGCACTACCGGGCGCCATGCCGCCGCTCATTGGATTTGCCGCGTCGGCCGGCACACTCACCCTCGGCGCCGCCGCTTTGTTCGCCATTCTTTTTGTTTGGCAGTTTCCACACTTTTACGCGATCGCGTGGATGTACCGCGAAGATTATGGCCGCGCGGGGATCCGGATGCTGCCCGTCGTTGAACCCGATGGAGAATCGACGGCGCGCCGCATTCTGGTTTTTTCGCTGCTGCTGATACCGGTGAGTTTGGCGCCAACGTTGCTGGGCTTGACTGGAGCGATTTATCTGGGCGGAGCGCTGCTGCTGGGCCTGTATTTCCTGAATGCGGGAGTACGGGTCTTTCGAGACCTCTCCTTGCTGCACGCTCGCGCCGTCCTGCTCGCCTCGGTGCTCTATCTACCGGCGCTCTACGGTCTGATGCTGCTTGACCGGGCATGAGGCTGCTTCTTCTCGCCATCTTCGTCCTGCCTGCCTGTTCACACCGCGAACCTCTCGCTGAATTCAATACCGTTCCCAACTTCCAACTTGTCGATCAGACGGGCGCTCCGTTCTTGAGTGCCGAACAATTGGCCGGCAAGGTCTGGATCGCCGATTTCATCTTCACTAACTGCGCCGGCCCTTGTCCGAGGATGGGTTCGCAAATGAAGCAGGTGCAGACGGCGCTGGCCGATGTCATGGATGTGCGGTTCGTATCATTTACCGTCGACCCCAAACGGGATACGCCTGAGGTGCTGGCGGCCTACGCGAAGCGATTCTCAGCTCAGAGAGGGCGATGGTTCTTCCTGACGGGCCCGATGGAAACCTTGAACGACCTGAGTCTCAACGCTTTCATGCTGGCGAAGTTGACGGGCGAAGCCGATCACTCGACTCGCTTCGCACTGGTGGACCGCCGCAGCCGTGTGCGCAAATACTACCAGACCACGGACGCGGACAGCCTTCCGAACCTTATCAACGACGCGCGGGCGCTGGCGCAGGCGTCGCCATGAAAAGGCTACTGCTACTACTGTTTGTTTTGCCCGGGCAGGCTTGGCAGCAAATCGCCGGCCAGCCCTGGACGCGCCACACCATAGACAAGTCGTCACGAGGCGCCGACGGCGTCAAGCTGATCGACATCAACACCGACGGGCGGCCCGATGTCACGACGGCGTGGGAAGAAGGCGGGGCAATCCGCGTCTACTACAACGAAGGCCGCGTGGGCGTAAGGAGCCCTTGGCCGCAGGTCACCGTGGGCAGTGTCCGATCGCCAGAAGACGCCGTCTTCGCCGATCTCGATTCAGACCTGGCCTTCGATGTGGTCAGTGCTTGTGAAGGCGATCAGCGCGCCTTGTTCGTTCATTGGGCTCCAAAGAACTTCGATCATTATTTTGACCCGAAAGCCTGGACCACCGGCATCATCCCCGCCTCGCGCGACCGGATGATGTGGATGTTCGCCCTGCCCATGCAAGTTGACGGCCGGCATGGCGTTGACCTCATCGCCGGAGGTAAGGGGCCGGGCGCAGAGCTTGGTTGGATGGAAGCACCGGAGAAGCCTCGCGATCTGGCGGCTTGGCGCTGGCATGCGCTTCGCCCGGTGGGATGGATCATGTCTATCCACACGCTCGACATGGACTCCGATGGCGATCTCGATATTCTTTTTTCCGATCGCAAGGGAGAGCGATCGGGAATCTATTGGCTGGAGAACCCGGGCCGGGCGGCGCCGCCTAACCAACCTTGGCCTGAGCACGCAATCGGCGCGCAAGGCACGGAAGTTATGTTTCTGGATATTGCCGACTTCGACGGCGACGGTCTACATGACATCGTGGCCGCAGTGAAGCCGCGTGAAACCCGCATTTTCAAACGGCGCTCCAAAGACGGCCGGCAGTGGGCCAGCGAAACGATCGCCTGGCCGCCAGCCGTTGGAACCGCCAAAGCGGTGCGGTTGGCCGATGTAAATAACGATGGCCGCGTCGATGCGCTTTACTCCGCCGAACAAGCGATCGGTGAACTGCGCGGCGTGGTTTGGATGGATCTGGCCAGCGGCGCCGTACACGACATTAGTGGAGCGCCGGGCACGAAGTACGATCTGATGGAGCTACACGATTTCGATGCCGATGGCGACTTGGACGTGCTTACCACCGAAGAGACGGAGGGGTTGGGAGTTGTCTGGTATGAGAACCCGTTGAATTGATAATGCCAAAGCTTGTATTGCTTTGGGGACTAAGGTGTGCAATGCTAGAGGCGTAGTTTGTATGTCCGCTGAAATTTTGGCATCGTCACGCAATCGTCAGGTCCGTCCGCCTTTGTCCGATCCTGCCCCAAATCTCACAGTCTGCAAATTCCAGAAGGTTAATTTGAATGAAAAATATTTTTGTTGGTAATTTGAGCTTTGGGGTTACCGAAGACTCTATTCGGTCCGCGTTTGAAGCGTACGGCACTGTGGATCGCGTTAGTGTAGTGAAGGACCGTGACACGGGCCAGCCGCGTGGCTTTGGCTTTGTGGAGATGAGCAACGATGCTGAAGGCAATCGCGCCATTTCCGAACTGAACGGTCGCGAGTTGGATGGCCGGGCTCTGAACGTGAACGAAGCTCGCCCGAAGGAAGATCGCGGCGGCGGCGGTGGTGGCGGCGGCGGCGGACGTCGCAACCGTTACTAACTAAGGAAATAAGAACTCTTAACGGCGGGCGCTTTCCTCAACCGGAAACGCCCGCCGTTGTTGTTTTTGGCGCCACTCCGATTTTCTAAGGCACAACGGAGATAGAATACATGGCGATGAATCTCCAAACCTTTGTCATCATCGCCGCCTTATCATTGGCCCTCCCTTCGCTCGCCGCCGGGCCTGAACCACGAATCTTCGACGCTCAAGTCCAGGAGGTGTACCGCGTGGTGCTCGATCGCGACGCCATGCTGCTTGAGTCCATCAATTCCGTGATCAAGCAGAAAGGGATTCAGGATGGCCATGTGACCGTCACGGCGGGGTCAGTGTCTGAGTGTACCTATCATTACGTCACTTCCACGGCGGCCAAACCTAACGATGCGTTTAAGACCGTGAAGGGACCGTTTGAGATCCTCAACGCCGGCGGCATCATCGCCGATGGGCAGCCGCACATCCACATGACGCTCTCCAGTCCGAAGGGAGCTTTCGGGGGCCACCTCGAGAATGGATGTCGAATTCTTTATCTTGGCGAACTCACGATCGTCAAATACTTGGGCCAGCCATTGGCGCGCAAGAAGAATGAAAACGGCGTGGCGCTGCTCCAGCCGAAGTGAATCACTTCACTCGCCCGGCAGCAGATGTTCACGGTAGCCCAACTCCACCAGACGTTCGAAAGCCTGACGAACTGCCTGCGGAATCGGTTGCGGGGCAGACCAACCTCGCGCCGCGTAAACCCACAGGCGCTGCAAATCACCCAGCATGATGTTTAAGACTTTGCCGGGGGGCAAATCCGGCGTGCAATACCCCGCGAAGCTGGTGTCCCAACTGGCCAGCGTGAACGGCAGTTCGGGCCAATGGACAGCCATCGCCGCCGCTACTCTGCGTTGCATGAATGGCTTGACGACCGCGACCATCTGGCGTGGGCGCGGCGCGGGCCGAGCCTCGATGAGCCTGCGCGCCAACTGAACATTCGCCGCAGTGTTGGTGGCGCAGGGCTCGATCAGGATCCTATCGGCTGGCACGCCGCAGCGGATCATTTCTTCGGCGAAGATCACGGCCTCCGGCCGGTCCCAGGGAGTGGCCAGCAGGTCCCCTTGATGTGCAATTCCCCCAGTCGTCATGGCCATCGGCGCTAGCCCTGCTTGAAAATAGCCGGCCGCGACGGTGGCCACGCGTAGATCGTTGGTGCCGAACACCAGCATCAGGTCTGCGACAGCAGGGGTTTGCCCAAGCTGCATGAAGCTCCAAATGGTCTCGGCCAACTCCATTGCCTCGTCTGTCATGCCTGTTTCTGCCCTATTCCTCAGGTGCTATTCCTCTGCCGTACGGCTTGGTAGATACCACAAAAGTCATTCACGAAAAGTATACGAATGTATGCGGAGCTGGTGCATAATTGATCGTACCTAAACCGGGCAAATGGGGTGGTCGCCCCGCTCGGACGGTGTTTGCTGCTGGAAGTAAAAACAGCTTAGATCGCTACCTGGAGGCCATGGCATGCTTCGCGTTCGTTTACTCTTTGTGTACCTGCTCTGTGCGATGTTCGCTCGCGCGGAAACCCGAAATCTGGTTGAACATCCTCGGCCGGGTGCGAGGCCATCGAAACTGTGGCGATTCTCGGTCGCCGCCCTTGCCGCGAGTTCCGCGGCCGATGCCTGGAGTTCATACGGCCGCACCGAAGCGAATCCGCTTCTCCGCAGTCCTGGCGGGACCTTTTCAGCCAGAGCCCTCGGCATCAAAGCCGCAATAGCAGGCGGCGGCGTGGCTGCGCAGTGGCTGGTGATGCGAAAGCGGCCAGAATCGGCCAAAGCGGCGGCGATCACCAATTTTGGGATGGCCGGGCTTTTCACCGGAGTCGCGGCACGCAACTGGCGGATATCGTCGCTGCCCCGGAAGCGATAGACGGTGTACTGTAGCCCGGAGATATCAGACTACTGGGTAGGACCAAGCCGAACCCGATTGGGTTCCCGGTACGCCGGCCCGATCAAGCCCTCCAACTAGATTATGAACAGCCGCCAACATAAGCGGTAACAAGTTCGACTTTCTAGAGGAGTTTCGTAAATGAAAAACATCAAGATCGCGGCCCTGTGCCTTTTCGGCGCAGTAGGATCCGCTTCCGCCAGTTCCGTAGTTACCGGCTCAGCCCTATATCAGGGCGGCGTTTTTGGGGACTGGACGATCGGCTTCACCAGCACCGATCCTAGTTTCAAACTGAATTCGGTCAACATCAACCTCGCCCCGGCAGGCCTGTTCCTGGATACGACACTCGCCGCTCCCGGCGCGACGTTCCCCGCTCCTTTCGTTCCCACCTCAGGGGTGGCTTCGACGGGATTCACCTCGATCACTCCGGGCACGGCGGCGGCCCAGAACGGCGCCACGGCGTACACGCTCAACTTCAGCTCTTTCGACAGCGGCGATAGCTTTGGCTATTCAGTGGACGTTGACCAGTGCAGCGGAGCGCTCAACGTCCCCTGCTCCATCGTGACCGGCGCTGAATTCACCGGGGCGACGATCAGCTTCAACTTCAGTTCACCCTAAAACGCCTACTCAAGGACGGCGACTTTCGCCGACCTCTTGTCGACGGGTAATGACTTCGACGCAGCCGCGTCGTTCCGATCCGAAGTGCCAGAGCCAACCACTTGGGCCATGCTGGGAACGGCTTTGGCCGGTTTCGCCATCCTTCGCCGGAAGCGCCAGGCTTAGTCTGTAGAACGGGCCCAACCAACCGTCAGGTTGGCGGTTCCCAGGTTCCAGCCGCCAGCCGCCGGGCGTGTTCACGCACATCCGGCGGCCAGGCGGCTGAATGATTTTCAAAGGTCGATCGGTTCCCGGCGAACAGCGCCCGAGCCGCTTCCTCAAAGCCCGGTTCATTGCCGGCCATCGTGCCGATGAAGCGATAGGCCGCCTCGCGCTCCAAACGAATTCTTTCCCCGCTTTCCCCCGCCCGTTTGGCTTGTTCAACCAGCTTGCGCAACGCCACCGAAGCGCCCCCTGGCTGGGAGTTCAACCATTCCCAGTGGCGCGGCAAAAGGGTTATCTCCCTAGCGACCACGCCTAGCCGAGGGCGGCCCGGCCCGCGCGGCGGTTCCCCCAACCGCACGGCCACTTCATCTGGTTGCCCGCGGTAATCAACGTCGACAACCCTGCCACTGGCGGAATCGAAGATCAGGACGGGAAGCAAACTCCCATCATCTATCAGCTTTTTGGCGGCCAAAGCAGCATCGGTCAGGCTGCCGACGGCGATGCGTCTTGCGCCCTCGAATGCAATGTAGTTGATGATTTTATCCGGGATCAAATAATATTACCCGGATCAAATATTCCTGTCAATCAAGTTTGTAAAACCTACACAACGATTCTCAAACGTGCCGGTTTTGATTTAGTAATGAAACTCGCGATTGGCTTGATTCTGTTGATTGGCTCGGCCATCGGCCAGCCCCTCCGCTCCCTGAAGACGGTGCCAGTTCCGCAACCGCCAGGTCTTGACAACTATGTCCGTGATCGCGTCGCGCTTGCCGCTTTGGGCAAGGCTCTCTTCTGGGATATGCAGGCGGGCAGCGACGGGCGTACTGCGTGCGCCACCTGTCATTTCCACGCGGGCGCCGACCATCGGCCGCAAAACCAAATCGCCGACCCTTTCAACCCATTTCCCGTCAATTTGCCCCTGGCGGCGGTCGCGTTTCCTCTTCGTGCGTTGAGCGATCCCACGAACCGCAACTCCACAGTCCTTTGGAATTCAGGGATGCGGGTTGGATCGGCCGGGACCTTCCGCCGGATCTTTGGTCAAGTCATCCCCGGACAGCCAGCCGAGACTGGCTCCGAAGGGCTGGACAAACCGGAATTCATGCTCGGCGGCCTGCAGACGCGGCGGGTTACATCGCGCAATGCACCATCGGCGTTCAATGCGGTTTACTCTATCCGCGGCTTCTGGGATGGACGGGCGCAGCGCTTTTTCAACGGCTTCACGCCGTCAGGACTGGCCGCGGACGCGCCTGGAATCTGGGTCGTAAAGGACGGCGTGTTGGTCCGCGAACAGGTGCGGCTGGACAATTCATCATTAGCATCGCAAGCTGTAGGCCCGATCATGGATCACCTGGAGATGTCATACGCCGGACGGACGTGGCCGCAATTGGGCCGCAAGCTCTTCAGCCTGGCGCCGCTCGCGTTGCAGCAGGTTTCGGTGAACGACAGCGCACTTGGAACGATGGCGCGCGCCGAAGGCCGAGGGTTGGCCGATCGCTTTACCTACCTATCGTTGGTCCGAGCGGCATTCGCGCCGCGTCTGTGGGAATCGACCGAATCGGTCGAGGAGGGCTTCACGCAGGCCGAGCAGAACTTCTCGCTGTTCTGGGGCCTGGCGCTGCAGGCTTACCAGTCGACTCTGGTTTCGAACGATTCGCCGTTTGACCGGTTCATGGACGGCGATACCGGCGCGCTCACGGCGCAGGAGCAACAAGGCATGCAGCTCTTTCAGACGACCGGCCGATGCACCAACTGCCATGGGGGCGCCGAGTTCTCCGCTGCGAGTTTCTCCGGCGCCAACAACCGCGCTTTTCAACGCACTGGCGTGCGGCCTACCGCTGAAGACGCAGGCTCGGGAAATGGGGCGTTCAAATCGATCGGCTTGCGCAATGTCGAGTTCACCGGCCCCTATTTCCACAACGGCGGACAAGCCACGCTTGAACAGGTGGTCGAGTTCTACATGCGGGCCGGAGACTTCACGCCGACTAACAACATCAGGACTTTCCGGCTGGCTACGGATGAGAAAGCGGCTCTCGTCGCCTTTCTGAAGGCGCTTTCGGACGACCGGGTGCGTTATGAACGCGCGCCATTCGATCACCCGGAATTGTGCGTGCCCGTGGGACACGTCGAGCGGTCTCCTGGAGTTCTGGCAGCGGGCGAACCCGGGCCATTCTCACTCGACGCCGCTGAGCGTTGGCGCGGCCTTTCAGCGGTCGGCGCAGGCGGCAATCAGGCGCCGTTGCGGACGTTTGACGAGATGCTGCGGGGCGCGGGGGCCAATGGCGGGCGCGCTCATCTGCTGGACGAAGCCTGCACGGCGCCGCTGCCATGACCGGACTTCAGTATGGTTCGGTCGAGAGCGGATTGTACCGGTTCTTAATCAACCAACTGCCCTTGTAGCTAAATTCGCGCTGCCCCCATATCTTGATTGGCGTCAGTCCGTCCACCTGGAGCAGGCAGGCTTTAAAGCCGAACTCAACTTCGACCTTACGGGGAACGCGGCCCGATGGAGGCCCTATGATCGCCGGGTCTCGCATGTTCGTCTTGGGAATGCGGATATTAGGCAAGTCGAAAGATTTGTAATTGTGGCCCGCCTGTCCGGGGAGGTACTGGTCGATATCGACGGCCTTCGCTTCGCGGTAGCCGTACTTGCGAACTTCGGCGGTGCCGGCCGTTTTGTTCTCGAACCACTCCACGTCCTCACGGTATTCATCGGGGCTAAAGGTGATCAAGTCGGACTTAGTCATTGAACTCGGGAGCGCATGCGGCGTCTTGGCGGTATATACGGTCCAGTCGTGCCAATCGCCCTTTTCGTCCGCCACTCTGGCGAAGCCCCTGATGTACTGCCGGTAGACGAACGGGCGCGGGTCGAGCAGCTTGGGGTCGAGCACGAGCGCCATGCCGAAGCCGGCGGCCACGCGGATGAAGTCGCTGTTCTTAGGGTCGTCCCCGATGACGAGGCCATGGTATTGCAAGTCGTTAAAGGTCGAGCCGGCTTCAAGCCCGCCAAAGAACTTGATGGGGTTGAAAGCGGGGTAATAAATGATCCCAGGCTCGGCGTTGGTAAAAGTGTAGTTCTTCCCGTCCGGCGTCGGAATACTGCAGCCGACGTTGTGCTGCAAGTAGTAGTTAATGTGGGTGGGAGTGTCGGTATTAAAGTTGAACCGCAACAGGTCTTTCGGCGTGATGCCCAGGCGATTGGCGAGCGAAACGAACGAATCACCATTCTTCACGCGGTACGGGAATGAATTGGCGGGGCGATACCCCACCGGCAAGGTTGGGCTGGGCTTCTCAATCTTTACAGGCATCCGATTACCTCCGTTGCAACTTCAACTTACCACCCAACGCGACCGGGCGTTGGCCCTGCCTGCTATCCTGATTCTTCTTCAAAATGATTCGACTCACGTTCTTGCCGCTGGCGCTTCTTCTGTCGACCGAGGCGGCCGCCCAGAATCGCGTGGTCACCGATGATGAAGTGCGAAGGGTCCATGCGTCGGCCCTGTTGATTGACAGCCACAACGACGTCACCAGCGAGACGGTTAAAGGGCTGGATATTGGCATGGCGCGCACGAAGGGGCACACCGACTTGCCCCGGCTCAAGAGGGGCGGAGTTGGCGCGGTTTTCTTTGCCGCCTATGTTTCCAAGACCTACGCCGCCAACGGGACTGCCGCGCACCGCGCGATCGAGATGATCGACACCATCCGGCACGATATCGCCGGCCGGTATCCGGGTGAGTTTCAACTGGCTTCGACGGCCGATGACGTGGTCGCGGCGCGCAAGTCCGGCAAGATCGCCGCGCTTATCGGTGTCGAAGGCGGCCATGCGATTGAAGACAGCTTGCGATTGCTCCGAGAGTTCCACGCGCTGGGGGTTCGCTACATGACGCTTACCCACACCAATCACAACCGCTGGGCCGATTCATCGGGCCAGGCCGGCGCCCCGAACAACGGGCTCTCCCCGCTAGGCAAACAAATCGTGACCGAAATGAACAGGCTGGGGATGATGGTGGATATCTCGCATGTTTCGGACAAGACTTTCTGGGACGTGCTGGCGGCCGCTCGCACGGCGCCGATCGCCTCGCATTCCTCCTGCCGCGCCCTTTCGAAAATCCCGCGCAATCTATCCGATGACATGATTGCGGCGCTCGGCAAGAAGGGCGGAGTGGTGCAGATAAACTTCGGGTGTGAGTTTCTTTCGCAAGTTTCGGCGACATCGTCGGCCTGGAGCAATCCGGCGATGAAAGGGAAAAAGAAAGAGGGCGACGTAACACCGGCCTCGCTCAGCGACGTGGTCGCGCAGATCGAACACGCAGTCAAAATAGCGGGGGAGGACGGGGTTGGAATCGGCAGTGATTTCGATGGAGTGCTGTGTGTGCCCAACGGGCTCTCCGACGTCTCGCAGTTCCCCGCCCTGACGCGAGCGTTGCTTGAGCGCGGCCATTCGGCCGAACGCATTCGGAAGATTTATGGTGAGAATCTGTTGCGCGTCATGAGAGCCGCCGAAGCGACAGCCGCAGCGGGGAAACGATAACGTGGATTTCCTGGTCAACAACACAGGGTGGATCGAAGTCATCAGCGGCCCGATGTTTTCAGGCAAAAGCGAGGAGTTGATCCGGCGCTTGCGCCGCGCCATTATTGCGCGCAAACGCGTTCAGGTTTTTAAACCGGTGGTGGACGATCGCTATTCAAAGGACGAAATCGTCTCCCATGCCGACTCGCGCCTGGCCGCCACGGTCGTCGAGAGCGCGCGCGCAACGCTCGATCAACTGGATTGGCGCACGCAGGTGGTGGGCTTTGACGAATCGAATTTCTTCGGCCCGGATCTGGTGGAAGTGGCGCAGCAGTTGGCGGACTCGGGCAAACAGGTGATTATTGCGGGCCTGGATACAGACTACCTCGGCCGGCCGTTTATCCCGATGCCCGATTTGCTGGCCGTCGCCGAATCGATCACGAAAATGCTGGCGATCTGCATGCGTTGCGGCAATCCGGCCAAGCATACGCAGCGGCTGGTCGAATCGGGCGATCTGATTGTAGTGGGCGCGGCGGGCATGTATGAAGCCCGCTGCCGCCGCTGTTTTGAGCCGGGTATTCCGAAACAAGAGTACTTGCCCTTCGCCCGGCCACTCATTCCTCCCCCATCGGGGGGGGATTGAAGTGGAACCGGCGGGCACGCTAATCCATCTATATCGACAGTGAGTGGTACACTAAATCCCGAGCCGGAACTACCGGCGCGAACAGGAGAATATTTCCAGTGAGTCTTTCCCCAAACGCCCCTTTCCCGCCGCCCGAGAGCAGCGGCTCCGGTTTGAAGATCCCCATCCTGTTTGGGGCCGTGCTGGCCCTGATCGCCGCGAACGTTTATTTGTTCATGAAGTTGGAGGAGAACAAAACGGACCTCTCCAAGGCTCGTGAGCAGCTTCTGACTGAAATCAGCAATCTCCGCGAATCGGCTCAGATCTCCAATCAGACCAGCCGCAGGTATGTGGAAACGCTCAAGGCCGACCTGGATTCGGCGCAACGCCGCGCCAACGCGGCCGTGGGCGCGGTTCGGGAAGACGCCATGAAGCAAGTGGCTGAGACCGAACGTAAGCTAAAGGCCGAGCAGGAGCGCGCCACGCTGGCGGTGAAGCAGGAAATCGGCAAGGTGGAGCAGACCACCCTCGCGGCCAATCAGAAGTTGAGCGAGACGGTGACGACCGAAGTCTCGGCGGTCAAAAAGGAGATCACCGACAACAAGGGTGAACTCGACAAGACGATCGAGAGCTTGAAGAAAGTCACGGGCGACTTGGGCGTCACCAGCGGCTACGTGGCCACCAACGGCAAGGAACTGCTGGCGCTCAAACAACTGGGCGAACGCAGCTATTTTGAGTTCAACATCGTCAAGTCGAAACAGCCGATGAAGATTTCCGATGTCACGATTCTACTGAAGAACGCCGATTTGAAGCGCAATCGCTACACCATCGAGATTGTCGCCGACGACAAGCGGGTGGAGAAGCAGAACAAGAGCGTCAATGAGCCCGTGCAATTCTACATGGCGAAGTATCGGCAGCCGTGCGAACTGGTGGTGAACTCGGTGACGAAGGATCGGATTTCGGGATACTTGGCCCAGCCGAAAGTATTGGCTTCGCGCTAATCTGAGTGAACTTGGAGTGCTATTCGGCGCGCTAAACACCTAGTGGGCCGCCGATGAACGCAGATGAACGCCGATAAAACCATCGGGAGTCTTATCGGCGTTCATCGGCGGCCTTTGCAATTGGCGGTCCCGGAACAGTTTATCGAACGTAGCGGCGCCGAATGCGAAGGGGCCGACTGGACGGCTCCGGTAACGGGCCAATGGTTTTATCGGCGTTTATCGGCGGCCCATTAGCCTTTAGAAGGCAGGTAGAATTTCTACGACATGTCGACGCGAGCGCCGGCTGCATTGTAGGTGACCGGACCGCCCGTTTCGGCATCGACCGCGATCGGCGGATTATAGTAGAGAATGCGACCGCAGTTTTCGCAGACGAAGAGCTGGTCACGGCGGCGTAAATCCTGGAATAACTGAGGCCGGATTTCGAGGTGGCAGCAGGTACAACGGCCCTTGGTGGCGTCTGAGATGGCAAGGCCGTTGTGCCTTTTGGAAAGCCGCTCAAAGGTATTCAGAATTGGCTTGCCGACGCCGGTGGCGATCGTCTGGCGCTCAACGCCGATTTCTTCCAGGGCCTTCTGATCCAGCGCCACGCGGTCGCGCAGTTCAATCTTCTGCCGGTCAACCACAGTCTTCTCTTTCGCCAACGCCGCTTCGGCGGCCTTCACATTCACCGTGAGCGGCTCACTCAATTCAAGCAGCTCGACAATCAGGTTTTCGTGCTTGCGAATTTCCGTCTCGCAGTAGTCGATCTCGTTCTGAAAAGCTTTGAACTGCTCGTTAGTTTTCGCGGCAGCCATCTGATCCTTCAGCTTGGCCATTTTGGCTTGCTGCGACTGGATCTCAAGCTCTTTTAGCTTGCGCTCTTTCAGGTTGGAGCCGAGCACAGCCCGATCCGCGTCGAGTTTTCGGGAGTGCGCCACCAGCGCCTTCTCGATCTCGGCGACCTGTTTAGGCAGGAGTGCGATTTCTTTTCGCAACTGATTGGCCCGAATGTCGAGCCCCTGCATCTGTACGATCAACTCCAAATCAGCCAACATGCGCTTATATCACTCTACCACGCAGGCCCGGAACCCACCGCTGTAAAGGAGCAAGAATTCCAGAAACCGCCAGATCAAGTTCAGCCACGTGCAGCGCGCGGCATGCCCAATAGAAAACGGCCGCGCCAACCGGAACGCAGACAGCAGTGCGGACCGCGCTGGCCCAGAAGGTGAAACCCATAGCGCGTTCGAGGCTCAACACGATGAGCGTCAATGCCATTCCCATGCCCATCGCCGCCACTGCGATCCGGCTGGTGGATGAAAACAACTCGCGGCCATGAATGCCGCCCACGCGATTGCGCAGGATCCAGAAGAGTCCGGCGAAGCTGAAGATCGCCACCGTCGAGGTGGTCAGCGCCAAGCCGGCATGCCCGAGTTTGGTAAAACGCATCGTCGCCGACGCCGCGGCATAATTCACGGCGATCGAGCAGAGCCCGAGCAGCATCGGCGTGCGCGAGTCCTTCAAAGCGTAGAAGGCGGGCGTCAACACCTTTAGGCCCGCGTACCCAGCCAAGCCGATGGCATAACAACTCAACGCAAACGCCGTCTGCTGCGTATCGTAAGCTGTAAATTTACCGTGCTGATAGATCATCCGCACGATGTCTTTGCCGAGTGCGTAGAGCCCGATGGAACTCGGCACAGTCAGCAACAAGACGACGGCCAGCGATTGGGACAGAGTCCGCCGGAATTCTGCGTGATTGCCCGACGCGAGACTACGCGTGATCGCCGGCACCGTGGCCGAGGCGATGGCGACGCCGAAGATGCCGATTGGCAGATGAATGAAGCGGAAGGCGTAGCCGAGCCAAGCCATCGGCCCGTTGGGGCCGCGTTCGGCATCCACCACTGACGAAGCGAAACTCAGATTCACCGCGAGATTGACGTTCACGGCGGCAGCCCCAAGAATCGCCGGGCCCATCATGCGGAAGATGTGGCGCAGACCGGGATGCGAAGTGTCCCATTGCGGACGAAACCGGAAGCCTTTTTCGAGCAGGCTGGGCACCTGCCACAACAACTGCCCCGCCCCGCCCAGCAAGACGCCCCAGGCCATGCCCTCAATCGGCGTCAGGCCGAGCGTGGGGCCAAGGAGCACTCCAAGCACGAGGCCGGATGCGACCGAAATCACGTTAAACAACGAAGAAGCGAGCGCCGGAATCCCAAACTGATTGCATGCGTTCAGAATGCCCATCGCTTGGGCGGCGAGCGCGACGAAAAGCAGGAACGGGAACATGATCCGAGTCAGTTGCGCGGCCAGTTCGCTTTTACCCTCCACCTGGCGAAAGCCACCGGCGAAAAGATTGACGAGGTGCGGAGCGAAGATCCAGCCCAGGATGCAGATCAGTCCGACGAGCAGGATCACCGCCGTCGCAACCAGATTGGCGAGGCGCGCCGCTTCGGCCTTCCCCTTGGTCGCAAGGTACTCGGTGAACGTTGGCACAAAGGCGGACGAGAGCGCACCTTCGGCAAACAGATCGCGCGTCAGATTGGGAAGCGTGAAGCCAAGGCGAAAGGCTTCAAAGTCCATCCCCGTGCCGAATTGCCAAGCCATCACCTGCTCACGCAAGAGCCCGGTGATACGGCTGAACATGACGGCCACCGACATCATGCCCGCTGAGCGGGCTACGCCAACCGACGCGGACTCTTTCGGCTCAGGCACGGCCGTATTGTTCAAGGAAATGCGCCACCGTCTTGATGCCCGTGTAGTAGTTTTCGAGGTTGAACTTTTCGTTGGGCGAGTGCAGGGCGTCATCGGGCAGCCCGAGGCCCATCATCACGGTCGGAATCCCGAGGTGGTGAGCAAAGTCGCCGACGATTGGCACTGAGCCGCCGGACCTCGTGAAGACAGTCGGCTTGCCGAACACTTCACTAAAGACGTTAGCGGCGATGCGAATAGCCACATGATCGGGATCGACCACGATGGCCGGGCCGGCGCCGAGGACCTTCACACGCGTCGCAATACCGGCCGGGGTATTCTGTTCCACCCAAGCGCGGAAAGCGGCAATCACTTTGTCGGGATCCTGCTTGGGGACCAGGCGGATACTCACTTTGGCGACCGCTTTGGCAGGGATCACAGTCTTTGAACCAGCGCCTGTAAATCCGCCGCCGATGCCATGCACTTCAAAGGTGGGCCGCGACCAGACGCGTTCCAGCACCATGCGGTCCGGCTCGCCCGTTAGACAAGACGAGCCTACTTCGCCGCTCAGGAATTCGCCTTCGTCAAACGGCAACGCGCGCCAACTCGCGATCTCAGCGGAGGCCGGTTCAGCCACATCATCGTAAATGCCAGGGATGAGAATGCGCCCGTCGGCATCCTTCGCCTTGGCCAGCAACTGCGCCAATCCGTAGACTGCATTTGGCGCCGCGCCGCCGTAGATACCGGAGTGTAGATCCTTCGATGGCCCGTCGGCCTCGACTTCCATGTAGATCAGACCGCGCAAGCCGATGCACAACGTAGGCAGGCCGGGCGCGTAGAGCCCGGTGTCGGAAACCAAGGCGACATCGGCCTTCAGCTTTTCCTTGTTCGCCGGCAGATAGGCGGCGATCGATGCCCCGCCGACTTCTTCTTCGCCTTCGATCAGGAATTTCACGTTCAGGGGCAGCGTGCCGTGCGCGGCGCGCAACGCCTCGATCGCCTTGATGTGCATGTACATCTGGCCCTTGTCGTCCACCGCGCCACGGGCGTAGATGTTGCCGTTACGGATGGTGGGCTCAAACGGCGGTGTGATCCAGAGATCGAGCGGGTCGGCCGGTTGCACGTCGTAGTGGCCGTAGCAGAGGACGGTGGGTTTGCCGGGTGCGTGCAGCCAATCGGCGTAAATCAGCGGATGGCGGCCGGTGGGGATGATCTCGACGTTCTCCAGCCCCACTTCTTGCAACCGCCGCGCGACGAGTTCGGCAGCGCGGATCAAATCGGGCTGATGCTCTGGCAGCGTGCTGATGCTGGGAATCCGGAGCAGTTCGAACAGCTCATCAAGCAGCCGTTGGCGATTCGTCTCGACGAAGGAATCAACTGAGGTCATGGAACTTCCATTATAGGGACCGCCTACTCTGCCACGCTGCTTGGAAATTCCGGTTCGAGAGATCTGAGGATCTCTGAACCCAAACGGGTTGAGTATCGCGCTGTAGGCATTTTTCAGGTAAGGTGTAGAGCGCTTCCTCGCGGTCGCGCCTCGGTACGGAGTCGCGCGGCGAAAGCAAGCGGTACTCTATAGAAAGTCTGAAAACGCTCTAATGAAGGCCTTAGGAGACCGGCGAACTTAATCCAGCACCTTCAACGCAACCACCACGAATACCGCGCTATCGTCATCGAGACCCACTTTGCCGAGCACTGTCTTTTGACCCTCCTTGAAGTCGCCGGAGGTATTCAGGCCCACGTCCAGGAACTGATAATTCGTCCCCCCTACAGAGCTTACCGAGTAAGGAATCCTGAAATTGATATTGAAGCGATCAAAGCGAACGGAGCGCGCGCCTTCGCGTTGATTCACCGACTCTGGATTGAGTATGATTCTTGCCGTTGTATTCACTCCCTGAATTCCGGGGGGCTTATTGGGCAAACGAGCTGACTGTTCACTTTGTTTTCCCTCTTGGATGCGCATCGGCAGCACTTCCCACAATTCGACGTGTTTGTATTGGGTCGCCGCTCTGAGTTGTTTGGCGACCGCTTCGAGTTCGGGCGGAAGCGGGTCTGAAGCGGTGGCCGACGGCTTGCTGGAGCATCGCAAAAAGGTTAGGGTCATGTCGACATTTCGTCCGACAGCGGCCTCGCTACCCGGGCGGTCCAATTCGAGCACCACCTTCTTCATCTGCTCAACGACATCCTTCGGCCCATAGACGAGGATGGTGCGGAGCCGGTCGTCGGCCGCAAAACTCACCTTGAAGGCATGCAATAACTTCACTAGTCGAGCGAAGGCATCACCAGTGAGAGTCTTGACCGGAATCACGGCGGAAACCAATGCAGTTCGCCTGGCCTCAACCAGCCCTTGTAGTGACTCGAATTCTTGCGCTGCCTGAGCAGATTTGTCTTGCGCCGGTAGCATGGTGACGGTTGCCAGAGCAAGCGCCAAAACAGTTTTCACAGATCGCATAAAATCCTTTCTACTCTCCCCCACCATCAGTCAGAAAAATCAGTACGACATCGGGATCCGCAGTCTCGATCCTGATCGATCCGTGCGAGGACGCCGACCCTGCTCGCGGCCGAATCTTCGTCGGTTTACTGGCAGCGACAACCACCGGTTGAACGGCGGCGGCGGGCGCGGGGGCCTGAACCACAACCGGCGGCGCGGGCGGGGCCACGGGCTCAATGACCCGGCGAGGCCACAGCATTACCGTCAGCACGATCCAGACCACCGCCATCGCCGGTACCCACCACACTCGCCAGCCTCGCTGCGAAGTCCGCTCCGTCACTCGCATCCGCACGCGCGCCAGCGAATCCTGCGGTACCGGCTCGTCGCGCAGGTCGCGCAGCAGTCTTTGGATTTCGTCGTCCGTCATACCTTCTCCTTCGTCAGCAGCGCACGCAAATGCCCGATCGCTTTCGAAACCTGACTCCGTATCGTCGGCTCGGTCGAACCCATCGCCGCAGCGGTCTCAGCCGTCGATAGCCCTTCGATCTCTCGCAACACCACCGCCGCCCGCTCTCGTTCGGGCAATTGAGTCAGAGCCTCCAACAGCAGCCGCTTCTGTTCGGCCCGCAACGTTTCCGTTTCCGGCGAACTCGACTGCGCGGTCAACTCCGGCATTTCCGTCAACCGCCACCGCGATCGCGACCGGAGCCGGTCCAAACAAAGATTCACCGCCACGCGACACAACCAAGCGCCCACGGCAGCGTCGTCACTTAACGCCGCCAGCCCTTTCCGATGCAGTCTTACAAACGTCTCCTGGGCCACATCTTCGGCATCGGCCCAATTCCCAAGCATCCGATAAGCGATCCGTAACACCTGCGTCTCACGCTGGCGAACCGCTGCGTCGAACATCAGGGCCGCATCGTGCATCGTCTATAGGTGAAACGTGTGGAGAAGCAAAAGCGTTGACAATCCGCTGAAAGAAATATTCCTTCGGCGATACCGCCCCTATGCTACTCTCCCCGATCTTGCCGCAGTGCATGAGAGGAAATCGGCCCCAAACGCACTACTACTCTGAACGCAAATATTAGCGTTCCAGTGACGTCTCCGGCCAAGGCCGAGTGGCTCACTGATAACGAGAAGAGAGAGGGTTTCATTTTTCATGCGCACTATTCGAAATTTCCTATTTCTGCTGCTGGCGATCACGTCGTTGTCATCGGCCACAGTGGTTACTTTCACCGACCGGGGAGCGTGGGAGACCGCCACGACCGGCCGGACCAATATTGATTTTGATTCGCTCGGCTTGGGCGTCGGCGGCTTTGGCGGGTACAGCACAGCGGGCGGCCTGACTATCGGGGGAGCGACCTTCGTGGGCCACAGCGGGCCTACAACCTACTGGCTCTACGCCACGAATCCAGTGCTAGGCACCGATCAGGACTACGCATCGGGGACACTGATCAAGTTGGAGTGGAGTGCAGGGGCCTACTTGAGGATCAATCTCCCCGCTTCCACCTTTGCATTTGGCGTCGACCTGATGTCGGCCTTCCCCGAAGCACAGAGCTTCCACCTCCAGGTTAATGGGGACAACCTCTCCACCGTGGTTACCCAGCCTAGACCCGGCCGAAAATTCGTCGGATTCACTTCGGATACTGCAATCGCCGATCTCAGGATCTACTTTGACTCGGGCACGAACGGCACCGTGGGCCTCTACGACAACTTCGCCTACGGAGCGCTCGCGTCCGGCGGCGGTGGTGGTGGGCCGGAAGCGGAAACGCCCGAGGCCATGACGCTGTTGACTGTCGGCTCCGGACTGATCGCGCTTCGCTGGATGCGGCGGCGTTCAATCTTGCTCGGCACATCGGCCGCCTAGACTCCCAAAGTTCTTTCCGTCCCTCCAAACTGAGAGAAGGGGCTGCGCGGGCCTGCTAGAACCGGCGTAGCCCCACTTTTTCAACCGAAGCGGAATTAGGCCAGCGCAAAGCCGTGTTGTTTGCGGTGATGCGGGCCATCGAACACTTGGGTCGATTTGAATAACTCGTGCCTGCCGTCCGTGCCTTGCGCGCGAACCCGTTCGCGGAACGCGTTCATTTCAGTCACGGTCATCGGCTTGAAGTTGCGCGCCAGTGCAACGTCGGCCTTCAACTGAGCCATGCTGGTGATACCCATAACCTGGGCCGTCACCGGCAGGCTCAGACAATAGCGATAACACTCATCCGAAGTAAGTCCCAATTCTTCGATCAGCCGGCCCTGGACACCGCCGCCAGCCAGCCCCTTCATTCCGATCACGCCAACGTTCTTACGCAGGCAGACCGGCACAACCTCTTTCTGAAAACTCCGGAAAAAGGCGTCGCACACGTTGATCGGCATTTGCGCCGTGTCCCAGTCATGCGGCTTGGAAAGCATCTTCAAATGGATCCGCGGATCCTTGTGGCCAGTGAAGCCGATGAACCGGACCTTCCCCGCCTTTTGCGCTTCGAGCGCCGCCTTCATACCGCCCTTTTCAAAGACCCAATCCGGATCGTTGTCGTAGTTGTTCTCGTGAAACTGCCACAGGTCGAGATGGCCGGTCTTCATGCGGCGGAGCGAGTCGTCGAGATTTTTCATCGACCCGGCGTAGTCGCGCTCGCAATTCTTGGTCATCAAAAACACCTTGGCCCGTTTGCCGTCCATGGCCAGCGCCTTGCCCATCACCTCTTCGGAATGGCCGTCGTGATAGTCCCAGGCGTTGTCGAAGAAGGTCAGGCCGTCGTCTATGGCGGCGTGCATGATCCGGATGGCTTCGGCATCTTCTTTAACCGAACCGATGTGCCAGCCTCCGAGACAGACGATGGAAACACGCTGGCCGGTCCGGCCCAGAACGCGCGTCGGCATACCAGTGGCCGAGGCTGGACTGGTCTGAGCCAGGACTTGACGGCCTAGAGCGGCGACCGATGCGGCTGCACCGGCCCCTTGCACAAATTGACGGCGGGAAGACTTGATTGGTGGCGGCATGGCTAAATTTTACTCCAGTTGCAGGTCTGGCGAGAAAAACGTGTGAGATTTTTCCGGTCGTGCCACCACTATACCCAATAGGAACTCATCTATAGACCGGCCCATGACGCACTACGACGAATTCGGACTCCGGCCGACGGCGTCGCTGGAGGAGATCCGGAGGGCTCATCGAAACCTGGCGAAGCTGCTGCACCCAGACCCGATCCAGGACGGCGAAGTCCGGCGCGTGGCCGAGAACCAGTTGAAACGGCTAAACGGCATCTACTCGGTGCTGGTGGACCCTGCGCGGCGCCAGCAATATGACCTGCAGGTATCGGGAGCCTTGGCGGTGAACTGGCGGCCGGCTGCTCTTGAGAGACTGAACCGTTGGCGAATTCCCGCGGTTGCGGCGGGGCTATCGTTGGTCGCCGGTTTTCTGGCGGCGAATTGGTGGGCATCGCCCCAACTGGTTCCTGCGGCCGAGCGGATCGTTTATGTGGAACGGCCAGAACGGCCCGCTGAACCTGCGCGGCCGGAATTGGCTGACACCAGGGAATTGCGGCGTATGCTCAACCAGGTGATCTCCGAGCGCGACCAGGCGCTGGCGAGATTGACCGTGGTCCGAGCGCGGCCGGCAGCTTTGGACTCAATGGCCATACCAGCCATGGCCGCTAAACCCGCTCCGGCGCCAGCGGCCGCTGAGCCACCGCCGGTTGCGTCGGTGAAGATAGAAGCCGCACTACCGGTCGAGCCGGAAAAGCAGCCGCCAGTCCGCCCCCGCGCTTTGGCGGGCACCTGGATGCTATCGGCTCAGCCGGGGTCCAACTCTCCCCCTGGGCGCTACGCCGCCGAATATATAGAGCTGCAGATCACCGAAAAAGACAACCTGCTTTGGGGACGTTATCGCGCGCGATATAAAGTGCCCGATCGGGCCATCAGTCCGGAGGTCCAGTTCTTCTTCGAAGGCGCCTCCACGGGCGATACGCGATACACGTGGCGAGGCGACGCGGGCTCAGCCGGTGAGATTCAGTTGCGGCTGCTCTCCGATGCGACACTCTCCTTGAATTGGTTTACTAACCAGTTTGGCCAGGGTCTCAAACTGGCCTCCGGCTCGGCCGTATTGGTACGGCGGCGGCAGGAATAGTTAGTGCTGGCGCCAGCCATTCTACGAGCCCTCGCGCTAGCATAAACAATACAGCATGAGTTTGATTTTGAATTGCCGCGGCTTACGCAAGAGCTTCGGCTCCCGGACGTTGTTCGACAACGTCTCCCTGACGATTTCCGAAGGCGACCGCCTCGGCCTGATTGGCCCTAACGGCAGCGGCAAGTCGACGTTGATGAAAATCCTCGCCGGAACCGAGCCCTCCGATGCCGGCGAACGGTCGCTCCGCAAAGCCGCTCGTCTCTGTTACGTGCCGCAAGAGTCGGTCTTTGCCCCGGGGGCCAGCGTGCTTGAGGTGTTGTCAGCCGCTTGCGTTCACGACGAAGAGTTCGACGCGCGCCTGAATACGACCCTGGGCGCGGCCGGGTTTACCGAAGGCGCAATCGACCGGAACTTTGAAGCGGCGCAGCTCTCCGGCGGTTGGCGTAAACGGCTGGCCATCGGCGAGGCTCTGATCCAAGCCCCCGATATTCTGCTGCTCGACGAGCCGACCAATCACCTGGACGTGGCGGGAATCCTGTGGCTGGAAAAGC
>JAYUSQ010000195.1:0-44131 GCA_043755595.1 Acidobacteriota bacterium | reverse complement strand
CCGGGAGAAAATTCACCGGGGACGAGTAGTCTCTTCTCCTAAGAATGCTGATTGTCGTGCGCTCCACCAGGCTTGGATACCTCGACAGGATCAGGGATTTGGCGGGCGCTTCTTTCTGGGTGGTGGGGCAAGTCATCACTCGCAAGTTCCGCAAACAGCCGATTGAAGGCCATATTTTGCTGCGTCAGTTCTTCGAACGGCTCAGCGGCAGCTTCGTCAAATTCGGACAGATCCTCTCCTTGCAGATCGACACTCTGCCACGCCGTTACTGTGACGCGTTGCTGAGTTTGCTCGATCAGGTGGAGGCAGTGCCAGAGGACCAAGTGGTTGCGGTGGTGGAGCAAGAACTCGGCGCCAGGCCCGAGGGAATCTACCAGGAATTTCAGTTTCCGCCCGTAGGCGCCGCCTCGATTGGACAGGTCCATCGAGCCAAACTGATCGACGGCACGATGGTCGCGGTCAAAATCCAACGCCCCGGCATCCGCCGCAAATTCGAGATCGACAACCATCTGCTGGACTGGGGCGTGCGGATCATCATGTTCCTGCGTCTGCGCCGTTTTTACTTTATGCGCGATCCGGTGCGTGAGCTGAAGACCTGGACCGAAGACGAACTTGACTACCGGCGCGAAGCCTCGCATTGCCAATTGCTCGGCAACAACGCCGTCGGCAGCGTCACCGAACGCGTTCCCAAAATCTTCTGGAACCTGACGACGTCGCGCGTGCTCACCATGGAGTTTCTCCAGGGCCCAAGCGTCGCCACCTATTTGCGGATGCTCGAAGAGAAGAACGAATCCGGGTTGGCGAAACTGCGCGAGCAAGGACTTGTGCCGGCCGTCTTCGGCGCCAACGTCATCTCCAACTTCCTGAGCGACGCCTTCCGGTATGGCGTTTTCCATGCCGATCTGCATCCGGCCAATCTCTTGATCCTGCCGAACAACACGGTCGGCTATGTCGACTTCGGCATTGTGGCCAAACTCACCGCGGAGGCGCGCCGCAAACAAATTGAACTGACCCTGGCGTATTCAAGCGGCGACCCCAAAGCGATCTACGAGGGCTTTCTCAACATCTGCAAGTTTGGCAGCGACGCCGATCTCGAAGGCCTGCGCCGGCGTATCGAACAACTGGCCGGCGATTGGTACGAAGAGCACGCCATCGGCGGACGCGTGCGCTTTCGCGTGTCGGTTACCAAAACCATGATGGACCTGCTGTCGATTTGCCAGGACTATCATGTGCTGGTCGATCGAGAGATGATCAAATACATCCGCGCCACCATCCTCGCCGACGGTTTGGTGTCGCGCCTGGCGCCGGAAGTAGATCTGGCCGGCATCCTGCGCCGCGTCGTCGAAGAATATCTGGCGCTCGAGGCCAAAGAACGCGTCTTCTCGCGCGGCGGCGCCATGTCGTTACTCACCGACGCGGCGCTCTGGGCGTCGGCCGGCCCCGGACCCCTCTTACACGCCATTGCGCAATTTGAGCGGCGCACCTTCCGCATCAAGGCCAGCGTCGATACCAAACGTGGGAATGACGGTAGGGGGCAACTCCGGATGAGAGCCGTAGCGGCCGCCTCGATCTGGATCGCGGTTGTCCTGACGCTCGGCCTTGCAGCGGGGCCGGACGGCTGGCGCACCAATTCCTTATTCTCTGGAATCGGGTTGACGTTTGTGGTATTGTGGGGCGCATGGGTAGTACAGTTGGTACGCCAACTGTTGACGGCCCATTAAATAAACCGCAAACTCGGGGAGCAAAAATCGCATGCAAGAACTCGCAGTATCGATGATGAAATTTTCCACGGCGATGACCATGTTCGGCATCCAACAGGTCCAAAACGCGGTCGGCGCTATCACCGACTCGCAAGGCGCTACCGACAAGTTCAAACATGCGTTGGACAAGGTCACGTCGGCTTTGTCGTCCGAGTTGGATGCCGCAAACAAGTCCGCCCAGGGCAGCATGGACAATCTCAGCACGAAAATCGTCCACCGAGCCGCTGGCGTCTTGGACATGCCGGCCATGGATCCGCGCAACGTGATCAAGGCCGCTACCGACATTATGAAGAAGACCACCGATTCGGTCACCGACATGGTCGAACGCGCCGCCACCGTCACCGAAGCGGCCGTCAAGGCGTCTGAGCCCACACTCGCGGCCGACACATTGGCCACCAAAGTTGAAGGGGTCGCGTCCGCCGTTAAAACTGAAGCCGCCAAGAAATAGCAGCCCTTGTCGGCGCCAAGTGCGCCAAGACAATCCGGGCAAGGCACTCTTGCGATGTTGGCCACTGTTCCGCCGATTCCGGCCGATGAAAAACAGCGGGAATCGAGACAGGTTTACCCTGTCCCAACCGCTCACGGTTCCGCGCCATCTCCGCTTTGCGAGTTTTTGCAGGGGCAAGGCGGACTTCACCTTTGGTTCGCCGAGTTCCTGCAATGGCGAGCGGACTTGGTGCGGGCTCGCACTTTACTAGCGTTACAAGCTCTTCCCAAGCCTTCGTGGACTCTGTCTCGCGAAGAAGCGTCCGTCATCGTCTGCGCGGATCTAGGCGAAGCAGGGGCTGCCGTGGCCGCGACCTTATCGGACGCTCCGTTCTGGAACGACGGGTTGATCTGTGTCTATCGGGCTCGCCTCGACCTTCGGGAGGTGGTGCTCCAGTTTTCCCGATCCCCATTTACGCCGGTTGAGTTCAAGGCTCTGGAACGTTCGTTAGCGGCGTGGCGAGGCGAAATCGAGGAATGGCGTTTCGACGAAGGTGTGCTCGTCCAATTCCGGGAGTGGTTGCGCGTGGGACTCTCGGCCTCGGCCGGTCGCCGCTTGCTTCACGCCGTTCAAGAATACAAAGGCAACGCTGTCACCTTGTTTCCAGAGCCGGTCGATCGACTGTGCTCAGAACGTGTGCTCGGGTACACTTGGCTGGAAGGCCGCCCACTGGCTGAACTGGTTACTGCGGGCGTTCCGGAGGCGTCGCAGAAATGGTGTGAAACGATGTTGGAGCAAGTTTGTCTATTCTCCGTGGTCGACGCTGGCTCTCGTCTCGACAACCTTGTGCTCACTTCCTCCGGCCAGATCGGTCTGCGGATCCCACCGCGATTTCTGGCGGTGCCGGCAGTGCATGTGCGCCGGATGCTCAAGTACGTTTCTTCTGTTTTCGCCGGCAACGTTCCGGCCGCGGCCCATGCCCTGTTGCGGATGTCGGGTTCGGAGGGCGGTGACGATCCAGCCATGCTGGATGCTCTCGCTTCGGTGGAGCCCGACCTAAAAGTAAACCTCGCGTTTCCGCCCTCGGGCGCTCACTTTGAAAATCACTGGCGCGCGTTGGCGGCGTTGCAAAAGAGCCGCCCGCTATTCCTCGACTGTCTACATCGGAATCTGATTGCCGCCGGTTTCGCCGCCGCCCACCGCAATACCGGGGGCGATCCGTTAGAACAAGCCCATTGGCCCGTCCTCGGCCGCTTGCTGCGCACCAGGATGGGTGAGCTGTTCACGCGCGAAAGCGCTTCGGACTGGATGATGGGTTCCGGACTTCTGATGGTCGAAGCCATGCGCCAAATGGGCCGATTGGTAGAGGATTTTAGAGACGACGACATTGCGCTTAGGGTAAACTTGACTGCCAGTGGCGGCCAGAACGCGGGGAGCCGCGCCGCCAACCTGTCGGCAGCCCGATTAATTGCCGGTGGAGCGTTGCTGACGATTCTGTTACTCTCCTTGCGTTGGGGTTTTGTGTTATCGGGCGCCTGGTCCGCAGCCGCGGCGGTGGTCGGGGTGCTCGCTGCTTTTGGATTATTTCTCGTGGTTTCCCAGATCGAATAAATACCGTGAAAGACATACTGCAAAAAGTCGACTTCTTCAATGGCCTGGACGACAAGCTGCTCAGTCAGGTGGCCGAAGCGGCCATTATGCGCCGTTATGGCAAGGATGAGACCATCGTCCATCAGGGCCAAACCGGCCTTGGCATGTACATCGTCGTGCGAGGCTCGGTTCGCGTAGTCCGCGATCACGCCGGAACGGGGAAGGAGGTGGCGAGGCTCGGGCCGGAACAGGTTTTCGCCGAGATGTCGATTCTCGACGACAAGCCGCGTTCAGCCAACGTCATCACCGCCGAAGATAGTGAGTGCCTCCTGCTCACTCGGGACAGCTTCGTGAAGCTGATGAAGAAAAATCCGGAAATCCCCATGCGGGTCGCGCGTGTGTTGGCCGATCGTCTCCGGGACGCGAACGAAAAATTGGCTGCGGGCCAGCCTGCTTCGGCTCCTGCGGTCCAAGCCGCCAATAGTGGCGGTCCGGCGAATCCCGCGATGGTGGCCGGCACTGCCGCCGCAGGCGTACCCGTCGCGCCGGTCGTCAATGGCGGGGGCAATACCAAGGCCGGCATTCAGGATTCGCTGCTTTCGTTCTTTGAAAATCTCTACACGGTCAAGGCGTTCACGCGCTTTTCGGTGGCGGTCCTCGGGTGTCCCGTCGAAGCCGTGGCCGGCAACATCCACGAACAGATTCGCGTAGGCGAGGTTAAGGCCGTGTTCCTGCCGGCGGACGAGCCGGTGGATATGCGCATCGTCGCGTCAGAGCCTGGCCGATTCACCCTGCATCTGTTCACCCCCGGGTCGCCGTCGCCACGCCGCTGGGGCCCCGAAGCGATTTCGCCTTTGGACGACGTCCGTTTGTTCCTACTTGAGGATGCGGCCGAACTTTCGGCCGGAGGAGTCCCGCTTGTCAATGTTTTTTAGCGCGGAGACTTCATCGGCTGTGATGGACTGCGAGCCTGCGATCGTCTACGAGATCCTGAAGGACTACAACAGCTATTGCGAGTGGATGCCCCTGGTTTCGACCTCACGCCTGTTGGCCGAGGAAGGCGACCTCGCGATCGCCGAGTTAGCCCTCAGCCTCGGCGAAGGCGAAACGATGGCCATCGAGTGCATACACGACAAGAACCGCATGGTGCTCAGCCGCGCCATTGGCGGCTCCCTGCCCGTGGAAAAACTCCAGTGGGACATTGAACCGGAGGGCAGCGCCCGATGCAAAGTGACACTGGCCATGCATCCGGAAGAGCGCTGGCAAAATTTCCTGCCGAGCCACCGTAAGTTTCTCAATCCCGCGGCCTGCCTGGCCGGTCTCAAGCGCCAAACATCGTTGTTCGACGAGGGCGCCTCAACGGTCGGACCGGGCGTCGAATTGGTTTTCCAAATCAGCGAAACGCCCGATGGTTTGATGGCGACGTACCAGGGCAAGAAATACAAGTTGACGCCGGTAGAGGAAGCCAAGGCATGATCAAGTCCGTCATCCACATCGAATCGCCGCGCGATTTTGTCTTCGCGGTTTTTTCCGAGTACGCCAACTACAAGCTCTGGCTCCCGAACTGCGAAAAATCCGACGTCGTAGGGACCAAGGGAAATTCGTCCGACCTCGATCTGGTGGTGAATTCCATGAAGCGCATGAGCATGGTGCTCCGCTTTGACGCCGTTCCGACGCAGGTGCTGAACTTCGAGATGATCAAGGGTTCGGACATGAAGGCGTATGCGGGATCGTACCGTCTCATGGATTCGGCCGACGGCAGGGGCACCGTCGTAATGGCCGAACTCGATATCGATGCCGGAGCCATGGCCCCCAAGTTTCTGGTTGACCGGATGGCCAAGAAAGCCGTCGAGGAAACCGGGGCGGCTCTGAAGCAGTACATCAAGACTTTGCCGCCACCCGCGCCAAAAGCGCCTTCAGCAGATGGACAGCCTTCCGTTGCGGCCTTGGCCGGAAAATCCGCTCCGCGCCGCCGCGCAAAAAAAGTGCTGGAAGTCGTAAAGACCGCCGAAGGCCACAAGATCTGGTACCTTGGGCAGGCTTACGTTCCAGGTGAGCCTCGGGGTCGGGGTTAATACAAACCCACCTTTGGGTGTAGAGCTACCCGGCCAAGCTCAAGTTGCGTTAGAATCTGTCTACTGTACTACGGGATCTTGAAGGTCCCAAGTCCCTATCGGAGAAGATCGAAACAATGGCAAGTAAGAGTCGGGTTCTATATGCCGTAGGGCTACCGGTTGTGGCAGTTGTCGGAGCCCTCATGGCAGTCGGACAAGTGGATCGCTCTGGGATCACCTTTTTCGAGAGCGGCAAGGCTATCGAAGACGAGCTTGGCAAGTTCGCCAGCGAGTTGACGAATCGGAATCCTAAGTTCGACGTCCTGGACGCAGGCTATCAGGGACAGGCCCTCGGGCTGGCCTCATTGGCTCCCGCTGAAGAACGCGATGGGATTCGCAAGCTGTTGATGCGCTCTAGCGGAGCGGCAGCAGACCGATCGGCAGCCATGGCGGAATGGACGCAGTACCTCGCGGGCTTCGATTCGATCGAAGAGACGATTTTCCACATCAATCGCGTCGAATCCTGGGGGAGTGGGGAAGACACGGTCGCCACCGTGCGTTTTGAATTGCTCGGCACGCCCAAGGGCACCAAGGATGCGATGGTTGACCGGGCGATGTTCCACACGACCTTCCGTTCGACGCCCGCTGGCCCCAAGTTGGTGGCCGCCCGTTTGGTGGAAGGCGATCGATATGCCAGTAGCACGCCCCACTTCATGGATGTAGCGTCGAGCGCAGGCGTTGGTTTCAAAAACCGGTACTACCCGCCTTTCATCAACCAACCCCAACGATTCGGCATGATCAAGCATGGGCCTGGCGGCATCACGGTGGTGGACTACGACAACGATGGCTGGGACGATCTGATGATTCCCGATGGCGTCGAATCCAAGCTGTTCCGCAATACGCGCGACGGCAAGTTTGAAGACGTGACAGTCAAGACGGGCCTAGCCAAGCTGGACGGCGTCAGCACGGCCGTGTTTGCCGACTACGACAACGACGGCGACAAGGACGCCTTTGTCAGCCGCACCTACAAGCCGAATCAACTATTCAACAACAACGGCGACGGCACATTTACCGACGCGACCGCCAAGTCCGGGATCGGCGAGGATTGCTGCACGACCGTCGCGTCATGGGCCGACTACAACAACGACGGGTTACTGGATCTCTACGTGGGCCGCTATCTGGACCCGCGCACGAATATTCCGACCACTTTCTATGCGCGTAACGGGCTGCCCAATCAGCTCTACAAGAACAATGGCAATGGCGCCTTTACCAACGTGACTGTGGAAGCGGGCGTCGGCGAATTGGGCCTTTGCCTGGGCAGCGTCTTTGGCGATTACGACGACGATGGCTTTGCCGACCTGTACGTAGTGAACGACTTCGGCCGGAAGACTCTCTATCACAACAGGGGCGACGGCACCTTCGAAGACGTCACCGTTCATGCAGGCACGCTCGCCTACGGCGCCGGGATGAGCGCCACCTATGGCGACTACGACAACGACCTCAAGGGCGATCTCTACTGCGCCAATATCCGTTCCGACTATGCCTGGTATGCGTCCACGCCGACGGTGAAGCGTTACATGATTAACAGCGTGCGCCAGAATGTTTGGGCCAGCGACATGCCTCTGTATTGGGAAGTCTTCAAGCAGTCCGGCACCGATTTCGTGGCGGTCTTCCAACAGATGGCGTCGGGCAACACCCTGATGCGGAATCGCGGCGATGGCACGTTCGAAGATACGACCGTGAAGGCCAACGCCAATCCGCCCGGCTGGTTCTGGGGCACTGTCCTGAGCGATTTCGACAACGACGGCTGGCAGGATATTTATGCCGCCGACGGGTGGGTTTACAACGACAAGGGCACTGAGATCGAACTCGAATTCCTGAACAACGTCGTCAGCAAGCAGGACGTCTACAAAACCGGACTGTTCTTCGATCCCAAATACTTCGGCCGGCGTTCCTGGCATGGGTGGGAGCGGAATCGCCACTTGCGCAACAAAGGCGACGGCACGTTTGAGGAAGTGGGCCGGCCGTCCGGGAGCGACCTGATCACCAACAGCCGGGGCGTGGCCGTGGGCGACCTCTGGAATCGCGGCGTGCTCGACATCGCCGTCTCCGCTTCGGACGACAAACACGCTTTGCTGCGCAACGAATTGGCGGGAAAACGGAATTTCCTCCAGATCGAATTGCAAGGCGTCAAATCAAATCGTGATGCCGTAGGAGCCCGGATCGTCATAAACGTCGCGGGTAAGAAACAGATGCGAGAAGTTGTGATCGGCGACAGTTATGGTTCCCAGAGCACGCTCCGCCAGCATTTCGGGATCGGCGGCGCCACGATGATCGACGAAATGACGGTGCGGTGGCCCAGGTCGAAAACGACTCAAACCTTTAAGAATTTGGCCGCCAACCGGATCCTGAGGATCACCGAAGGAAAAGACGAATTGATCGAGCGAAACTATGCCGCAGCCGGGACAAGAAAATGAAACCAATCAGGTGGCTTGCCTCGGCCGCCGGAACCGCGCTTTTGCTGAGCGCCACCCTACCTGAACGATGGTTCAGCGACGTAACCAGAAAATCCGGAGTCACACACCGGCACACCAATCGCGCGTTCGACCATGAGTACGCCCAAATCATGGCCGGCTACACGGCGTTGGGAGCATCGGTGGCAGTGGCGGATTTCGACGGGGACGGCTTCGACGACATGTATCTTACGGACTCGTCGATTCAGGGCAAAAACCGGCTGTATCGTAACAATCGCGATTTCACGTTTACCGAAATCGGCGAAGCGGCCGGGGTCGCGCGTGGCAACGACGCGTCCAACGCATCGGCCGACTCGCTTTGGTTTGACTATAACGGCGACGGGCGCCCGGATCTATACGTGGTGCGGTTCGGCCAAAGCCAACTGTACGAGAACCTCGGGAATGCTCGCTTCCGTGACGTCACGAAAAAAGCGGGCCTCGAGTTTTACGCAAATTCGATCACTGCGATCGCCTTCGATTTCGACCGCGATGGCGACCTCGATCTGTTCGTGGGCAACTATTTTCAACCGGTGAATCTGTTCAAGCCCAACACGCCGCGCTTTTTTCCCGAGAGCTTTGAAACGGCCAATAACGGTGGCGGCTTGACGCTCTTCGTCAATCAGGGCAACGGCGCGTTCGTCAACCGCACCGGCCTCGCGGGCTTGAAGCAAAGCGGCTGGACCCTCGATCTGGGCCACGCCGACGCCGACAACGATGGCGATGACGACCTCTACGTGGCGGCCGACTTTGGCACGGACCGGTTCTTCAAGAATAACGGCGACGGAACCTTCGCCGACATTACCGAAACCGCCATCGGCATCGACTCGAAGAAGGGCATGAACGTCGACTGGGCGGACTACGATGGCGACGGGCTGCTCGACATCTACGTCACCAACATCACCGACGACTATATGCGCGAGGGGAATTTCCTCTGGCACAACAACGGCAACCTGACGTTCACGGATGTGTCGCGTGAAACCGGCACATTCAATACGGGTTGGGGTTGGGGCTCCAAGTTTTTCGACTTCGACAACGACTCGTGGCTTGATCTTTACGTGATGAATGGCTGGGTATCGGCGGGTACGGAAAGCTACGTGCCCGACGTGTTCGCCATGGTGACGACGCCCAATGTCGACCTGGCCGACGCTCGCAGTTGGCCGCCCATGGGCAAGAAGAGCCTCAGCGGATATCAGAAAAAAAAGCTCTTTCACAATGAGCGCGGGCAGATTTTCAAGGACGTTGCGCCGCGTCACGGGCTTGATTCCGACAAAGACGGCCGCGGTATCGCTATTGCGGATTTCGACCACGACGGACGGTTGGATATCGTTTCAGCCAACGCCAACAGCGAGCCTTTCGTCTATCGGAACGAAGTGCCGGCGGGGAACAAGTGGATTCAGTTACAACTCACCGGCGCGGGCCGCAACAAGGCGGCGATCGGTGCGCAAGTGCGATTGAAGGCCGATGGCAAAACCTATCTCAGCATGGTGTCCGGCGGCAACAGCTTTGCCGGACAATCCAGCGCACGCGTTCACTACGGTTTGGGCGAACTGAATGCGGTTGAACAAGTGGAAGTGCGTTGGCCCACTGGGCGGCGAGAAGTCTTCAACGGACTGGCCGCCGGGAAAATAAACAAGATCTCGGAAGGAGGCGGTGTAAAGGCCCCATGATGATTCGGATTCAAAGGATTGCAGTACTACTTGCCAGTGGATTGGCAGCCTGGGCGGCCACGCCGGAAGCCAGTTTCGATATCGCCAAACGCGCGTGGTCCAGTAAAGACTTCCCGACGGCGTTCGACAATTTCGAAGCGGCGCTCACGGCGGACCCCGACAACATTCAATACGGCAGCGAATATCGGCAAGCTATTATCGAAAACGCGAAGAAGGCGCATCCCAAGGAAGGCGCACCGGCGGATTTCGATCGCAGCTTGAAGTTCTTCGAGACGCTTACTGCCGCCCACCCGAAGGCCACCAACGCGTGGTTGAACTACGGTTTCTCTTATGTCGACAAGATCGCCGCCTCGGGCTCGATCACTCAAGTTCTGCTGGCCAACAGCGCCTTGGGGTTGTTCACCAAGTCGATCGAATCGAAGCCGACCTGGATTGCTCTCTACACCCGCGGGAACAGCTATTTGTTCTGGCCCAAGATTTTCGGCCGCGCACCTATTGGCGTGAACGACCTGGAAGCGGCCTACAAGATGCAGCAGGGGCAGCCGCTCAAGAGCTTCCACGTGCGCGTATACATTTCGCTCGGCGACGGCTATTGGAAGGTCGACAACCTCGAAAAGGCTAAGGCGATCTGGCAGGAAGGCGCCAAGCGTTTCCCGGACTCGAAGCCCCTCAAAGACCGCCTATCGCGCGAGGGCGAGGAATTGAAGAATTACATCGACGACCAACTGGATCCCAACAAGCGCGTCGACACCGACCTGCATGAGATCTGGGCTGCGAAATAACATGAAGCTTGCGCCTCGACTGATTATTCCCGCTGCGTTGCTGCCTCTAGCCGTCATGGCGTGGGAGGGCGCGGCGGCGAAGATTCGCTTCACTGAGATCGCCGCCAAGGCGGGCATCAAGACGCTGCATCACACCCGCAAATTTCCGGGCAAACATGGCGACGTGCTGGGTATGTTTACGTCGGGTGGCGCTTCGGCGGCGGTCGGCGATTTCAACAACGATGGGTTGGACGACGTGTTCGTCACCGACTCCGACAATGGCAAACCGAACTTCCTCTATCGCAACGACGGCAACATGAAGTTCACCGAAGTGGGCGTGGCTGCTGGAGTCACTGGCGGCAACGATCCGCGCTCCATCGTCGCGGACGCTTTGTGGTTCGACTACGACAATGACGGCTGGCAGGACCTGCTGGTCGCACGTTTCGGTACGCCGATTCTTTATCACAACGAAAAGAACGGCAAGTTCCGCGACGTGACCACGGGGTCGGGCTTCAATAAGTTTGGCAATACAATCGCCGCGATGGCTGTCGACTACGATGGCGACGGTCTGCTGGACGTGATGTTCGGCAACTATTTCAAGCCGCTCAATCTCATCGACCTACCCGACCCGCATGTACTGCCGAACGATCTCGATAACGCCATCAACGGCGGCGGCGTGACGTTCTGGCGCAACACTGGTAAGGGTGTTTTCACGGACGTCACCGAGAAGACCGGCTTTTCCAAGCACACCGGCTGGACGCTCGACTTGGGCCACGGCGATTTCAATAACGACGGCCACCCCGACATCTATCTGGCTGCCGACTACGGCACCGATCGTATCTATTTCAACAAAGGCGACGGCACGTTTGAAGACGTCACTGAGAAGTCGATCGGCTTTGACACCCGCAAGGGCATGAACGTGGATGTCGCCGACTACGACAACGACGGTTGGCTCGATATCTACGTCACCAACATCACCGACGAATATATGAAAGAGTGCAATATGTTGTGGCATAACAACCACGACGGCACCTTCACCGACATCTCGAAGGAAACCAACACGTGCGCCACGCTTTGGGGCTGGGCCGCAAAATTTGGCGACTTCGACAACGACGGTTGGGCGGATCTGTTCGTCGTGAACGGCCTGCGTTCGGCGAGCAAGGAGAACTACATTCCCGTGCTCCTGGAGATGATGATCAAGCCGGGCATCGATTTCACGGACGTCCGCCTGTGGCCGAACATCGGCACGATGACCTGGAGCGGTTATCAGAAGAAGAAGATGTTCCACAATCTCGGCGGACAGACGTTCAAAGAAATTTCCGGCGAAGCGGGTGTGGACAACGAACTGGACGGCCGCGGCATCGGCATGGCGGACTTCGACAATGACGGTCGTCTCGATCTGTACCAGGTGAACGCCGATCAGGTTGCGCTGCTCTATAAGGGTGAAACGATGGGCGGCGGAAACTGGGTGCAGCTCTCACTGCAAGGCGGGCCGGGTTCGAATCGCGACGCGATTGGCGCGCGCATCAAACTCACCGCGGGCGGGCTCACACAGATTAAGGAAGTGGACGGCGGTAACGGGTACGCCGGGCAGAGCACCAAGCGGGCGCACTTTGGCATCGGCAAAGCCGCCAAGATCGATTCGATGGAAATCCGTTGGCCCAATGGCAAGGTGGAAAAACTAGCCGCGCCGCCTATCAATAAGCTGACCCGTATCGTACAAGGGAGGAGCAGCGCGAAGTGAGCCGGAAGCAATGGGCCGCCGCGCTAGCGGTGTTAATCGGCGGAGCGGGAGCCCAAACGGGCTCAGCCCCGGGCGCCGTCGAACAATTAGATCGGCACCGCAATCTGGGTAAAGCCTTTTACGAGAACCCGACCACTCAGATACAGGCTGTGGATGAGTTTAAGAAAGCCCTAGACCTTGCGCCCGGCTCGGTTCGCGAGCAACTCAACTATGGCTTGGCGTTGCTGAGAGCGGCCAAGACCGAAGAAGGCATCGCGCAACTTCTCAAGGCTCAAAAGACCGACCCCGGCGTGCCTCACACGTGGTACAACCTGGGGATTTTCTATAAGAAAGAATCGCAGTACGACAAGGCGATCGCGCAGTTTGAGCAGATGAAGAAGCTGGTTCCGGATGAGCCGGTGACGCGGTACAACCTCGGGGTTCTCTACAAGCTTTCTGGACGCATGACCGATGCGCTGCCTGAATTTGAAACCAGCGCAAAATTGAATCCTAATCTGGCCGGGCCGCGGTTCCAATTGTTTAACGCCTACAAGCTGGCGGGCCGCACCGAAGATGCGGCACGCGAAGAAAAGCTTTTTTACGCGCTCAAAAAACAGAAGGCCGGCGCAGCGGTGCCAGAGGATCTCGAATGGAGCTTCTACGCCGAAATCATGGATGTGATCGACGCGGGCAAGGCTGTGGCGGAAGCGCCCGCCACGCCGGTGAAACTCACGGCGCGGACTCTGGGCACGGGATTCACTGGCCTCACCGCGATCGACCTCGAAGGCGATGGGCGAACGGATTTAATCGCTTGGGGCGCCAACGGCGTGCAAGTCGTGCAAGGCGCGAAGTTCGCAATTCCTGAAGTGAAACAAGCCGTCAGTGTTGTGCCAGGCGATTTCGATAACGATGGCCTTCCCGACCTCTGCTTGCTCACCGCCAATGGCGTGACGCTGCTTGCGAATCGGAAAGAAAAATTTGAAACCGTAGCCGTGGCCGCCATGCCAAAAGGCGTCTTCCGCGCTGCGGTTTGGGTGGATTACGATCATGACTATGATCTCGATCTGATCCTTCTCGGCGCGAACTCAGTGCTGCTTCGCAATAGCGGCAAGGCCGGATTCAGCGACGAAACCGCCTCGTTCCCGTTTGCCAAAGGCGCCGCGAACGCCGGTGTTGTGTTCGATGTGATCGCCGACACCGATGGCTTCGACATCGCAGTGGCTTACGAAGATCGCGCCGGGGTCCTGTATCGCGATCAACTGGCCGGCAAATACGAAGCGGTGGACCTCGCGCCTGTCAAAGCCGGTTCCAAGCAGATCGCGGCGCGCGACTTCAATAATGATGGCAATACCGATCTGGCCGCAGGCGCGCAGCTCATCGTCAACCTTGATGGCAAGTTCGAGGCGCTCGGCAGCGCGGCTGAGCCCGTGTCGGTTTTCGTCGATCTCGATAACCGCGGACTCGCCGATCTCATCGCAGGCGGCGCGGTCATGCGCAATCTCGGTGCGGGGCGCTTTGCGAAGGCCGACGTTAAGGTGGCGGCGGCGCTCTCGCTGGTCGCGGCCGATTTCGATTTGGACGGCCACGAGGATATCGCAGCCATCACCGGATCCGGCGAAGCCCAAATCTGGCGCAACGAAGCGGCCGGCGCGCAAACATGGCTCCGCGCGCGCCTGGCCGGTGTGAAGAATATGAAGCTTTCGCCCGGCGCCGAAGTCGAGGTCAAGGCCGGGTCCCGCTATCAAAAGCAAATCTACAACGGCGTGCCGCTGCACTTCGGACTTCGGGCCGCGACTGAAGTCGAAACCGTCAGGATCACGTGGGCCAATGGCCTGATCCAGAATGAACTCAAGAAGCCTGCCGGCAAGGAACTGGTCGCCAAGGAAGCGCAACGGCTCTCGGGATCGTGCCCGATGATCTTCACCTGGAACGGCCGGGGCTTCCAGTTCATCTCCGACGTTCTGGCGGTCGCGCCCTTGGGCGCCAGTTCGGGTGATGGCTCCTACTTCCCGGTCGATCACGACGAGTATGTACCTTTCCCCGCCGGAGCGCTGGTGGCGCGCGGCGGCCGCTACGAAGTACGAGTTACGGAGGAGCTTCGCGAAGTATCCTATCTCGACAAGATCGAACTCGTTGCGATTGACCATGCGGAAGGCGAAGAGCTTTACACAAACGAAAAGTTCAAGTCGCCGCCATTTCCCGAATTTCGCCTGTTTGGCATCCGCCGCCGTATCGCGCCGATCTCCGCACGCGACCATCGCGGTACGGACGTGCTCGCCAAACTGCTCCGCCGCGATACAGCTTATGCGGATACGTTTGAACGTACATCGACGGGCGTAGCCGAGCGCCATTCGCTCGAACTCGATTTCGGCTCCAGCGCTGCGCCCGACAACCGCTCCGTGCTCGTGCTGAACGGTTGGGTCGATTGGGCCGATGGCAGCACCTTCCGCGCCGTTTCGCAGGAAAAACGTGAGGGCCTTGAAATGCCCGTCGTTCAGGTGCAGGACCAAGACGGCGACTGGAAAACGGTAGAGCCCGATATGGGCATTCCCGCTGGCAAGCCGAAAACGATGGTCGTCGATCTCACCGGTAAATTTCTTTCCGCCTCGCGCAAGGTTCGGATTCTGACTGACCTTTGCGTCTACTGGGATGAAATTTTCCTGAGTGAAGATACGCAGCAGCCCAAGACCACGATCACACGGCTCCGTCCGGATACGGCTGCGCTGGCTTTCCGCGGCTTCTCAGAAGTCGTGGTCCACCCGGAGCGCAAGCAGCCGGAGCGTTTCTTGTATCATTCGCTGCAGCCCGCCACCGCCTGGAATCCCACGCCTGGCAACTACACCCGCTTCGGCGCCGTGGAGCCGTTGTTGAACCGAATCGACGACCAGATGGTGATCATGGGCGCGGGCGATGAGCTCGCGCTACAATTCAGCGCAGACCGCCTTCCCAAGTTGGCTCCCGGCCATGTGCGCCAATTCCTGTTGTTCGTAGATGGCTGGGCCAAGGATGCCGACGCCAACACTGCCTTTGCAAAAACCGTGGAACCGCTGCCCTTCCACGGGATGAGTCAATATCCGTATTCGCCTGCCGAAAAGTACCCGGCCGACGAAGTTCACAACCGCTATCGGCAGACATACAATACCAGGCCGGCCCTCCGCTTGCTATCGAACTTGCGGGCCGCGCGACAAAGGATGGAGTAACGAGATGGGAGCCTTTACTGAAGAAGTCGTCAGGGGAGAGATCAGGAAGTTAGTAGCCGAAGTGACGGAGCGCGAGGTCGACGAGATCGGCGACGATGCCTCGTTCCGCCGCGAACTCGGCATCGATTCGCTGACCGCCCTTGAGATCATGTTCGCGGTCGACAAGAAGTTCAAGCTACAGATTCCGGACGAGGAATATGAACAGCTCAAAAATCTGAACGACACGGTTTCGTTAGTGATGAAACACATCGGTCAGCAGGAAGCCAACGGCGCCGCGGCGGCTGTATGAAGCGGGTAGTGGTGACCGGCGTCGGCGTCGTCTCGCCGGTCGGCATCGGTGTGGAGCGATTCTGGCAGGCGCTGCTCGCCGGTGAATCGGGCATCTCCCGTGTCGAGTCTTTCGATACGTCGAAGTTTCCCGTACATCTTGGAGGTGAAGTGCGTGGATTCGAACCCGCACCCGGTGACCGGCAGATGGGCCGGGCCTCTCAGTTCGCGGTCGCAGCCGCGCGCGAAGCGCTCACCGATAGCGGCCTTGATCTAAACGCGATGGATCGTTCGCGCATCGGTGTCTCCATGGGCACCACGTCCGGCGAACCCCACATGGTGGAGCGCTACAACGACGCCCGCAAGGGCGGAGTGGATCCCGACCCGAGTTTTTTTACCAACTACCCGTGCCATGTGATTCCTTCGAACGTCGCAGCTGAATTCCAACTGGGCGGTGTCACGCTCATGATCCCTACCGCGTGTGCCGCGGGCAACTACGCGATCGGCTATGCCTACGATCTGGTGCGCACGGGCCGCGCCGGCGTCATGTTGGCGGGCGGCAGCGATTCGTTCTCCCGTATTCCCTACACTGGCTTCGCTAAACTCAGCGCCATTGCGACCGAGCGCTGCCAGCCCTTCGACAAAAATCGCAAAGGCATGGTGCCGGGTGAAGGGTCGGCGATGCTGGTCCTGCAGCCGCTTGACAGCGTGCGCCCCGGCACGACGATCTACGCCGAAATTCTCAGCTATGGAGTCAGTTGCGACGCGCACCATATGACGGCTGCCCATCCCGATGGCGACGGCGCCATACGTGCGATGGCTATGGCCATGAAAAGCGCCGGAATTGGCACGGACGATATCGACTATATTTCAGCGCATGGTACGGGCACCAAAGCGAACGATCGCATTGAGTCGATCGCGCTGCACGCAATGTTCGGCGCCCGCGCGCCGAAGGTCCCCATGAGCTCGATCAAATCCATGCTGGGTCATACGATGGGCGCGGCTAGTGCGATCGAAGCGGTAGCCTGTTCGCTGGCCGTGCAAACGGGATGGGTGCCGCCTACGATCAATTTTGAAGAACCGGATCCGGAATGCGAAGTGGATTGCGTGCCGAACCATGCGCGCAAGATTGACCCGAAAATTGTTTTAAACAATGCCTATGCTTTTGGTGGCAACAATGCGTCGCTCTGTGTGCGGCGATATGAAGGATAACGGGTGGCAATGAGCGGCAGAGTCGTATATACGGGAGCCGGAGTCATTACGTCGATCGGGGCCGGCGTTGAGGCGTTTGAAGAAGCGCTGTACTCGGGCAATTGTGGCATCGCGCCCAGTGCTCGATTCAACGGCGCCGCAGCCGGAGAGATCGTGGACTTCACGCCCGTGCCGTGGCTCGGCAACAAAGGCATTCGCGTGCTGGATCGCGCCGCGCGCCTGTTGTGCGTCGCCGCCCAAATGTCGTTGACGGCCGCTGGCAGACCTGCGGACCCTGCCGGCGAAGGCGATCCTGAATCGGGGCTCGTGTGCGGCACCATGTTCGGTGGGCTGCACAGTATCGCCACGTTCGATCACACGGGCGTCACCGAAGGGCCATCTCAGGTTAATCCGGCGGATTTTCCCAACACCGTCATCAACTCGCCAACCGGTCATGCGGGCATCAAGTTCAAACTGCGCGGTGTGAACTCCACCATCTGCGCGGGCTTCGCCTCGGGGTTGCAGGCCATCTCCTACGCGGCAGATTTCGTGCGGTTCGAGCGTGCGAAATGGGTGCTGGCCGGTGGGCTCGAAGAGCTCTGTGAGGAGTCGTCGGAAGGTTTCCAGCGCACGGGGCTCGCCTCTCCTGATGGGACAGTTCGTCCGTTCGGACGCGATCGTAACGGAACCGTCCCCGGCGAGGGCGCCGCGTTATGGCTCCTGGAATTAGAAGAGACGGCCCGAGAACGCGGAGCAACGCCACTGGGTGAAGTGCGAGGCTTCGGCGCGGCGCATGATGCGGCCAGCCTCCATGGGCTTCACGCCAGCGGAGCCGGCGCCGCTTCGGCTATGCGCCAGGCGATCGCCAGTGCGGGACTGACCCCCGCCGATATCGCGTGCATCTTCGCCTCGGCCAATGGCAGCCGGTTGGCCGATGAAATCGAGGCCCGAGCCATCAACGAAGTATTGGGCCCCGGAGCGCCTCCGGTGTGCGCGCCGAAAGCAGCCTGGGGAGAGGCGATGGGAGCCGCGGGCGGGCTCGCCGCCGTCGCCGCCGGTATCGCCTTGCAACGCCAGATGCTGCCGCCCACGGCTGGCTTTGCCGCCTCCGATTCCGGGCTTAAGCTTTCCGCGCAACCGCAACCAATCTCGGGCGATCATGCGCTGATAAATTCAATCGGCTGCGATGGAGCGAACGTCTCACTTCTCATCAGTTTATGGCGCGAGGTATGACGGAAGAATTCGGACTCGAACATCTCCTGCCGCGCATGAAGGACGGCGGGTACGAAGCCGACCGTGTGGCCCGCCGCCGTGCCTGGCTCGAACAACGCACCGGGGCGGCGCTCGCTCACACCGGCGCAATGTCATACGACTCCGATGTTCTACGTGGCAACATTGAAAACCTGATCGGTGTCGCGCAGGTGCCGGTTGGCGTGGCAGGCCCAGTGTTGATTCACGGGCAACACGCCAAGGGGCTGTTCTACGTGCCGATGGCCACCACCGAAGGGGCGCTGATCCGCAGTTACGAGCGCGGCATGATGGCGCTCACGCGTGCAGGCGGTGTGCAAACCGCCGTGCTTAGTGACGAAAATCAAACCGCGCCCACGTTCTTTTTCCCTGACGTTGAATCCGCCGCTGCGTTTGAACCCTGGGTCATGGCGAACTTTCCCGCCCTGCAAACCGCCGCCGCCACGACAACGCGTCACGGCCGCTTGAAGAACGTCAAGAGTTATCAGATGGGCCGCCAGGTGATTCTGAATTTCGGTTTTGCCACCGGCGACGCTCACGGCATGAACATGATCGTAAAGGCCACCGACGCGGTCTGCCAGTGGATTCGCGATAATTACGAGCCCGGCTGCACCTATTTTCTGTTCAGCGGAATGTGTTCGGAAAAACGCGCGAGCGGCTTTGTTATCTCACGCGGCAAAGGCAAGCGTGTTACGGCCGGCGCGTTTCTCACGCACGCCATCCTGAAATCATATCTCCACGTCACCGCCGACCAGATGTTCCGCATCTGGCAATCCACCGTGATGGGACACTTACAGGCGGGCGTGCTCGGCTACACAGCGCACGCGGCCAACGGACTCGCCGCGATTTTTATCGCCACAGGCCAGGACGTCGCCAACGTCGCTAACTCCGCCCCGGCATTCACCTGCTTTGAACCGCATCCCGACGGCTTATACGTCAGCACCACGCTGCCCGCGCTCACCATCGCGACGGTTGGAGGCGGCACCGCCCTGCCCACGCAACGTGAAGCGCTCTCTATCATGGACTGCGTGGGAACGGGCAAAGCGAAAAAGCTGGCTGAGATCGTCGCGGCTGCCATCCTAGGTGGTGAAATCTCGATGGCTGGCGCGATCGCCTCGCACGAATTCGTCGCCGCCCACGAGCAATACGGGAGGAACCGGCCCGCATGAACGTGCCACAACCGAGGCCTCATGTCGTGTTCGGCCGCGAGTACCCGGTGCGGTACGACGCGATCGTCATTGGCTCGGGCATCGGCGGCTTGGTCTGCGCGAATCTGTTGGCGCGCGATAATCTGAAAGTGCTGTTGGTCGAACGGCACTCCGTCCTCGGCGGCTTTTGTTCCAGCTTCCGCCGGCGTGGTTTTCTCTTCGACGCAGCGACCCACTTCTATCCGCTGCTGGGAAACCCCACAACGCTGACCGGCAAACTTCTCGCCGATCTGGAAATCCCCACGCAATGGGTGAAGATGGATCCGGTCGACCAGTTTCATTTCCCCGGCCTGGACACCTTCGCCGTGCCGTCGGAACTGCAGCCCTTCATGGAGCGGCTCAAACAGTGGTTCCCGGACGAAGCCGCCGGCGTCGACGCGTATTTCGCTGAGCTTCGCCAAGCCTGCATGTACGGGCTGCTCTACTATTTCAAGGGCGTTCGCCATGACAATGCGATCAAGTTCGAGCGCTTCACCGTCACCGAAAAACTGGACCAGCACTTCCGCGACCCACGCCTCAAATCCATCATGATGGGCGACACACCGCATTGGGGTTCGCTCCCCAATCGAACTTCTTATCTGTTCGACGCGATGCTGCGGCTGTCGTATTTCCTGGGCAACTACTATCCGAAAGGCAGTTCACAAGCCTTTGCCGACGACCTCGGCCGCGGCCTGCAGGCGCGAGGCGGCAAGGTGCTCAAGTGCGCCGCGGTGGAGAAGATTCTGATTGAAGGAGGCAAGCCCGTTGGCGTGCGCATTCGGACTGTCTCCAATCGCGCGCCCGCCACCTTTGAATTCCAGGCCCCGGTGGTCGTTTCCAACGCCGACGCTACTCACACGTATCGCGATCTCGTCGGTGAGCGGGATTGCGGCAAATGGATGCTGGACGCGGTGAAGGGCATGAAGCCTAGTCTCGCCTGCTTCCTCATGCATATCGGGCTGAAGGGCATGGACCCGGAGAAGCTCGCCGAAGCCGAGGGCTACTATTGGACTGAGTTCGATCCGCGCGACGCGATAAAGAACGTCTTCAAAATTTTCATTCCGACGCACTACGATCCAGCGATCGCGCCGCCAGGCTGCCAGATCATTATTACGCAAAAACTGGTGCCGGTGAAGATCGAAGAAGTTACCGATTGGGCCGCTCACAAGGCGGACGTTGAGCATCAGGTAATGTCGCGGCTACGTACGATTTTCCCTGACATCGATTCACACATTGTCGTGCGGCTTGGCGCATCGGCGCTAACCTCGCAGCGCTTCACGATGAACACGCAAGGCGCCATGCTTGGGTGGGAGATGACACCGGAACAACTGGGTGCGGGCCGGCTGCCTCAGACTACGCCAATCGATAATCTATTCCTGGTGGGCCACTGGACGCAACCTGGCGGCGGCATAACTCCGGTGATTGTCTCGGCGCAAGCCGCGGCCAAAATGGTCCTGACCGGCCGCAACAGCTATCAGGACCTTGCGGATCAATATTTTTCGTTTCGTTCTCAAAACCTCGAGCCAAAACCGGAGGCGGTGCGCCAATGAGACCCGACGACCGGCAACGTGTCCTCGACAGCGCCCTCGATCTCTGCGGACGCCACGCGCTGAGCGACATCGGACTCGATCAACTAGCGCGCGCAGCGGGCGTTTCGTCGCTCGACATCGTCCGCGCCTTCCAGTCAAAGGAAAACATTCTCAAAGCCGTACTGGAGCGCGAACTGGAAATGATGGCGGCCGCCGCGCATGACCCCGCGCTCCGCATGCCCGGCGAAACGTTGCGCGATGAACTGGTGGTGCTGGCGCGAATTATTCTTGATGAGTATCGCCGCCGCCTTCCGCTGCTCGGCAAACTTCTGGCGTCGGCCATGAACGACCCTGAAGTAGGGGCGGTTTTCTATCGGACTTTCATCGTCCAAGGCCGCCAACTGTTCGCCGGTTTTCTGAATTCCCGCGCGCGCCTGGGCGAACTCCGCGAGGATGTCGACGTCGAAGCGGCGGCCGCCATGTTTCTTTCGTCGCTCACCGGCGCTTTGCTGATGGTCGAACTCTTCGGCGGTAAACACGTGGAAGGCCTTGACGACCTGCGCTATGTCGGCCACACTGCGGATATCTTTCTGCAAGGAGTCGGACGGAAATGAACGTTTCGCTGCATGGCTTCCGCGGACCGCTGGCAGGCGCCCTCGAACAGGAGCTAACCCGCAAGGGCCACGCCGTTCAGTGGGAAGCGTCCGGATCCGATTGCGCCGTCGTCTTTCCGTCGCCCGGTGGCGAAGTAAAGTCGATGCCCGCCGCGCGCCGTTTGGTGCTGCGTAGCCACGCGTATGCATTCGGCGCCGATCCGAAGAACCCCGGCATGATGTCGGAGGACCGTGTCTCGCTGCTCACGCCCGATTCGCCCGAACGCCGTTGGCTGCGCATGGAAGCCGCGGCCGCGGCGGCTAATCCGAATTACGCCGCTATTCGGCTCGCCAATGTGTTGGCGCCGGGCGAAGGCGACTCGCTGGTGAAAAAGCTCTCTTCGAACTCTGCGCTGACCTTGGCCGGGCACGATCCGCATCTTCAATTCATTTCACTCGGCGACGCGGCACGCGCGTTGACGGCTGCTTGTGAGGGTGCGGCTACGGGGCTCTTCAATGCCACTGGCGCTGGCGCCATTCCGCTCCGGAAAGCGTTTGGAGCCGCTGGCGTCAGGCGCCTGCCGCTGATGGATGAAATGGCTGGCCTCGCCGGCGTCGCCGAGCCGGATCAGCTTCGTTATAATTTTACGGTTTCCGGCGAGCGGGCGCTTCGCGAACTCGGTTTCCAGCCCGAACACTCGACGGTCCAGGCCTTCAAGCAGTTCCTCGGCGGCCGCGCCGGCGCGCATCCGGAGCGCTTGCGGCCAGCCTACGACGAATGGGGGCTTGACGTCGATTACATCCGCGCCTGGAGCGGCTGGTTCAGTTTCCTGCGCCGCTTCTATTGGCGGATGGAGTTTGAAGGGATGGAAAATATCCCCGAAACGGGCAAGGGCCTTTTTGTTTCAAATCACCGCGGCTTCATGCCTCTCGACGCAGTGATGCACCTGTTTAACGTGCTGCATTTCCGGCGCCGGATTATCCGCTTCCTGATTATTCACTCGCTGGTCCGCAAGGCGTTTCTGTGCAGTTTCTTGACGAAGCTTGGCGGCGTGATCGCCAGCATGGAAAACGCCCAGAAGCTTTTTGACGGTGGCAATCTGGTGGGAATTTTCCCAGAAGGCATTCGCGGCACGTTCCAGCCTTACAAACAGACGCATCAGCTCCGCGATTTTTCGCGCAGCGGCTTTGTAGAGATGGCGATCGCCGGTGAGGCGCCCATCATCCCGGTGGCTGTCGTCGGCCACGCCGAGATTTTCCCGATTCTTGGCCGCATCGATTCCAGTTTTATCACACGTGAATTGGGTTGGCCCTACTTCCCGATCGCGCCAATGTTTCCGCTGGCGCCCGTGCCGCTGCCATCCAAGTGGCATGTGCGCGTGCTGCCGCCAGTAGGGTTACAAGGGCTGCGCAAGGCCGACGCGGAGAATCCTCGGCTCGTCAAGGATTTCAGCCGTTACATTCAGGCCATGATGCAGGAACAAATTTTAGAGATGGCCGCCCGGCGCAAGCATATCTTCTGGGGGAAATTCCTCGATGGAGCGGCTCCGAAGATCCTACCATTCGAATCGAAACGAAGCGTCGGAGCCGTTGACGGAGTGGAGGTCAAATGAACGCAAACAAGGTGGATGTCGTAATCATTGGGGCTGGCTTGGCCGGATTGACGCTTGCCCGCCAGTTGCTGATCAAGACCGGCAAGACCGTCCTGTTACTCGACAAGCGCAAAGACCCGCCGGGCTCGTCGCAGAAGGTCGGCGAGTCGCTCGTGCAGTTGAGCGGCTACTATCTCGCGAAGGTGCTGGACCTTGAAGAGCATCTGCTGACCGAACATTTCCTCAAATACAACCTCCGCTTCCATTGGAAGACCGAAGGCTCGAGCAATCGCAGCCTGGAAGATTACAGCGTCTCTTTCATCCGGCTTGGCTCCAACATTCCGACCTTCCAATTGGACCGGAATTTGTTTGAAACACACTTGCTCGAAATCAATAGCGGCGACCCGCGCTTTGAATTCGCTGGCGGCGCGCTGAATCCTGCGGTGACTTTCGGCGAAGGCGACGCCGATCACACCGTGGCGTGGGAAGGTCGATCGATTTCATGCCGGTGGGTGGTCGATACGTCGGGACGCGGCGGCGTCCTCAAGCGCAAACTTTCACTCGCTCACGAAAACACGATTCGCCATGGCTCTACTTGGTGCTGGGTCGACGGCTTGGTCAACACCGAGAGTCTAACCGATCTCACGAACGAACAAAAGCGCGTCAATATGGATCGGCGCAAGACCGGGCACATGCCGTTTTTCCTCGCCACCAACCACTTCTGCGATGAAGGCATGTGGTTCTGGGTTATTCCGCTGCATGGCAAGACTAGCCTCGGCTTGGTTTTTGAGCACGCCGTGCTCAATCCGGACGACGTGTCGACAGCGCGAAAAATGATCGACTATGTTTGCCGCAAGTGGCCCCTGTTTGATCGCGATCTCAAGAACCGTAAGGTCCTCGACGAAGGCCGCCTCTACGATTATTCCTACGACGCTACGCAGACCATCAGCGCCAACCGCTGGGCGATTTCCGGTGAAGCCGGCCGCTTCTCCGATCCGCTCTACAGCCCGGGTAGCGACCTCATCACCATCTACAACACTCTGATTGTCGACGCCGTGCAGACGGACGACTCCGAGCGGCTCAAGATGATGGAGCCCTACTACGAACAAGTGATGCGCGTGATGTACGAGTCCTACGTGCCATCCTACGCCGTTAGCTACAATTGCCTCGGCGATCAGGAAGCGTTCACGCTCAAGTACGCGTGGGAACTGGCGGTCTACTTCGGCTTCTTCGTCGTGCCGGGCATCAACGACATGTTCGCCAACAAGCGCGCCATGTCGGTTCACCTGCGCAAATACGGGCTGCTGGGACCGATGAACAAAGCCATACAGCATCTGGTCAGCGACTTTGCGCGATGGAAAAAAGCGGAAGGCATCGTTTCCAGCGAACGCATGATCCACGATTTTTACCGGATGTGCCCACTACGCGAATCGGAGAAATTGTTTTATCAAGTGGACCTCACTCAGGAAGAGATCGAAAACGTCTTCGATATGCAGTTTGCGCGGCTCAAGGAGTTTGCACGCTATATTGTGGCCCACGTGTATGCGTCCGTGTTGGGAGACAAGCGGGTTCTCACCAACGCGCCGTTCATCGCCAGCCTCAAAATCCGCACGATGACGTTCGACGCCGGCCGCATGCGAGCCGACTACGCGCGTTTCGCAGACTCGCCTGAGCTTCACCAGTGGACGCTTGACCCGTTCGCCCTCGAAGCCGCGATCATGACGGACCGGCCCGTCGCTATGGAGATGTCCGTATGACCAGCGCGCCGGTGGCGGCTGGCGCCCCAGGACTCGAACAATGTTTTCTCTTCGAGGCCGTGGAAGCCTCGTACGAGGTTACGGGCATCGAAGGCGCGGTGCCCGCCTGGCTCCGCGGTTCCTACTATGTGAATGGTCCGGCCTTGTTCGAACGGGCAGGCCTCCGTTATAAACATTGGCTCGATGGCGACGGCATGATCTGTTCGTTGCGGTTCACCGGTGACGGTGTTCGCTTCACCAACCGCTTCGTCGAAACCCAAAAGCGCCGCGAAGAAGAGGAAGCCGGCCGCTTCATCTACCGCGGTTTTGGGACGGCGTTTCCAGGCGACAAGTTACGGCGCGGGCTGATGCTGGAGCCGCCCGTGAACGTAAGCGTCTACCCGTTCGACGGCCGGCTCCTCGCTTTCGGCGAGCAAACCCTGCCGTACGACCTCGATCCTATCACGCTTGAAACGCGCGGCGAGTACGATTTCCACGGCAAGCTGAATGCGGTCTCGCCCTTCGCGGCGCACGCGAAACTGGATCCCAATCTGATGAACTTCGGCGTCCAGTTCTCGCCGAATCAACCGATCCTGAACGTCTATGAGTTCGACCCATCCGGCGCGTTGGTGCGCCGCAAACGGCATCCGCTGACGATGCCGCATTCGATTCACGACTTCGGCTTCACGCCGTCGAGTTATGTGTTTTTCCTCAGCCCGCTGCTGATGGACTTCGAACGTTTTCATCGCGACGCGGTTTCAGTCGTCGAGTCTCTGCAATGGGAACCCGAGCGTGGCAGTTCGATCCTGGTGCTCCCACGTTCCAGCGACGCCTCAGCCCCCGCCGTGTTCTCCGCCCTGGCTGGCCACGGCTATTGTCTCCACCTGATCAATTCGTTTGATCGCGCCGACGGCAAACTGGTCGTGGATATTCTCGAGCTCGATGAGCCTGTCTATCCCGAATACCAGCCCATCCCCGATGTCTTCTCCACTGTCAAGGGCTGCCGGCCAGTGCGCTTCATTGTCGATCGCGCTTCACAACGCGTCGAAGAGCGCATCGCCATGGACTACGAACATACGCCCGATTTCCCGTCTATTCATCCGCAGTTAGCAGGGCGCGAATACAATGAGTTTTGGATGTTAGGAATCAGTGCGGCGGGCGGCCCGGGCCGGAAATTCTTTGACGAACTCGCGCACGGTTCATGGCGCGCTGGCGGCGTTCGCGACGTTTATCGCGCGGCCCCCGGCCACTATCTAGGCGGCGAGCCTGTGTTCGTGCCGAACCCCTCGCCGGACGCCGGCGAATCCGACGGAGTCATTGTAGTGCAGCATCTGCTGCCGGAATCGCAAGCCGCTGAGTTTCTTCTCTTCGATGCCGCGCATGTGGCCCGTGGTCCCATCGCCAGGCTTCCGTTACGTCATCCGATCCATCCTGGATTTCATGCCAGCTTTCAGTCCGAGGTGAACTAAATGAATCTGACACTACCTTTTCGATTGATGGCGCTGCTGTTCCTCGCCCTTCTGCTGAATAGCGGGTACATCTGGGCCTTTGCTTCGCCCACCGTATTCGACATTGGCAACATGGTCGCCCATCTCGTGCTGGGCTTCATCCTGGCGCTGGCTTTTGCGTGGCAGTGGATGAAACAAATGGAGCTGCGCCGCGCCACCAAACTCTCCGCTCTGTTCTTTGCCGTGGCGTTTGGCTGTGGTATCTACTTGGCTGCGGTTGGCAACCTCAGCACGCAGAAGCGGGTGTTGACCGCTCACGTAGTGGCCGGGCTGCTCGGCACTATCGCCCTCTGGCCCTTTCTCATGCGCGCGGCGCGGAACTACGGCGGCGGTTGGCTTCGCTATCGCAACGCAGTCGTGGCCTGCGCCGCTTTCGCGATGATCCTGCCAGTAGTGGTGACAACTTACAACCGCCGCTTCCCGAATCCGCATGATCGCATCCGCAATCCTCAGACCGCGCCAATGTCTATGCATCAGGAAGGCGAAGGCCCGAAGTCGCCGTTCTTCCCATCCTCCTCCCGCACCAACGTGAGCGGCATCATTCCGTCGAACTTTTTCATGGACTCCGAGCGTTGCGCCGATTGCCACAAGGATATCTATGAGCAGTGGAAGAGCTCTATGCACCACTTTGCCTCGTTCAACAATCAGTTCTATCGCAAGTCGATCGAGTACATGCAAAGCGTGGTCGGCACGCAGCCCAGCAAATGGTGTGCAGGCTGCCACGATCATGCGATGTTCTTCAACGGCAGATTCGACAAGCCGGTCAAGGACCAGATCGATACGCCCGAAGCGCACGTGGGTCTGGGCTGTATGTCGTGTCACTCGATCACGGCCGTCGATAGTTCGATGGGCAACGGCGGCTTCACGATGGAATACCCGCCGCTGCACGACTTGGCCAATAGCCAGAACAAGTACATGCGGAAGCTGCATGACTTCATCACGTACCTGAATCCAGAGCCGCATCGCCGCTCCTTCATGAAACCCTTCATGCGCAAAGACGCGTCCGAGTTCTGCTCCACGTGCCACAAGGTGCATCTTGACGTGCCGGTCAATCAGTACCGCTGGATTCGTGGCTTTAACGACTATGACAATTGGCAAGCCAGCGGCGTCTCCGGTCAAGGCGCCCGATCGTTCTACTACCCCGCCAAGACTGCTACGTGCGTGGACTGCCACATGCCGCCGGTCGATTCCAAAGATGTCGGCAACAAGGATGGCAAGGTGCATCAGCATCGATTCCTCGGCGCCAACACCGCAGTGCCTTTCGTGAACGGCGATCATGGCCAACTGAAAATCGCCCAAACATTCCTGGAGAACGGCTTCATCACGGTCGACATCTTCTCCGTCTCGCCAGTGGAGCGCGCCAAAGGCGACATCCCGATGGTGCAACGCTCCGGCGGCGAAGGTCCGAAAGCGATGTCCAGCATCGCAGTGGGTGAAGAGGCGGAACAATCCGGCGGCGGCGTGGTGCGAGAGGTCGGCAAGATCGCCGGCCCGATCGGCCCGGAAGGCGCGAAAGTCAAAGCGGGATCCACTGTGCGCGTAGACGTTGTGGTGCGCACCCGGCGTATCGGTCACTTCTTCCCGGGCGGCACCGTCGACGCGTTCGATATCTGGCTTGAACTGGAAGCGCGCGACGCGACGGGCAAGGAACTCTTCTGGAGCGGTAAGCAGGAAGAAGATGGAACCGTCGAACCCGGGGCCCACTTCTACAAGGCGTTCCAACTCGACGGGGAAGGCAACCCGATCAACAAACGGAACGCCTGGCAAACTCGCACGGTGCTCTACGCGCGCCAGATTCCCCCGGGCGCCGCAGACACCGTTCACTATCTGCTGAATGTTCCCAAAGACGCCAAGGGTCCGATTCAACTGAAGGCTAAGTTGAATCATCGTAAGTTCACGCAGTACTACAATAAGTTTGCCTACGCGGGCCAAGCCAAACCGGGACAAGATCCGGCCTTGCTCACCGCGAACCACAATAGTCAGGAATACAGCTTCGACAAGGCCAATATTCCCGCCAACGTGTCGGGTAAGTTGAAGGGCGAAATCCCGGTGCTTCCTATCACGATTCTGGCGAAGGCGGAAGCGCAACTAATCGTCATCAATGAGGAGCCGGATTGGAAGCCGGTGGTCAAGCGCGAATACTGGGAACGTTGGAATGACTGGGGCATCGGCATGCTTCTGCAAGGTGACTTGAAGGGCGCCGAATACGCCTTTACCCGTGTCACTGAATCGGACCCCGGCTATGCCGACGGTTGGCTGAACGTCGCGCGGGCTCTAATCCAGGAAGGCGAAACCGACGCAGCCAAACCCTTCATCGCCAAAGCGCTCGCGCTCGACAAGAGCCTGGGCCGAATCCATTATTTCAAAGGCCTGATTGAAAAAACCGACGGCGACTATGACGCCGCCATCGCGTCGATGAAGGTCACCACCGCTCTTTATCCGCGCGATCGGGTCGTGCTCAATCAAATGGCGCGTATCTATTTCCTCAAGCGCCAGTACAAAGAGTCGATCGAAATGATCAAGAAGGTCTGTGAGGTCGACCCCGAAGACATCCAGATGCACTATACGGCGATGCTGGCCTATCGCGGCCTCGACATGAAAGAGGATGCCGCCCGCGAAGAAAAGCTGTTCCGCCGCTTCAAGGTGGAAGAGTCTTCGCAGTCGATCACCGCCAAGCGCCGTATGATTAGCCCCGAAGATAACAACGAAAGACAGATGATTCATGACCACGCGAACGCACTCGATGGACAGCAGGCCAAAACACCGGCCGCCAGCACGAAAGCGCCCGCAAAATCCGGTGCGCCCAAACTGGCCATCACCGGAAAACCTGTGCGAGTAAAGGAAAGCGAGTGAGACTGGTAACAACTTTAGTTGCGGCACTGGCCGCCACCCAGGCCCTGACGGCTCAGGTGAAATTCGCCGACGTAACCGCAGCCGCCGGTATCAAGTTCACGCACAACAGCGGCCGGGCCGGCAAGAAATATCTCCCCGAAACGCTCGGAGCGGGCGGCGCTTTTGTCGACTTCGATGGCGACGGTTGGCAGGACATTGTCCTTGTCAACAGCAAGGATTGGACGCCGCGTGGGCGCCGTTCGCTCCCAGCGCTCTACAAGAATAACCAGAATGGCACGTTCGCCAATGTGACGGCGGGCAGCGGCTTCGATGTCGAAATGTATGGGATGGGCGTTGCCGCCGGAGACTACGACAACGACGGCAAACCCGACCTGTACATTACTGCGCTGGAAGGCGACCGGCTCTTTCACAACGAAGGCAAAGGCAAGTTCCGTGATGTGACGAAGGCAATGGGAATCGTCAACGCCAACTTCGCCACCAGCGTCGCTTGGCTTGACTACGATAAGGACGGCAAGCTCGATCTCTTTGTCGCCAACTATGTCCAGTGGAACGCCAAGGCTGACTTGTGGTGTTCGCTCGACGGCGCGACAAAGTCATACTGCACGCCGGAGTCCTACAAAGGAACCAGTTCGAAGTTGTTCCACAACCTGGGTGATCGTTTTGCGGATGAATCGGTCAAAGCCGGTGTCGGCGACCCGAATAGTAAGTCGCTCGGGATAACTATTTTCGACTATAATTCGGACGGTTGGCCGGACATCTTTGTCGCCAATGACACGCAGCCCAACAAGCTCTACCGCAACAATAAAAACGGCACGTTCACCGACGAAGCGATGGCGGCCGGTGTCGCGTTTGGCGAAGATGGCGTAGCGCGCGGAGCCATGGGCGCCGACGCGAACGACTATGATTTCTCCGGCAGGCCTCACTTACTCGTGGGTAACTTCTCGAATCAGATGCTTGGCTTGTATCACAACGAGGGCAAGGGCCTCTTTGTAGATGAGGCGCCAACGTCCGCCGTCGGCCGTTCCAGCCTGCTCTTCCTATCCTTCGGCGTCTTCTTCTTCGACTATGATCTCGACGGCCATCAGGATATCTTTGCCGCCACCGGCCACATCGAAGAGGAGATCGGCCGCGTCCAGCCGAAAATCCAATATAAACAAGCGCCACTTCTCTTCCGCAACGTGGGCAAGAAGAAATTCGAAACCGTAGGCGCAACTATGGGCCCCGAGTTCAACCGTCAAGTGGTGGCGCGCGGCGCGGCCTATGCGGACTTTGACCACGACGGAGACCTCGACCTGCTCATGACCACCAACCACGGCCCGGCTTATTTATTCCGCAACGACGGTGGCAACAAGAACAACTGGCTGTGCGTGCGCACGGTCGGTTCAAAATCCAATCGCGACGGCATCGGTGCGATCGTGCGCATTGGAACCAGCGCCGGTCAAAAGTGGAGTTGGGTGAAGAGCGGATCGAGTTACTGCTCGCAATCCGACCTGGCCGTAACCTTCGGCCTGGGCGCCGAAAAGAGCGTATCGTCGCTTGAGATCGAATGGCCCAGCGGCGTCAAGCAGAAACTCGGCGGCGTCCCGGCCAATCAGATGTTGACAGTGGACGAAACCAAGGGCATCATCGCCCGAAGCGGAGCGGGCGCCAAATAGACTTAAGGCGGCGGGGGACTATTCGAGCGTGAACCCGTCCCCCATCTTCCAAATAGACTAATTGGCCTATCTTGGTTACGGCCTATGCACTGTCCTGTTACGCAGGAAATCCAGAATCAGCTCGACCACCCGCTGTGGTTGGCATTGAAGGACGAAGTGTGGCGAGTCAACTTCACCTATCGCCATGTTGGGAAAGCGTTCGTGGAGCCAGGAAACATCACGGCTGTGAATTAATCGATCTTGCTTCGCACGGACATAGAGGATCGGGATCGAGACCGCGCGCGGCACGAAAGCTTCCGTGTATTCGTCAAGGACCTTGAATCGGCTCCTGAATGCATCATCCGAAAGCTCCGCGACCGCTCTCCTAAACATTTGAACCCACCTGTCTGGGACATCCCCTATCAGATATCTCCGGATCAGCCAAGTAGGAAGCCGGCTACGAAGTATCGCTGAACCGCCAATCATCTGCATCGCGGAACTGGTTTGTCTCGAGATCGGTGATCGCCCGAAAGAGGAACAGAGAACAAGTGCGGCCGGGCGGCCCGTATGCCGGCTGATTGCTTTCAAAGCCAGGGGACCCGAGAATGATTCAGCCACCAATAAGTACGGTTCACTTGCCGGCAAGGAAGCGTCAATAAGACGGCCAAGGTCTGCCGCGTCAGATGGAGCCTGACTGGGATAGCTTACAACGGTGGCCTCCACGCCCGGTGGAAGCAGCTTGAGGATATCTTCAAATAGGAACCCGGTTCCATCGAGGCCGGGCAGGAAGATCCATCTCGAAGGAGTGGCCGCGCCAACACGCACAAACCTAGGCCGCGCCCGCCATCGCAGGCGGCGCCGCCGGAACCGCCATCACAATCTCCCGGATCTGTTCCTGATGGCGTTGCTCATGCAGCGCCGTCAGCTTCACCAGGAATGGCAGATCGTTCTTACCCAACACCGGATGCTCCAGCGTCATCCGCGAAAACGGCATTTCGCGGTTACCTTCAAGCAATTCCACGGTCGCGCGCAGAGACCTTTCCAGCGCCCGGGTCAGCTCAGCTTTCGGTTTCCCGCTCACCGGGCGTGCAATATCCGGCCGTTGTGCCGGGAAAATCTGACGCCGTATTAGTAGCTCCCGCACGCCGCTCGGGATAAACAAATTCATCACCGTGAACGGAATCTCGAACAAGGGCAAAGCGCCTTCCGGTATGAAATTCGGGCGGAAGTTGATGTCCTTCATGGTCCGCCGGATCTCGGTCGGACGCCCCGCCTTCGCCAAGCTAATCAGCTCTTCCATCTGCTTGTGGTAAAGCGAAGCGGCCAAAACCAGATGGTCCAATTGCTCACTCGCCGACCATTTGCCAGGCTGCGGAACCCAATCCATTTGCACCTGCGTCAGCCCGTGCACCAACTCAAAGGTGCGCACTCGGGTCCGCTTCAGCAGCTCAAGATTTTTCCAGATAACCATATCCCTTTGATGCTAACTTAAAACTCCAGACGCAACAAAATCTGAACCTGCCGGCCGCGTTCCTGAAATGGCAGCAGGGCGGGAAAGAATGAGGGAGAACCCTCGCGGCCAAAGCGTGCCGTACCAAAGCCCGCCAGCCCCAGTTGATTATTCGGCTGCCCTAAATTGGCGTGATTCAGCAGATTGAAAAAATCGCAGCGAAACGATACACGGCTAGCCTCGCCCAGCATAGGCATCGGGAAGGAGCGGCTGATCGAAGCATCCAGATTATATAGTCCCGGCGCGCGAAACGCGTTGCGCCCCGAAGTCCCTTGCAAGCCCGCGGCCGGGTCCTTAAAAGCCGTTCGCTCCAGCAGCGCGACGCCGCCCGCAACTGGCCGCCGTGCGTCAGCCGCCCCCAACAGATCCGCCCGCACGTTGTAGAGTACGCCCTGCCCCGGCGGAGCGATGCGAGCCGTCCCGAAAACGGAGTACGGGAAGCCTGATCGGAAGGCCGCCATCTGCGAAACCTTCCAATCGCGCAACACCACCCGCGCCAGACGTCCTCCGGCCAACGGACGAGGAAGATCCCACAAAGAGAAGAACACCAGATTTTGCCGCTGATCGAAATCCGAGTTCCCGCGATCGCCGCTTGAATCGAATTGCCGCGAAAACGAAGCGCGAGGCCGAAGCGTGCCCACCGTGGCTGTCGACCGCGTGAACGCCAGATCGAACAAGTCTCCGTCGAGCGGGTCGCTCTGATTGTCGATCGAGTGCGACCATGTATACGATGCCTGCATCTGCACGCGGCTCGCTCGCCCGCGCAGCACCGCCGTGAACGCATGATAGTTCGCCAGGCCCTGGCTGCCTAAGTAAGATATCTCCGGCAGCGCAGGATTATATCGCCCCGTAAAATTGCCATTGCCCGTCGGCACGCTGAAATCGCGATTCACGATGTCGGTGGTCAACAAACGTCGCGACAACGCCCCCGCGGCGTGGACATCCAGTCCCCAGGCTCTGCTCAACTCATGCTGAATACCGAATAAGTAACTCTGGCTGTAGCCGCTGCGCAAACCAGGATCGACAAAAATCAAATTTGGAAACCGGGTGTCGATCGGTTGGCCGCGAAACTTCGCAAGCAACGCCTGCGAAGGCAGCAGATAGTCCAGCCGTTCGCCGAAATCGGCAAAGAATCGCGCCAGCGTGAAGCTGTTGTTCGCGGTGTTGCGCCATAGGTTGTCATAGGGGCGGTCGTAGAACGTCCCAAAAGCCGCTCGCAGCAAGGTTGCTCCGTTGGACCGCAATGCGTAGGACAACCCAAATCGCCCAGCGACATTTCCAGACCCCGTGCTAAACAAAGTCTGATTGCCAGAGCCCGCTCCAAAGTTCAACGATGACGAAGCCAGCCGTTCCGGAAAATTCGCTCCCGCACCCAAACGCACCAACGCTTCCTTCACCGCGCCAGTATTCCGCGGGCTTCCCAGCGCCTCATACCGGATCCCCAAATTCAGCACCAGGCGCGAAGTCAGCTTAACCGTGTCCTGTGCGAACAAATGAGACTGGCGATACCCATACTCGCGATCGAAACTCGGGACTGGAGAGTAAGCCGGCAGACTCTGCCGCGCCACTGAGACCGAGTAGAAAGAAGGTTGATCGGCCACAAACTCAAGGAACGAAGGAAACACCACCAGCCCATCGCGTCCAAATGTGAGCCTCCCCGCCAGACTACGCAACAGCGCGCCGGCGCCAAACTTCGCCACATGCCGGCCGCGTGTCCACAACAAACTGCCGGCCAACTCCACCGTCCGGTTCCGGTTGCGATACCCGTAGGATGCAGGTGACCCAGGCAGCTCAGTTCCGTCCGACGAAAGCAGTGTCGGAATCTCCGGATGCGCCCGATCCCATCCCACGCGGTCCTGGCTCCACCCGCCGCGCCACTCGCTCACTAGCCCCGGCCGGTGATTGCGCTGATACGTCAAAGCCACGCTCTCATGCTGCTGCTCAAGGCCGCTCGAAAAATCCGGGTAGGGCGAGTAAATGAAATCCGGCCGATCCACACGTTGCACCGAAAGCCTCCCCGTCAACCGCTGACGCCCATCGCCCGGCAGCCAATCCAGCCTCTGCAACCCCAGCCAACGCCGTTGACTCAAAGGCGGAGAAACCGTGAAAGCACCCGTCGCGTTACGCGTCTCAGCCACCGCGGGCCGCGCAAACTGGCCGATCAGCCGCTTGGCCACTGGCCCTGCCAACGGGAATAGCCGGTCAAAAGCGCTGGTCGGCAACAAGTAGGTTACCGGCTGCGGCGACGTGCTCTTATTGTCCAGTAACTCGATCGCCGTGGAACTAAACAAACGCCCCGCCAGAATCGGTCCGCCAATCTGCCCGCCCGGCTGCCACTCCCGCAACGGAGCCTTGGCCAGGCCAACGGCGTTGAACTGGAATTCATTGGCGTTCAGCGCATCGTCGCGTAGATTCAGATAACCGATCCCGTGCCAGCCATTGCCGCCGGACTTAGTCACCGCGTTCGCAATGAACCCGGATGCGCGCCCATACTCCGCCGAAAAGTTGTTAGTCGAAACCCGGTACTCCTGCATCGCTTCAGGAGCCACTACCGTCATCGGCCCCGACGTCGTATAGTTGTTATTCTCCAAACCGTCCAACAAGAAATTCGCCGAAGTAGGCCGCTGGCCATTCACGCTTAAGCCCAACCCGCGCGCCGTAGCCGCATCGGCGGCGACACCCGGCTGCGTCAAAAGCATTGTGTATAGATCGCGCCCGCCGAACGGCAAGCCTGTCATCTGGCTCGGCTCAATTACGCCGGACAAGCTGGTTTCCAGCGAACCCCGGCTGCTCCGCACGGCTTCGAATGAGGCCGATCTGCTTGTATCCACGTCCGGCCCGAAGAACGTCACAATCGTCTGGCTTCGCGGCAGCAGGACACTGCGAGAGGCGCCCGCGCCAAAAACATCAGCCGCCGGCCGCAAGTCGAAGTTCACCTCCAGGCGCCCGGCCACTGGCAAGGCCAACTCCTGAACCTCCTGCGCTTGAAACCCCTCGCCTGCCCCTGCGCGGATACGGTACTTTCCAGGCGGCAGCAGCGGGCAGTTGTAGAACCCATCCTTCCCCGTCAATACAGAGCCACGAGTGTTAGTTGCCAGACTCTGGTACGTGATAACGGCCCCTGCGACCGGAGCGGCCGTCAAGAGGTTCCGGACTCTGCCACCGACAAGCCCCTGAGTGGTTTGAGCGCTCAACGCAGCGGCTGACGCCCACCAAGCCACTGAAAGAAAAACTCTAAGATTCATGCTGCAAGCTACCCACGACTATATACTATAAGAATTGTGTTGCGCCCCTCTCGCGCCTGTTTATTAAGTGAGTTTTCAGCGCCGCATGTCCCATTGGAGGAATTTTGGATGGTTTACCGATTCGCACTTTTGACCGCGCTTTTCGCGGCGGCTTCCTGGGCGCAGACTTTTAACTGCACGCTCTCGTCCCCCAATCCGCGCGCCATTCGCATCGAATCCGTAGCTGACCGCGTCGGCGATCTTGTCATTCAATGTACCGGCGGAAGCCCTCCGACAGGTGGCCCCGCCCCGACCGGCACGGTGGCCATCACACTGCCGCTACCGGTCACCAGCCGCATACTCGGTTCCAATAATTTCGGAACGCTCATCGAAGCGCTGTTGATGATCGATGATCCCGCTCCCGGCAACCAGTTCCCTTGCGAATTGCTCAGTTGCCCTTTTACCATTGGCCAACCTCTGGGCACGGGCTCCGGTCAGAACCGTAACGTCTATCAGGGCATCCTGACCAACGCCAATACCGTCACGTTCTCCGGTATCCCCATCGTTCAGCCGGGGTCCGGTACCCGCACTTTCCGCGTGGTCAATATCCGCACGGCTGGCAGTACGTCGTTAAGCCCCTCGGTCCCTGCTGCGGTGTCGCTCCTGAACAGCGCTGGGGCCTCGCTTCCTCTCAGCCCATCGAGTGTGACCGTGGCAAGCATCCTCCCGCCAGTCACTATTCTGCAAACCAATACATCCGGCGGACCTACCGGGATTCCTCCGGTTTACTCGGCATCCATTCCTCAAAACCCCTTCGTCAGCGACACTACGACCGCCTCCTTCCTCCTCAGATACGCGGAAAATTCCAATATCCGGTCCTTCTTCAGGCGGAACCCCGCGACCTCGGTGGCGAATCCCTCGGCGAACTCCGCCGACAATGTTCCGTCTACGTACGGGTCTGTCGAAACCGGTTTCTACGTCCCCACCTTCACGGCGGTCAACCTGCTGAATGAGGCTGGGCTCGCCAAGCAAGGTACGCGACTGGAGGCTAGATTCACCGGCATTCCTGCAGGCGTCAACATCTGGGTCGGAACCAACGCGACTACGGCCGGAAGTATCGCCGCCGTCCCCGCCGTTCGCCTCATCAACCCCGCCACCGGAGCGATCATCGCGCCCACGACGGTAATCCAAGATGGCACACCGGTCGTGCAGCTACCGAATGCCAGCGGCGCGGCCACGGCCGTTTGGGAAGTATTCGCGGATCCCCAAATAGATGGCGATGCCAGGTTGAATTTTCCCGTCGTGGTCTCGTATTCAGTGGCCTCGCCCGGAACGGTGCAAGTCGGATTGTCGCTCGGGCCGGTAGACACCGGTTCGATCGCCGCCAGCGCAACGTTGCCCGTGCCGCGCTTCCTCACCCCACCGCCCAACACCGCTTTCACGATCACTAGCGCCTCGGGAACTCCGCCGTCCATCACCACCACGTCCCTGCCGAATGGCCAACAGGGTCTGTCGTATGGCTCGGTCGTCCTCGGCGTCAACGGCGGCCAATCGCCGTATACCTGGAGCATCTTCAGCGGCGCGCTTCCAAACGGCGTCACACTATCGCCAGCGGGCAGTTTGTCCGGCACGCCTACCGTCAACGGCACATTTAACTTTGTCGTGCGCGTCACCGACAGCTTGACTCAAACGGCCAACGCATCTCTATCGATCCTGGTGCGGCCACCGGTCAGCGTGACCACCTTCAACATCCCGGACGGTCAAGTGGGCGTACCTTACGCGACAACCAACCTCGGAGCCACCGGCGGCCTCTCTCCCTACACTTGGAGCCTGTTCGCCGGCGCGCTGCCCAACGGCCTGACTCTCTCGTCTGCCGGGGCAGTTTCAGGTACGCCCACGGTCAGCGGCAGCTTCAACTTCACCGCCAGAGTCACTGATTCAGCGGGCCAAACGGCCGATGTCATCCTGGTCCCGGTCATCCGCCCCCGCGTCAGCATCTCGACCACGTCGCTTCCGAACGGCTCAGTCGGCGTGTCCTACACCGCCAACATAGTAGGCTCCGGCGGCTCGCTTCCTTACAGCTTTGCGCTGACCACCGGATCGCTGCCTGGCGGACTCAGCCTGGCTGCGAACGGCGCTATCACGGGAACGCCCAACGGCAGCGGGACCTTCGTCTTTGACGTGCGCGTCACCGATGGCATCGGCCAGATCGCCAACGCATCGTTGTCGATCACAATCGGCACGGCTCCGGTCATCACCACTTCCACTCTGCCCAGCGGGCAGGTCAACATCGTCTACGCAGCCACCAACCTGACGGCGTCGGGCGGCACGGCTCCATTACTGTGGAGCATATTGTCGGGAGCGCTACCCGCAGGTGTCAACCTCTCCTCCGGTGGGGTCCTCACTGGCACGCCCACCGCCAGCGGCACGTTCAATTTCAGAGTTGAAGTGAAGGACAACGCCAACGCTGCGGGGACGGCGGATCTATCCATCGTGATCCGTCCGGCGGTTAGCATCACAACCACAACGCTGCCCGGCGGCGCGGTGGGGCTCTCATACTCGGCGAACGTTGCCGCAACCGGCGGGTCGCTTCCGTACACTTTCGCGCTGACCACCGGATCGCTTCCGGCGGGCCTCACCCTGGCTGCCAGCGGCGCCATCACGGGAATACCCACAGGCAGCGGAACCTTCAGCTTTGATGTGCGCGTTACCGATGGAATCGGCCAGACCGCCAACGCTCCACTATCGATCACTGTCGGTTCCGGACTAACCATCACCACCACTTCGCTCCCCAACGGCCAAGTAAACCTCGCCTATCCGGCCACGAACCTCACGGCCACCGGCGGCAACCCGCCCTTCGTGTGGAGCGTATTGTCGGGCGCCCTGCCTGGCGGACTCACTCTGTCGTCAACCGGCACGCTCACCGGTACACCCACCGCGAGCGGCACGTTCAACTTCACCGTGCAGGTGAAGGAAAATGCCAATTTCACGGCGACCGCGAGTCTATCCATCGTCGTCCGACCAGCAGTTAGCATCAGCACTACCTCCGTGCCCGACGGGCAAGTGAATATCGCCTATGCCTCCACCACTCTGTCTGCCACCGGAGGCCTCGCGCCCTACGCCTGGACATTGGCCAACGGGGCTCTGCCCGGTGGATTGACACTCTCCCAAACGGGCGTTCTTTCCGGCACGCCCACTGGCAGCGGGGCCTTCAACTTCACGGCCAGAGTAACCGACGCGGCCGGTCAAACTTCCAACGCTCCGTTCTCCTTCACAATTCGCCCGGCAGTCAGTATCTCCACTACCTCTCTGCCGAACGGCACAATCGCAGTCGCCTACTCGGCAAACGTGGCCGGATCTGGTGGTTTGCTCCCCTACGCCTTTGCGCTCAGCAACGGAGCCCTGCCCCCTGGTCTTTCGCTCGCGGCCAACGGGGCGATCACCGGCACGCCCACCGGCTCCGGCTCATTCAGTTTCGTCGTGCGCGTCACAGACGGTGTCAGCCAAACCGCTACCTCGAACTTGAATATCTTCATCGGTTCCCTGACCATCACCACGACGTCCTTGCCGGGCGGCCAAGTCGGGCTCACCTACCCGGCCACGACCCTCACCTCGGCAGGCGGCATCGGCCCCTTCGTTTGGTCTATTACTTCTGGAGCGTTGCCAAGTGGGTTAACCCTCTCCGGCGCCGGCGTGATTACCGGCATACCGAATGCCGTAGGGTCGTTCAGTTTCAAGGTTCGTGTCGCCGAGGAAAGCCAGAACGCCACCGCTGATTTCACGATCGTCGTAACTAGTCCGCTCGGCATCACGGTCACCAGTCTGCCAACCGGTTTTGTCGGCGTGGCGTATCTCACCTCGACCCTAACCGCCACTGGCGGTACCGCGCCGTACACATGGTCCATCGCTACCGGCGCCTTGCCGGCCGGATTGTCGCTGTCTTCGGCTGGCGCCATTACCGGCACTCCCACTGGAGCCGGTTTCTTCAACTTCGTCGCGCGCGTCACCGATAACGCCCAACGCACCGCCACCGCGATCTTCGCGCTTACCGTCGAAACGCAGTTCACGATCGCAACAACGTCGTTGCCGTCAGGGCAAGTCGGCGTGATCTACGGGCCGGCTATCATCCAATACACTGGCGGCGGCCTTGGCCAGTCCGCCATTTTGGTCACCTCCGGTTCGCTGCCCACCGGACTGACTCTTTCTCCCTCCGGCTCGATCGGCGGTACGCCCACCGCCGCCGGCACGTTCCCGTTCATCGTCACTTTATCGAACGTCAATCAATCCACAACCGCGAATCTCTCGATTGTGATTGCCTCGACCCTGCAGAACACCTCATCGCTCCCCGAAGCGCAAGTCGGCATCCCGTACACGGCGGCGTTGACGCAATCCGGTGGCGCCGCGCCGTTCACGTGGGCTGTCACGCAGGGCACACTTCCAGCGGGCCTCTCGCTGTCGACGGCAGGCGCAATCACAGGCACGCCCACCACCGGCGGCATCGCCACCTTCACCACTACGGTCACCGATGTTCGCGGGCAAACCAGCAGCGTCAGCCTTCAGATCGCTACGCGCAACCGCGTCCGCATCTCCACGCAGATTCTCCCGGATGCCCAACAGAACACCGCGTATGCCGCCGCCCTCACGGCCGCCGGTGGACTCGCGCCCTTCCGTTGGTCGCTCGGATCCGCCACCACAACCGCCGCCTTCTCACTCGCCGCCGCTAATGAGGGATCCGGTAATCGTGACGCCGGCCTCACGCTGCCCGCGGGCCTCATCCTCGATCCCGCCGGCTTCATCACCGGCACGCCCACCAGTTCCGGTAACTTCGATTTCACTCTCACCGTCCGCGACGCGCTGGGGCAAACCGCTTCCGGCGACGTGCAGTTGATCGTACGCAGCTCCAGCGGCAATTTCACTATCCCCACGTTCTCGCTGCCCACTGCCGCCGTCGAGTGCCGCTTCAGCACGCCGCTCCAAGTCAACGGAGGAACGCCGCCCTATACTTGGTCCGCCATCGGGCTGCCGCAAGGCCTCTCCATTAGCCCGTCCGGCCAGATCACCGGCCAGCCGCAATCGGACGGCAGCTTCCTCGCCACGTTCATCGTTACCGACTCCGCCGGCCAATCCACGCGCCAGCAGTTGCGCTTCAATGTGGCCCCCGTGCTCTCGATCGTTTCCCCCGAATCGATCGCCCCGGTGGGAGCCGATCAGGCGATCCCCATCGCGTTCGCTGCCAGCGGCGGCACACCGCCCTACACGTTCTCAATCGATGGCCCCGCCCTGCCGCAGGGCTTGTCACTCGATGGGCAAGGGCTCGTCACCGGCCGCACCTCTGTCACTGGAACCTTCAGCCTCGCCGTCAAAGTCATTGATTCTTGCGGCGCCAGCGCCAGCCGCTCCTATCCCGTGCGCGTGTTGCCATCCCGCCTCGCCGACTGCTCCATCGCGCCGCAGCCGGAAAGCCTGAAGTTCACCATCCAACAGGGCACGGGCGCAGTCTCGAAATCGATTGGCCTCGCCGCCCGTTGTGCCACTCCGCTCGCGGTTAACGTTCAAGCCGAATCGGCGGCCAGTTGGCTCTCCGCCAGCCCAGGCTCGGCGTCTGCCTCCGCGCAGGTGCTCAACGGGATCACCGTCACCGCGAATCCCGGCTCGCTTCCCGTCGGAACCTACACCGGCTCAGTCAGCATTGGCGGCGCCGCTAGCGCGTCCGTGCCGGTCGTGATGACCGTCGTCTCCGCGCCCGTGATCCTGCAGGTCTCGCCCGTCGGACTCACCTTCACCGCCGTCCAAAACGGCCCCAACCCCGCGCCGCAAAACCTCAACGTCGTCGCCCTGCCGCGCGGCCCGCTCTCCTGGAGCGCTGCCTCCTCCACCGTCACCGGCGGCCAATGGTTCACCACTTCGGTCGGAGCCGGCTCAACCGGCAACGGCGTCCCCGGAGTCTCCTCGCTCTCCGTCCAAGTCTCCCCCGCGGGCCTCGCCGCAGGCGAATATTACGGCACGATTGAAGTCACCGCCAACGGCGCGGCGAACCCATCGAAGAGCGTCACCATCGTCCTCAACGTGCTCCCGGCGGACCGGCCCAATACGCCCACCTCCGATCCAACCGGCCTCATCATGACGGGTTCCTCCCCGCGCATAATCCCGATCACCAACCCCTCGCGCGCCACCTTGTCCTACACCACCAGCCGTCATCCCATCGAAGGCCGTGTCTTTTTCGCCGTCGATCCTCCGTCGGGAACGGTCAACCCCGGCGCCCGCTTCGAACTCCGCCTCACGCCCGATCCGGCTTCGATTACTGAACCCGGCGTGAGGCGCGCCCTGCTCGTCGTGCGATTCTCCGACGGCAGCTCCAACAACATCGAAGTCGTGCAAGTGGTGCCGCGTATCTCCGCGACGCCCGCCTCCGCCGATGGCAAGGAGAATCAAAGCGCCGCCCGCGCTCTCGCCGGTTGCACGGCTACACGCCTGGTCGGTGTCTTCACCACGCTCCAGCAAAATTTCTCGATCCCGGTCGGCTGGCCCGCCGGCGTCGACATGGAAATCGTGGACGATTGCACGGAGCCTCACAACAGCGGCTCGGCCACCATCGGCTTCTCCTGCTGCGACAGCCCGAAGGCCATGATCCCGCTCGGCCGCGGCCGCTGGAGCACCACCTGGACCGCGCGTGCGCCGCAAAATACCGAAGTCGCTGTCACCGGTGATTTCACTAACGACGCGCGCAGCGTAAAGGGAACGCATTCGGTCACCGGCGTGATCGCGCGCACCGGCAATCCGCCGGTCATCGCGCCGGGCGGAGCAGTCAGTGGCGCAACGTTCGGCCTGGGCCAACCGCTCGCGCCCGGTATCCTGACCAGCGTCTTCGGCCTCGCGTTAGCTGACGCGACGACGGTTTCGCAATCGCTCCCGCTCTCCACCACGCTCGGTTCCACCAGCGCATCGCTCGGCGGCAAACTCCTGCCGTTGTTCTTCACGAGCGATGGCCAGCTAAATACGCAAGCGCCGTTTGATCTGCCGGTCAACACCGAGTTGAGCCTCATCGTCCGCCGCGGCGGCGCGCTCTCGACGCCGGAAACGGTGACGATCGCTCCATCTGCCCCCGGCATGTTCACCAGCAACCAGCGCGGCACCGGCCAGGCCGCCGTGGTCGACGTGCAGGGCCGGCTCATCGCACCCGGCAATGCCGCGCCCTCGGGCGGCGTCGCGATTCTGTTCGCCACCGGACTCGGAGCCGTCGATCAGCCGGTGCAAGCGGGCTTCCAGGCCCCCGGAGCCGAGCCGCTCGCCCGCACCACGCTACCTGTTTCGCTCACCGTCGGAGGCGTCCCCGCGCAGGTTCTCTACGGCGGCTTGGCCCCGGGGTTCGTCGGACTGTATCAAATCAATTTCCTGATTCCGAGCGGTGTCACTCCAGGAGACGCCGTGCCGCTGGTCGTTTCCAACGGCGGAGCCGGCAGTAATCCAGGCACCATCGCAATCAGGTAAGCTCGAAAGCGGGAATGCGATCGACCCTACCACTGGCGGCCGCCACGACAGCAGCAGCCATGCTGTTGTTGTCGTGTATGGGCGGCAAGCCGGGTTCAACCGAATCTGCCCCCGCTTCATCGGAAGCAGCCGGTGTCCCATCGCCCACCGCCGCTTCGTCCAAAGCGAGGCCCCGTGACCTCGAAACCTTCATGGTGTTAATCGACCTGGGAATCTACAAATCGAAGATCGCCCCGGCTTTCGAGAAGTACGTGACCACCGGAGACCCCAACGCCATCCGCGAACTCCTCCCGTCCGGTGCCCCCCCGGTCGACCTGCCCGAAGTCGAGGATCGCAAAAAGCGCCTCGCCGCCGCCCTCGCCGTCTCCCCCCGCATCGTCGAAGCCAAATGCCTCGTGCGCCCCGCAGGAATCGAGCCCTACCAACTCGGCGGCAGTACCGCCCTGGTCTCTTACCTCTACAGCGCCTCCGACTGGCTCCGCGAAACCCTCACCGCCAAAGACATCTCCGACCTCACGCTCGACTACCCAATCGGCGAACACACCGAAATCATCCGCCCCGCCGACGCCGCCGAAATCCGCGTCTACACCCGCAACATCCCCATCCCCGAAGACGCCGCCATCAAAACCCAACTTGCCGCGCTGCTCAAAATGATGGAGACCGCCGAAAAGAACCCCAACTACGCAATAGCGCTAGTAATGAAGTAGGGGCGTTACCGAACTCGTCACTCCGTTACCGAACTCCTCACTCCGTTACCGAACTCCCGCGCGCGCAAGGTTACCGAGCCGCGCGCGCAAGCAAGCCCTGATGTTCGTCCGAACATTGAAAGCGATGAAAATCAGCGAGGCATGCAGTAAGATTGGCTTGGCAAGGAGG